>NZ_JBNPXF010000006.1:0-159926 GCF_050433445.1 Kroppenstedtia sanguinis | reverse complement strand
TGGGTAGGATGGCTACCTTCATCTAGAGCTTCAGCTCCTTTGGATTGTAGTGCCCATGGTACAAAGGTCGCTTTGGCAGCACACGACTCCCTTCCACAACCCATTTTCTGGGTAATCAACAGCCCTGGATTTTTTTCATTTGTCACCTCTTCACTTTTTGGAAATAGGGATAACGGGTGGTGCGCAGCCCTTCCGCGAACAGCTCCACATCGGGCATGGAGTGGTCCACGGCGATTTGGATCGCTTTTTCTCGGTCGTAACGTAATGAACTCGTCGAAGCTGGACGGAAGCATCCTTTCCAGAGAAGTGCCTTTTGATATGATGCAAGAGATTCTCCATACCCTCATTCGTCGATCCGGTCGGTTTTTTGTTTACATTAATTCAAGCGGCGGTTCGAAACGGGATTGATCATTCTGATGTTAGGAAGATTATTAGGGAAAAAAGCAGGGTTGAAAATGTGCAAGATGCTATGAAGGACGACAATAAAGATAATTGATTGTAACTATTTTTTGTAGGGGTGCTATCATGAACTATAGGGAATTCGGGGTAATCCTATTTGTTGAACGCTACGAAGCGTGTGTGGATTTTTATAGTTACATAATGAATTTAGAAGTAAGGAATAAGAAAGAACGCCTTGTTACTTTTAACATTCCCAATGGTTATTTAATGGTTGAGAAAGGCGGGATTGGTTCCGATGAAGAAAAAGCCCGTAGCGAAAATCCTGTTGTATTGCGATTTGATGTTGAATCACTTGCATCTGAAGTAGCTCAGCTAGAAAAATGTGGCGTAGGTTTTGTGCATAAACACCTTGCATTTGATTGGGGAACAATTGCGGTATTTCTCGATCCCGATGGAAATCGCATTGAATTGGGGGAAATAAACAGTAATAGTACTTCATACGCTAAATAAAATGGGTGAGGGACAGGGCTGTCGATTAGCCAAAGTTTAGAGAAAAAAAGCCCCTTTGTAGTACAATGGTTTTGAAGGACCCACCTCAAAACACTACTCAAAGGAGCTTTCTATGAAGCAGGATACTCTACTTTTTGACCTATTGCAATCGCTGTATGGTTTGCAGGAACATACCCAACTAGCTCAAGCATATGAATTCCAGAATTCCGCAAAATTCTCCACCTATCACTTGTTGAAATACTGGATCGCCGTTGCCATCGGACAGTGGAAAGGATTTCTCCATAGTGAAAAACAACCCCCAACCTGCGCTGGGCTTCCTTCAGTGGACCAATCCACCTTGGCGAAGAAAGCCAGAGAAGTGCCTTTTGATATGATGCAAAAGATCCTCCATACCCTCATTCGTCGATTCGGTCGGAACGTTCGACGAACCCTTTCGCTCCCGCTTCCCATTGAAGCCCTCGATTCCACTACCGTCATGGTCGGAAAGGGAAGGCTCCCTTGGGCCCATTTTCAAGGAAGCCAAGCAGGGGTGAGAAGCTACACGTCAGGATAAATACAACGGATCAAGCTTTGGTACAAGTCGAAGCTTCCCCTGCACGGGCACACGACATGGCCTCCACCCTGTTGCAAGAGCCCCATCACATGGGTGGTTCAAGATCGGGAATACATTCACGGCAAACGGTTGGAAAAGCTGGATGACCAGCGGGTCTTCTTTGTCGTGAGTTTACGCAAAAATATGAAAATCGCTCACGTACTCCATCCAACGAGGATTCCCCTATATTTCAGGACATTGGGGCCACTCTTCAAGGGACCTCCCGTCCGCTTCGGATCGTTTCCTTTCACGGTGATCAAGGAAAGGCCATCCACGTCGTGACGAATTTGATCGTGGTAGATCCCGAGGGGATTGCTGATCTGTACCGCGCCCGATGGCAAGTGGAGCTTTTTTTCCGTTGGCTCAAGCAGCATCTGAATGCCACAACCTTGTTTGGGACGACAGAGAATGCGGTTAATGGCCAACTGTTTGGTGCCTGTATTACCTATGTTTTGCTCCATATGCTTTATAATTGGAAGAAGCCGGGTCACTTCCGATCTGTTTCCATGCTGGATTTCATGCGTGATCTATGGAACCTTCAACATCACCTGTAATGGGTGCTTTCCTTGTTCGATTTGTTACGAGCTTCCCCTCATCTTTATGCGAAATATGGCTAACCGACAGGCTTGAGTTTCACATGACCTTCCGTTAAACCTCTCTTCCCCAACCGTCGCAGATTTCCTTCCGAAAAAGGGAACGTTTGTTTCTTGAGAGGTTGTCATAAGTCCCTTTCCCGATCGATAGACTGCAGCAGGAGGGGATCTGGATGCGTTTCAGTGAATTTGCGGAAAAAGAATTGATCGATGTGGCAGGGGGAGAACGGATCGGATCCGTGGGTCAGGCGGATCTGGTGATTGATCCCCAGACGGGGGATATCCGTTCTCTGTTGTTACCCGTGGGGAATTCCTGGTTTGGGAAAAAGCAGGGGGCACGGGAGATTGCATGGAGTCAGATCCGGAAGATCGGTCCCGAGATGGTGATTGTGGAAGGGGTAGGGCGTTCTTATTACAGCCGATAAAAGCGTTGGGTTTGAACTGTCGGGATGAAATGGTGGGCCAAAGTTCACAACGTGGATTACATGATGGGTGCCGGGCTTAGATCTGCCCGGCTTTTTCATATGAACAAAGGCTGAGTTCCCGGTCACCGTGGTTGCTCTATTCTCATAGGATGCAAAAGCGGAGAACTTCTCTCAATGAGGGGATCCCCGCCTCATGGGGTGCTCCCCCAGGAAAGGGGTCTTACTGGGGAGATGTTGACGGGGAAACACATCGCCATTGTCGGCGGAGATGCCAGACAATTGGAAGTGATCAAAAGTTGCATCGAGGGGAATGCGAAAGTCAGTCTGATCGGATTTGACAATCTGCAAAACCCATTCAGCGGTGCTGTCCACCGTGAGCTAAGTATTCAGTTTGTCGAATCGGTGGATTTAATGATCTTGCCCATCATGGGGACCGATGATCATGGGTTGGTGGACAGTATTTTCACCCAGAGGCGAATCGTATTGGCAGAAGAGCATATATCCGCATTGCCGGACCACGCCATTATATTTTCGGGGATGGCTAAACCCTATCTGAAAAATCTCTGTGAGAAGTATTCCATACGTCTGGTGGAATTGCTGATGCGGGATGATGTCGCCATCTACAACTCCATCCCTACGGTGGAGGGAGCTTTGATGTTGGCGATCCAAAATACCAATATCACTATCCACGGTTCTACCTGCGCTGTTTTGGGACTGGGAAGAGTAGGAATGACACTCTGCCGAACGTTGCATGCCCTCGGAGCCCGGGTGAAGGTGGGGGTCCGCAGTCCGGATCAAGTGGCCCGGGCAGAAGAGATGGGACTCTCCCCTTTTCTGATGAAAGACTTATCGGCTCAAGTGGGGGATTTGGACCTGTTGTTCAACACAGTACCCGCTCAGGTGGTAACGGAGCAGGTGTTGAACCAGATGTCCTACTCCTGTGTGATTATCGATTTAGCTTCGAAACCAGGGGGAACTGATTTTACCTTTGCGGAAAAACGAGGGATTAAAGCGATGCTAGCCCCTAGTCTGCCAGGGATTGTCGCCTCCAAAACAGCGGGCAGGATTTTGGCACGGACAATCACCCGCCTGATGGCGGAAGAACTGGGTGAGAGGGAGTGATGGATATGAATCTTGCGGGAAAGACGATTGGATTTGGCATGACAGGTTCCCATTGCACCCATGATGAAGTGTTACCGCAAATGAAACGCCTGGTGGATCTGGGCGCACGGGTGATCCCGATTCTTTCGCATACGGTGCAAAAGGTGGATAGCAAGTTCGGTGAAGCCCGGGAATGGCTGGCCAAAATTAGTGAAATCACAGATGAGAAGATGATCACGACAGTTCCTGAAGCGGAACCAGTCGGTCCCAAAAAATTGCTCGATTGTATGTTGATTGCTCCTTGCACAGGGAACAGCATGGCTCGTTTAGCCAATGCATTAACGGATGGTCCGGTTTTGATGGCAGCAAAAGCGCAGATGAGAAATCGGCGTCCGGTGGTTCTCGCCATCTCGACGAATGATGCTCTAGGACTCAATGCGGCCAATTTGGCCCGGTTGTTGCCAGCGAAATATATCTATTTTGTCCCCTTCGGTCAGGATTCCCCTGAACAGAAGCCGAACTCCTTAGTAGCCAGGATGCAACGGATTCCGGAGACGATTGAAGCTGCCATGGCGGGGGAACAAATCCAACCATTGATAGTTGAAAAATACCGGGATTTAACCTCATAATAGATAGGGATTGATAGTATGTCAGAGATCCTGTGTCGGCTGAATCCATCACGGGAAAGACTCCATAGGATCTCTGACAGAGGAAAATGAGGGGGATTAATTCTATGCCATCAAAGGAAGCAACTGTGGCTGTTTTGGGAGCGACAGGTGCAGTTGGAGAACAGATCCTGAGGAACCTGGAGAGACGTTCCTTTCCTGTGAAAGAGCTCCGCTTGCTTGCATCCCGTCGATCCGCTGGCAAAAAGGTCCGTTTCAAGGGAGAGGAAGTGAAAGTGCAGGAGGCATCTCCCGAGGCCTTCAAAGGAGTGGATATCGCTCTGTTCAGTGCAGGTGGGGGTGTAAGTGAAACTTTTGCACCCGAAGCCGTGAAACGAGGGGCCGTGGTTGTCGACAACACGAATGCATTCCGGATGGATCCGAAGGTCCCCCTGATCGTCCCGGAAGTGAATGGGGCTGCGATTGGCCATCATCAAGGAATTATAGCCAATCCCAACTGCTCTACGATTCAGATGGTTGTGGCTCTGAAGCCTCTTTATGACCGATTCGGTTTGGAGCGGGTAATTGTGTCTACTTACCAGGCGGTCTCCGGCTCTGGAGCGGCAGCCATGGAGGAATTGAAGGAGCAGTCTCGGGCCGCGCTGGAAGGCAAGGAAGTAGTGAAAGAGATTATGCCTGTGGGTAAACTGCCCCAGCATTATCAGATCGCCTTCAATGTTATCCCGCAATGCGATGTGGCTGAGGAGAACGGATTCACCCTGGAAGAGATGAAGATGGTCCGGGAAACAAAGAAAATCTTTGCTGATGAAACGATCGGAGTGACCGCCACCTGTGTCCGTGTGCCGGTCTCCCGCGGTCACAGTGAATCCGTCTACGTGGAGTTGAAACGAGATTTTCAGCTAGAGGAAGTGCGTGAGGCGTTTCGACAGGTTGAAGGAATCGTCCTGCAGGATGACCTTCATCGCCAAGTTTATCCGATGCCTCTGAAGACGGTGGGTCGGGATGAAGTTTTTGTAGGTCGGGTTCGGAAAGATACGGTCCATCCAAGAGGTCTCAATTTTTGGGTGGTTGCCGACAACCTTCTGAAAGGCGCCGCAACCAACGCTGTTCAAATCGCAGAACATCTGCTTTGATTCAAATGAAGAAGGGATTGTCTCATGAGAATCCGTATACAGAAATTCGGAGGTACTTCCGTGGCAACCCCAGAACGCCGAAGTCGGGTGATCCATCATATCCGGCAAGCTCTGGAGGAGGACTGCAGGGTCGTCGTAGTAGTCTCGGCGATGGGACGCAAGGGGGATCCCTATGCTACGGATACATTTTTGGAGTGGGTTTCAAAAAATGGTAATCCTTTGTCGCCGCGTGAACAAGATCTGTTACTTTCCTGTGGAGAGATTATCTCCGCGTCGACCTTGTCTGGCATTTTAAACCGGGAAGGGATCTCCAACACCGTATTAACCGGTGGCCAAGCGGGAATTATCACCAATAATCAATACAATAACGCTCAGATTCTCACGGTGAATCCGACCCGGGTGCAAGAAGAGCTGGAACAGGATCGGGTGGTGATCCTGGCTGGTTTTCAGGGAAAAACCATCGATGGGGAGATCACCACACTGGGACGAGGCGGGAGCGACACAACGGCGACAGCCTTGGGTGTTGCTCTGAAGGCAGATACGGTGGATATATTTACAGATGTGGAAGGGATTATGACAGCGGATCCCCGGATTGTTGAAGATGCGGCTCCGTTGGATACTGTCACCTACTCTGAAATTTGCAACCTCGCTTTCCAGGGTGCCAAGGTAATCCATCCCCGGGCTGTGGAACTGGCCATGCAGACCAATGTTCCCATCCGGGTACGCTCTACCATGAGTGATCACCCCGGAACCTTGGTGTCCAGCACTTACCATCAACCGGGCGGGGAGTTTAACGACCGTCTCATTACTGGGATCACACATATGCCCCGGGTGACTCAAGTAAAGGTACCTGCCAAAGAAGGGCAGTATGATCTTCAGCTCAAGGTGTTCAAGGCGATGGCCGAGAACGGGATCAGTGTGGATTTTATCAATATCAATCCCAGCGGGGTGGCCTATACGGTTTATGATCAGGTGGCGGACCAGGCTGAGGAGATTTTGCTCTCGCTGGAGTTGGAACCGGAACTGGTGCGTCACTGTGCCAAGGTTTCAGTGGTGGGGGCGGGTATTGCCGGTGTGCCGGGGGTGATGTCCCGGATTGCGGAAGCTTTGACTCATGAGGATATTCCCATCCTCCAATCCGCAGATTCCCACACCACGATCTGGGTGCTGGTTCCGGGGGAGAAAATGGTTCAAGCGATTCGCTCCCTGCATCGGAAATTTGAACTTCATCATGTTCATATGACCTGATCCTCAAGGTCAACTATACAAAAAATTACATCGTGATTAGATCGGGATATAGGGGGATGGACACCGTGGAATTTGGTAGACTTCTGACTGCTATGATCACTCCCATGACGGATAGCGGGGCCATAGATTGGCCCAGTGTCGATTCCGTCGTGGAACACCTGATCGAAACCGGCACCGACTCTTTGGTTGTTGCAGGGACGACAGGGGAATCGCCCACATTGACTCACGAGGAGAAGCTGGAGCTGATCCGGCATGTGGTCCGACAAGTGGACGGACGTGCAGGGGTAATTGCCGGTTCTGGCAGCAACGACACCGCTTCTTCGATTCAATTGACCCAGGAGGCGGAAAAAACAGGTGCGGACGGCGTGATGCTGGTGGTCCCGTACTATAACAAACCGACGCAGGAGGGGTTGTACCAACACTTCAAAACGGTGGCCCAATCCACTTCACTCCCGGTCATGCTGTATAACATTCCGGGTCGGAGTGTGGTCAATATGAGTGTGGATACCATGGTCCGTCTGACCCGTGATGTGGAAAACATCACCTCAATTAAGGAGTCCAGCGGTGATTTGGTTCAAGTGATGGAACTGGTGGAAGGGAAGCGGGAGGATGTTGCTGTATATAGTGGGATGGATGAGCTGACGGTTCCGTATCTCTCAGTAGGGGGAGCAGGGATCGTGAGTGTCGCGAGTCACGTGGCTGGAGAAGAAATGAAGCAGATGGTGGAATCTTTTTTCCAGGGGAATGTGGATCGGGCTGGCCAAATACAACGTCGCCTCATTCCCTTGGTCCGGGGACTCTTCATGACTTCCAGTCCGGCACCGTTGAAGTATGCTCTATCCTTGATGAAGGTTTGCGGGGATTCAGTCCGTCTGCCGATCGTCCCGTTGAATCCTTCTGAAAAAGACCACATGCGTTCGCTCCTCCAACAGATGAACAAAAAATCTTGACCAGGGCTGTTGATTGACCATAAGTGGATGATGGGAACGAGATAAGCCTTTCGCTCTTCCCATTGCTCCCCGTCACAATATCGCTTGAGGGAACGGGGATGGCGGGACGGCTACGATCTATTGCAAAGAGCGTAAGGGCTTTTCACCGTCCTACCATTCCGACCTTAGTTCCTACCTGAAATTGGCTAATCAACAGGCCTGAATCTTGACATTTAACAGCCGGATCCCCAGGGATCCGGCTGTTTTTTCATTCATTCCCAGAAGCTTTCTTGAAAGCTTCTTTGCAGATCGTGTATAATGTACCTAAGTGACTTGGTGCGGTTTTTTTGGGTGAACTACAATTGAATACTTTACAGGAGGAAACTTTTTTGACGAAAAACAACTCACGAAGCAAACTTTCTATTTTTGCTCTCGGTGGGTTGGATGAAATCGGGAAAAACATGTATGTGATTCGGTACGGAGACGACATCGTGGTGATCGATTCCGGATTGATGTTTCCAGAAGACGAGATGTTGGGGATCGATGTAGTGATACCGGATATCACATACCTGTTGGAGAATCGCGATAAAGTGCGCGGTATACTCCTGACGCATGGGCATGAGGACCATATTGGCGGCCTTCCTTATATTCTGAGAGAACTGAACGTACCGGTGTACGGAACCAAACTGACCATCAGCTTGGTTGAACATAAGCTCCGTGAAGCCCATCTGCTGAATAAGACCAAACGGGTGGTTGTCAATAATCGCTCTGAAGTGAAGCTGGGATCGATCCTAGCGACTTTCTTTAAGGTGAATCACAGCATTCCCGACGCGGTCGGGATTTGCCTGGAAACACCCGATGGCAGGGTAGTTCACACGGGCGACTTCAAATTTGATATGACCCCGATCAATGGTCAAACAGCTGATATGCATCGGATGGCTGAAATCGGAAAAAAGGGTGTTCTATGCCTTCTTTCGGACAGCACCAATGCGGAACGAGCTGGATTCACAGGTTCGGAACGGACTGTCAGTGAGTCTTTGGAAACGGTGTTTCGAAAAGCGAAACAGCGGGTGATCGTAGCCACTTTTGCTTCCAATATTCACCGGATCCAACAAGTGGTGGACGCGGCGGATCAACACAATCGCAAGTTGGCGGTTGTGGGACGAAGTATGGTCAATGTGGTCAATATCGGAATGGAATTGGGATATCTGCGTGTTCCCCCCGACCTTCTGATTGATCCTGACGATATCAACCGCCTTCCGGCTCACAAAGTGACGGTCATGTCCACGGGGAGCCAGGGAGAACCCATGTCTGCCTTGACGCGGATGGCCCACGGCTCTCACCGGAAAATTGAAATTCTCCCCGGAGATACGGTGGTATTGGCTGCCACGCCGATCCCGGGAAATGAGAAGTTAGTGGCCCGTACGGTGGACCAACTGTTCCGGGTTGGGGCTAATGTGGTATACAGCACCACTTCCCAACCGAGTGTCCACGTATCCGGCCATGGCTCTCAAGAAGATTTGAAACTCATGCTGAATCTGATCAAACCGAAATATTTTATCCCGATTCATGGTGAGCACCGGATGCAGCGTGCTCACTCCCAACTCGCCGAGACCGTCGGGGTCCGTCCGGAAAATATCTTCATCTGTGAAAACGGAGATGTAGTTGAATTCTCGGGCGGCAAAGCGCGTTACGGAACTAAGGTTCAGACGGGCAAAGTCTTGATTGACGGATTAGGTGTCGGAGACGTGGGAAACATCGTTCTCCGCGATCGTAAATTGCTGTCTCAGGACGGCATTCTCGTAGTTGTAGTCACCCTAAGCAAAAACAATGGCAAAATCCTGTCCGGACCCGATATTATTTCACGTGGCTTCGTCTATGTGCGCGAATCGGAAAAACTACTGGATGAAGCCAACCGCATTGTCACCCAAACGATGGAAAAATGTGCAAATGAACGGGTCAGTGAATGGGCCTCGCTTAAGACGAGCATCCGCGATGCTCTCAGTCGTTTCCTTTACGATAAGACTCGACGTCGTCCGATGATCCTTCCGATTATTATGGAAGTGTGATCGAATTGTATTTGTAAATGGCCGCACCCCCTTTAAATATATGAGGGTGCGGCTTTTACATTTTGACCGCAGCGGATTCAAATTCCATAAAGGAAGGGGAGGATGGGATCAGCTTAGCTCATGGTTCGTACTAGTGCCCCTTCAGGTAACTTTGATCCTTGTTTTTCAGCAAGGCGGAGGCAGGATGGTGGGGAGGCTCCGATCTCTTGCAAAGAGCGCAAAGGCGGATCAAATCCCCACCATCCTTACCTTACTGTGATTTTCCACACATGTTCTCTGAGGGGCACTAGCGTTTTTGCAGCCAGTCTATGGGTTATTCGGGAGTTATCTTAGAATAGGTCTGATAGGGATCCTATTGTTCTATTTGCCATTGCTGTGATTGCCGGATTGTTAATGAAAAGATTGAAGCTCTCATACCCACCGCCGTTGCGGGGAAGGTGGCTTTTCAAATTTAGCGGAAGCGGATTTTGTTGACTGTTTTTTCGAGAGCGGTCTTTCGAGAGGCTTTAAAATATAATACGGAACCTGTGGGGATATTTTTGCGGAGGTAATGTGCCACTGTTTCCGGTTGGTTGGGCAAGGAGCGAATTTTGCCTTTATATCCGGCTAACGAGGCTCCTTTAGCGATCTGTCTCGCCTGAGTTCCGACGGTGATCAGGGTGGAGGGATTGATTTGGGCTACGAATTTTCCGACCTGCCTGTGACTCTGCAGAGAGAGCTTTCCCAATGAATGCATATCCCCGAGCACGGCTACACTCTGTTTTTTTCCTGATACTTGCATGAGCACCTTCAAGCCGGCAACCATTGCAGAAGGGTTGGCATTATAACAATCGTTGATTAATAGCCAATTTTTGATGCCTTTGATTCTCTGGAGTCGCATCCGGGGTGCCGGGAAAGACTGCAATCCTTTTTGAATCTTTGAAGTGGGTACTTTCAGTTGTTTTGCGACGGCGATGGCGGCAAGTGCATTGTAAATATTATGTTGTCCCCAAACTGGAATTTGGTAGGGAACTTTTCCGATATAGAAGGACATCCCGTTTTTTGTGTATTTTACACGAGTGGCCTGGAGGGTTGCGGGGTTCTGGATTCCCAGAGTGATCACTTTGCCGCGAAATCTTCGCGTGCTGAGTCGTTTGCTACCCGCATCATCTGCATTGAGTATGAGTGTTCCCTTAGGGGCCAGTCCATCGATCAGCTCTTGTTTGGCCCGGGCTACATTGGCCAAGGAGTCGCCCAGTTTTCCGACATGAGCTTCTCCGACATTGGTGACGATTCCGAGGGACGGTTTTGCAATTTGGCACTGTTTACGGATATTACCGAAGCCGGCCATCCCCATCTCCAAGATGACGATTTGATGTTGGGGGTGTAGCAGAGTCAAATTTCCCGGCATGAGGGAGTGTAGGTTATTATTGGCGACGGATTTCAGAACTTTGTACTGGGTACTCAGGATGGACGCAAGCATTTCCTTGGTGGTGGTTTTGCCTGCACTGCCAGTGATCCCGATAAATAGCGCTCGGGATTGGGCTCTTTGCCAATGAACCAACTTCCAAAGAGCTTTTTGGGGGTCCGATACTTCAATCACTGCATGGGAGGAAGGGATTCGTTTACTCCAACCCCTGGGGACGACCACACCGGCGCTTTTCTTGCTTCGGAGTGATCTTAATTGTTTTTCTGTATTTTTTTGTGGTTTGCAGAACCAAACCACGCCTTCTCTCAGGTGTCGAGTACCGGAAACGGCATGTTTGACAGGGGTTTTAGGGGTTCCTCGTAACAGTCGCCCCCCGATCAATGAGGCTAATCGGCCCAACTGCATGGGATACAATTCTTTCACCTCCATTTTAGGATCTCATAATAAACTATGATTTTTAAAGTGAGATGGTCTGAGACAATCAGCAATTTGGACTCTGATTCTCAGCACAGTTCACAGATGTCGATGAGACTTAATATCTGTGGGTATGTGTTCTCTTGTTTCCTCCCATACTAGGAGGTGAAAAAGGGGGATGAGTATGAGTGACAAATCTGATGTGAATCCTGTAGTGCAACCACCGCCGTCGGATCCCGAAAAGGCTCCGGAGCAGGAACCAGACCCCAAAAAAAGGGGAAAGAAAGGGATCGTCGATGCGATTCAGCAGTTGGGCCAGTCCAATGTTCCGCAACTAGAGTCCAATATTCACTGCCTTTCCGTTATCGGGCAAGTGGAGGGTCATCTGGTGATGCCGGCACAAAACAAGACCACAAAATATGAACACGTGATCCCGCAGATTGTAGCGGCGGAACAGAACCAGAATATCGAGGGTATGGTGATTATCCTGAACACCGTCGGGGGGGATGTGGAGGCGGGGCTGGCCATCGCTGAAATGATCGCTTCCATGAGTAAACCGACGGTCTCACTCGTATTGGGAGGTGGACACAGTATCGGTGTTCCTATCGCCGTCGCTGCAGATATCTCCTTCATCGCGGAGACAGCGACAATGACTGTTCATCCTGTCCGGTTGACCGGGCTGGTGGTGGGGGTTCCACAAACCTTTGAATATATGGAAAAAATGCAAGACCGGGTGATCCGGTTTGTCTCCTACCATTCGGAAATCGGTGAAGAGCGATTCCGAGAGCTGATGTTCCGGACTGGGGATCTGGCCCGGGATATCGGGACCAATGTGATTGGTGAGGATGCGGTGAAGTATGGGCTAATCGACCGTGTCGGCGGCTTGGCTGAAGCGTTAGGGGAGCTGAATCGCCGGATTGAACTGAATCGCCAGGGTGGTGTAGTCCAGTGATCTATTACTCAGTGATTCCCGCCGAAGCTGCTTTCCAGGATCCTTCCCAACCGCAACCGGAAATCCGGGAGGTTTTGGTGGACGGAGTATCCATGGCTGTGGAGATGGATGGTCCTGGTGAAGGCCGGATTCTTCGTTTGTTGTCAACAGATCCTGCCCATTACCTGGATTCCCGTTATCAACCGGGTTCCAAGGTCAGTTTGAAATTTTGACCCTCTTTTGCCCTCCAGTGACTACTGGAGGGTCTTACCATGTTATAATAAGGAATAGACATGGTTTGAATTAGAAAAGGTGGTCGGTTATGGGCAAGAAAAAGAAAAAAAGATCGGGTGGGATTTCCAAAGCGCTCCTGTTTGAATTGTACGGGATCATCCTGTTCACCCTGTCCTTGCTGGCCATCGCCGGACTGGGGGCGGTGGGCCGTTCGCTGTGGTATCTGTCCCGCTTTTTTTTCGGCAGCTGGGGCTTTCTTCTCCCTTTGGGGGGGATAGTTCTCGCTATGCGGGTGATGGTGAAACGTAGCTGGCCGGGGCGCTGGTCTGCACGTTGGACTGGAATCCTCCTGGTCGTCCTCACGTTTTTAATCTGGAACCATATGGACACCTTTGACACGTTGGAAGCCCGAGGACAGGGAGGGCCCGTCCTTTCCGTGACCTTGGATCGGGTTCTGGAAGAGAGAAATTCCCGACTGCCCACAGAGATCGGGGGCGGAATGGTCGGGGCTTTAGGATATGCTCTGTTTCAATTTCTCTTTGACCGATCCGGTTCCACCTTGGCAGTGATCGCTCTCGGGATGGTGGGAATCCTGTTGGCGACGGGCTTTTCCTATGTGAACACTTTGAAGTCCCTCAGAAATTGGTGGAGAGCTCGACTTCGGGAATGGAAAGGTTATTTGATCCGACGGTTTTCCTCCTCCCAGGTCAAAGAGAGTGAAAAAGCGCAGAAGCGTCCCCGTAAAAGCCAGAAGAAAGATAAAAGTGCGCCAGCGGTTGCGACACCTGAGATTCCAGTCATTCACGATTTTTCCGAAAAGAAAGAGACCTCTCCACTGCCGGATCAACCGGAACTCTTCCCTGACACGAAGCTGAAAGCACCAGCTGTCACAAAGAAGCAGACAGGGGAGGAAACCGTGGTGGTTCGGTTTAATAAAGAAGAGGATCTACCGGAGTATCGACTGCCACCCTTCACGCTACTAGAAAAGCCGGGAAAAAGTGGTGGTCAGCAGGATCGCAGGGGAATGGCCGATAATGCTCGTAAATTGGAAGCCACCCTGGAAAGTTTCGGGGTGAAGGCCCAAGTGACCCAGATTCACAGGGGACCGGCGGTGACACGCTACGAAATTCAGCCAAATACAGGAGTGAAGGTGAGCCGGATCGTCAATTTGGCTGACGACATCGCTCTGGCTTTGGCAGCAAAGGATATTCGAATCGAAGCGCCGATTCCGGGCAAATCTGCGTTAGGGATTGAGGTTCCTAATCCAGAGGTTTCCATCGTCGGTCTCCGGGATGTATTGGAGAGCTCTCTATACCATGAGGCATCTTCCAAACTGTCTATCGGGTTGGGGAGGGATATCTCGGGAGAACCGATTGTAGGAAATCTGACTCAGATGCCCCATCTGTTAGTTGCAGGTGCGACAGGCTCAGGGAAGAGTGTTTGTATAAATGATATTATTTGCAGTATCCTGTACAAGGCCAAGCCTCATGAAGTCAAGTTTATGATGATTGACCCCAAAATGGTGGAGTTGAATATTTACAACGGAATTCCTCATCTGCTGGCACCGGTGGTAACCGATGTCCGCAAAGCTGCCGTCGCTCTTAAAAAGGTAGTGGCCGAGATGGAGAAACGATATGAGCTGTTTGCGGAAATCGGAGCTCGGGATATCGATCGCTATAACCAACTGGTCCGTCAAAAAGAACAAGGAAAATCTCTTTTGCCATACATTGTGGTGATCGTCGATGAATTGGCGGATCTGATGATGGCAGCACCCGCAGATGTGGAGGATGCGATCTGCCGGTTGGCGCAGATGGCGAGAGCAGCGGGGATTCACCTGATTATCGCGACTCAGCGACCTTCTGTCGATGTGATCACCGGATTAATCAAGGCGAACATCCCATCACGGATCGCCTTTGGTGTCTCCTCTCAAACCGACTCCCGCACTATTTTGGACATGGGCGGAGCGGAAAAATTGTTGGGTAGAGGGGATATGCTCTATCTTCCAGTGGGAGCTTCCAAACCGATCCGTGTACAGGGATCTTTTGTCTCGGATCAGGAAGTGGAGGCCGTGGTCCACTATGTAAAGGATCAGCAGCAAGCCCGTTATCATGAAGAGATGATTCCCGATGACGGGGAGACGGAGGACGTCAATGGGAGGGAAGTGGAGGATGAGCTTTTTCCCCAGGCGGTTCAGCTGGTGGTGGAAGCGAAGACCGCTTCCGTATCCCTGTTGCAACGTCGTCTGCGAGTGGGGTATACTCGGGCTGCCCGCTTGATCGACTTTATGGAGGAGCGGGGAATCGTCGGTCCCTACGAAGGGAGTAAGCCGAGAGAAGTATTGATGACGCCGGAACAATTGTCTAAACAACAGATCTCCTAGTCGAGTCGTTTTATAAAAGGCTGGTCAATTGGACAACTGCATGGTATAACAATAAAGGGGTATGAAACCCGCAGGGAAAAACGGTTTCACATTGATTCCGGACAAGCCGTTATCCCACAGGTGCATCCTCCTCTACTTTTTACAAGCTGTTACCATACTCAAGGGGGTTCACTGCATGAAAAGAAAATCCTGGAGCATCTTGCTTCTGAGCGCCTTGCTCGTCATCGCCACAGGCTGTGGCGCCGGTGGGAATCAAGCTGGCGACAAGGGAGAGGGTTTTTCCGCCGGTTTGGTGACGGACACCGGCGGGGTCAACGATGAGTCCTTCAACCAGTCGGCTTGGGATGGTATGGAGAAGGCGAAGAAGGATTTGGGTGCCAAAATCAAATATTTGGAATCCAAGCGGGATGAGGATTATATCCCTAATTTGACGCGATTTTCCAGGGAAGAACAAGATATTATTTGGGGGATCGGCTTTAAATTAAACAAAGCAATTCCGGAAGTAGCAGATCAGTTCCAGGATCGTAAATTCGGGATCGTGGATGACAACCTGGGAGGGAAAATTCCAGACAATGTGGTTGCCGTCACTTTTAAGGAGCATGAAGGCTCCTTCCTGATGGGTGTCATCGCCGGTTCCATGACCAAAACCAATAAAGTGGGTTTCATCGGCGGCATCAGCTCGCCCTTGATCAAAAAGTTTGAGGTGGGCTTCAAAGCAGGAGTTCAAGCCGCCAATCCCAAGGCCAAAGTGACTACGGTCTATGCGGAAAGCTTCGATGATGTATCCAAAGGTCGTTCCTTGGCTTCCAACATGTACAATGATGGAGCGGATATTATTTATCACTCCGCTGGCGGAGTGGGCAAAGGCCTCTTTGACGAAGTAAAAACACGGGAAAAAGGAAAATATTGGGCTATCGGAGTCGACCTGGATCAGTCCAAACTGGCTCCTGACCATACCCTCACTTCCATGGTGAAACGGGTGGACCGGGCTGTGTTCGATATTATGAAAGATATGAAGGAGAAGGACGAGTTTCCCGGTGGTAAGCAGGTGGAGCTCGGCTTGAAGGAAGATGCGGTGGGCCCGGCTGAAACGTCCAACAAGCATGTTCCTGATAAAGTGATGAAGAAAGTGGAAGATTATAAACATCAGATCATGGATGGAAAAATCGAAGTTCCCTCCAACGAACAAGAACTGAAAAAATTTAAACCGTAACCTATTTTGTCAGCCGAGCGGAACCGGGCTAGCCTAGAGCTAGCCCTTTTCGCCGATAAAAGGAAGGAGGCTCCCATGAATATCGTCGAAATGAAGGGGATCACCAAACGGTTTCCCGGAATTGTGGCCAATGACCAGATCCATCTGGAAGTCAAAGAAGGGGAGATTCATGCCCTCTTGGGTGAAAATGGTGCGGGAAAGTCCACCTTGATGAACATTCTGTTTGGACTTTACCAGCCGGATGAAGGGGAGATTTGGATCCAGGGAAAACCGGTTCAAATCACCGGCCCCAATATGGCTGGGAAGTTGGGAATCGGGATGGTCCATCAACACTTTATGCTGGTGGATCCCTTTACCGTAACTGAGAACATTATATTGGGGAAGGAACCGGTGAAACGCGGCTGGATCGATTGGGCGAGGGCGGAGCAGGAAGTCCAGGAGATCTCGGACCGGTATGGTCTTCGTGTCGATCCCAGGGCACGAATCCGGGATATTTCCGTCGGTATGCAACAACGAGTGGAGATTTTGAAGACACTGTATCGCGGTGCCGACATTCTGATTTTTGATGAACCTACGGCGGTGCTGTCTCCGCAAGAGATTCAGGAATTGATCGAAATTATGAACAATCTGGTCAAAGAAGGAAAGACCATTATTTTTATCACCCACAAACTGAAGGAAATCATGCAGGTCTGTGATCGGGTGACTGTGATCCGCCGTGGAAAATATATCAACCGGGTGAAGGTGGAGGAAACCGATGAGAACCGACTCGCTTCGATGATGGTGGGGAGGGAAGTCTCTTTTGCCGTCGAAAAGGAAGTAGCGCAGCCCCAGGAGGCAGTTCTGTCCATTGAGGATTTGCACGTAACCGACTCCCGGGGTGTCGGTGCGGTCAACGGACTCGATCTGGAGGTTCGGGCAGGTGAGATTGTGGGGATTGCCGGTGTGGACGGGAACGGTCAGACGGAGTTGCTGGAGGCGATCACTGGGTTGCGGAAGGTGCAAAAGGGGAAAATCAGTCTGAATCACTCCGAGATCACGAACCGAAGGCCCCGGGAAATCACCGAAAGCGGAGTGGGGCACATTCCCGAGGACCGGCATCGCCGCGGACTGATTCTTGATTTCTCTGTCAGTGAAAACATGGTTTTGCAAACCTATTATCAGGCTCCTTTTGCCAAAGGGATCAATCTGCAATATGACCAGATCCATCCCTATGCCGAGCGTTTGATCCAGGAGTTTGATGTACGAACTCCCGATATTCATACATCAGCACGGGCCCTTTCCGGCGGAAACCAGCAGAAAGGGATTATTGCCCGGGAGGTGGATCGGGACCCCGATCTGCTGATTGCAGCCCAGCCGACTCGAGGTCTCGATGTAGGGGCGGTTGAATTTATCCATAAACGGCTGGTGGAGCAACGGGATAAAGGAAAAGCAGTTCTCTTGATGTCCTTGGAATTGGATGAAGTGATGAAACTGAGCGACCGGGTTGCCGTCATCTATGAAGGAAAGATCGCAGGCTGGGTCGATCCTCGAACCGCAACAGAAGAAGAAGTGGGGCTGTTGATGGCTGGTAGCTCTGCGGATACGGAGGTGAAACACGGATGCAACTGATACAGCGAAAGCAGTCGGCCTTCCTGACCTCCCTGATATCTGTCTTGCTTGGAATGCTGGTGGGGGCCGTGATGATGTTAGTGGCTGGTTATGACCCGATCAAGGCTTACTCCGCTCTGCTATCCAGTGCATTTCTCATGCCATATGATATCGGGGAGACGATCCGAACCATCTCACCCTTGATCTTGACGGGTCTTGCAGTGGGCTTGGCTTACCGGACTGGCTTGTTTAATATCGGGGTGGAAGGGCAGTTTATCATCGGCCAATTGGCAGCGACGATTATCGCTCTCAAACTGGATCTGCCTCCGGTGATTCACACTGTGGTGGCTGTGATTGCCGGTGCTGTCGGGGGAGCTTTATGGGCTTTCCTGCCCGGACTGCTCAAAGCGGTTCGAGGGGTTCATGAAGTGATCGTGACGATCATGATGAACTTCATCGCTTTATATCTTTCCAACGTGCTGGTTCGGGAATGGTTGTCCAACGGAGCCGATTCCACGGAAAAGATTCCGGCGTCTGCCTCCCTTCGCTGGAGTGATCTCTCTTCTCTTTTTGGGGGTGCACGGATTCATATCGGTATTTTTATCGCGCTGGCCACCGCACTCTTAATGTATTACCTCCTGTGGCGGACCACTTCCGGGTTTGAATTGCGGGCAGTCGGTTTTAACCCCGACGCTTCCGAGTACGCCGGGATGAGTGTGAAGCGGAATCTGATCTTGTCAATGATGATCAGCGGTTCTTTTGCCGGTTTGGCTGGAGCTTCAGAGTTGCTGGGAACATCGGGCTATCTGGCGATTCAGGCAGCCCATACCGGCATCGGCTTTGACGGAATCGCTGTCGCCTTACTGGGAGCTAATTCTCCGTTGGGAATTATCTTGGCAGGTTCGCTGTTTGGGATTCTCACATACGGAGGCAACAATATGCAATTCGTGGAAGGCGTTCCTTTCGAGGTGGTGCGGGTGGTCTTTGCGGCCGTTATCCTTTTTGTCGCGGCCAATATTGTCCGTTGGGGTACCCAGAAGTTCCGGAAAAAGGCGGTGAAAAACGATGCTTGATATCCTCACCAATATCTTGCAGACCACAGTTCTCTACGCCACTCCCTTGATTCTAGCCGCCCTCGGAGGGTTGTTTTCGGAAAGGTCTGGTGTGGTTAACATCGGCCTGGAAGGTCTGATGACCATCGGGGCGTTCATGGGAGCTGTTGTGACTCTGGCGACGCATAATCCGTGGATCGGTCTGTTAGCAGCGGTTGTCGCTGGAATTTTGTTTGCTCTGCCCCATGCGGTGGCCTCGATCACTTTCAAAGCGGATCAGGTGGTCAGCGGTGTGGCTATCAATTTCCTCGCTTTGGGAGTGTCTGTCTATTTGGTGAAGTCCTTATATAACGGAGCGGCCCAGACGCCAACGGTAAAGGAAACCCTTACTAGGCTCCCGATTCCTGGTCTGGATCAAATTCCTGTGATTGGGCCGGCTTTGTTTAATGCTTTTCCTACTACGTATCTAGCGGTCTTGTTGGTGATCGTTACTTACTTTCTCCTGTATCGGACTCCCTTTGGCATGCGCCTCCGGGCAGTAGGGGAGCATCCCCGTGCTGCTGAGACCATGGGGGTAAATGTGTTCCGGATGAGATATATCGCCGTGTTGATCAGCGGGGCGTTGGCAGGTGCCGGAGGTGCCGGGCTTTCCATCGCCATCGGGAGTGAGTTCAATCAAACGACTGTGGCTGGTCAAGGATTTATCTCCCTGGCGGCATTGATTTTTGGGAAATGGAATCCCTTTGGCGTTCTAGGGGCCGCCACATTCTTCGGGTTTGCCGTCGGTTTGGCCCTGATCGGACAAGTCTTTGGTCTGACAACTTATATTCCCAGTGAAGTTCTCAACATGCTTCCTTATATCCTGACCATTTTGGCCTTGGCCGGATTTGTCGGGCGAGCCCAGGGACCTGCTGCCGTGGGCAAGCCTTATGAAACTGGTGGACGCTAATAATCAATCAGAAACTAGAGCTTTGATTAACCATAAAGTAGATGTTGGGATGGCTACGATCTCTTGCAAAGAGCGCAAAGGCTCTCACCATCCCGACCTAAAATATGGCTAATCAACACGCCTGCAATCAGACGTCTTTTCCTGTCGGGGAGAGGCGTTTTTTGTACTCCGTAGGGGGATTGCGCAGGTTGTCAGAGATATTTCTTCGATCCAGGGACATAATATAAAACAGAAGTCGGAGCATTGTAGATCCTTTTCGAGTGTCTCTCCTTTCTTATATAATGGAGGATACATACTCAGAGAAAAGAGGTGTTGGTGTGTCTGAAATGTCTTTTGAATCGGTGAATGTGGGAAATCTCAGGGTTCATGTTTGTTCGACGGATAAATTTAAGACCACATTGATGATGGCGATGGTTCAGCAACAACTGTCTACAGAGACAGTGACTCGTCATGCTCTCTTACCGAATGTCCTACAACGGGGCACCCAGACCCACCCTTCAACAGTGGGACTGAAACGCAAATTGGATGATCTGTATGGGGCTACACTGTTTGGAGATGTGTTCAAGCGAGGAGAGCGACATATTCTCCAATTGGGGCTGGATCTGGCAGAGGGTTCATTCTTAACTGATGCCGATACTTTGCTGGAGGAAGGGGCCGCTTTTCTGGGAGAGCTTCTGTACCGGCCGGTGACGGATGGGGAAACTTTTCGGGAGGAGTATGTGCGAGCAGAGAAGAAAAATCTGAAGCAGAAAATTGAAAGCTTGATGGATGATAAAATCCGTTTTGCCGCTCTTCGCTGTGTGGAGGAGATGTGCAAAGGGGAACCTTATGCACTGTTTAATCATGGGCGGTTACAGGATCTGGACGGGATCAACCCTCAAAATCTCTATACATACTATCGGGAACTGATCCGGACTTGTCCGATTGATCTGTACTTTGTCGGTAACTTGAGCGTGGATCGCGCAGTGAAGCTGGTTGAAGAACACTTCTCCGTGGAGACAGCATCCAGGGCAGAATTGCCTCCCATCCAGGTGAAGTCTGATCGAGGCGAAGTGCGGGAAGTGGTGGATCACCTGGATGTGAATCAGGGAAAATTGAATATGGGATGTCGGACCGGGGTGACTTACGCTGATGATAACTACGCGGCTTTGATGATGTACAATGGGGTTCTGGGGGGATTCCCCCATTCCAAACTATTTATCAATGTGCGGGAGAAAGCCAGTCTGGCCTATTATGCGGCTTCTCGCGTAGAAAGTCACAAGGGGATACTCACAGTTCAATCCGGAATCGAGATCGCCAACTATCAGAAGGCGGTGGACATCATCCGGGATCAATTTGATCAGATGAGGCAAGGGAAGTTTACGGATTTGGAAATCTCTCAGACCCGTGCGATGCTGACCAACCAGTTGAAAGAGAGACAGGATCGAGCCCTGGATCTAGTGGATGCCCATTACCATGGGATGGTGGGGGGCAGAGAGCGTCCTTTGGAGGAAATGATCGAGGCCATCGGTCAGGTAACACGGGAAGAGATTACAGATGTGGCTCAAAAAGTGACTCTCGATACCATCTATTTCTTGAGAGATCGGAAAGGGGGAGAAGACAATGGAAAAAATTGAACATCAACAACTGAGGGAAACTTTGTTTCACGAAGAGCTCCCCAACGGTCTGCAAGTCTATCTGTTGCCAAAGCCGGATTTCAACAAGACTTACGCCACATTTACCACCAGTTATGGCTCGATTGACAATCATTTTATCCCGCCGGGAGGGCAAGAACTTCAAGTGCCTGACGGGATTGCCCATTTTTTGGAGCACAAAATGTTTGAAGAGCCTGATGGGGATGTATTCAGCCGTTTTTCCAACCAGGGTGCTTCCGCCAACGCATTTACCAGTTTTGAACGGACGGCGTATCTTTTTTCCTGTACGGAAAATGTGGATCAAAATTTAACTACTCTGATCGATTTTGTACAGAGTCCTTATTTTACGGACCCGTCAGTGGAAAAAGAGAAGGGGATCATCGGTCAGGAAATTCGGATGTATGAGGATAATCCCGACTGGCGTTCTTATTTTGGGCTGATCGAAGGGATGTTTAAAAAACATCCCATCCATATCGATATCGCCGGAACTGTGGAATCGATCGATAAAATCACCAAAGAGACGCTTTATACCTGTTACGAGACTTTTTATCATCCGAGCAATATGCTCTTGTTTGTGGTGGGTCCGGTAGATCCAGAACAAACGATGGCATTAGTCCGGCAAAATCAAGCAGAGAGGCCTTATGAAAAGCAAGGAGAGATCCGACGTATCTTTCCGGAAGAGGATGCAGGAGTCGCCCAGGAGATCACAGAAGTATCCTTGGCGGTGGGAATTCCCAAATGCATGTTCGGTTTCAAGGAGAGTCACATCGGTTTGACCGGAGATGATTTACTTCGGCAGGAGCTGCTCACAGAAGTGATGTTGGAGGCCCTGTTCGGGCAAGGGTCGGACTTGTATCAGTCGTTGTACGATGACGGGCTGATCGACGATCAGTTCGGTTACGATTACAGTTTGGAGAAGGGGTATGGTTTTTCCATAGCGGGTGGAGATACCATGGATCCCGAGGCCTTGGTGGAGCGAATCCGGAAGGAGCTTCCTCCGCTTGTGCAAAAGGGAATTTCGCAAGATGTGGTGGAGCGGATCCGGAAAAAGAAACTGGGGAACTATCTCAGGTCTTACAATTCCCCGGAATGGATTGCCAATCAGTTTACCCGTTATAAGTTCAGCGGAACAGATCTGTTCAATATCATTCCGTTGTTGGAGGATCTCAAGGCAGACGAGGTGAACCAACGTCTGAGGGAACACATCGGATGGGATCGGTTCGCAGTCTCCATCGTCCGCAGTTGATCCAATCGGAAATGGGGATGGAAAAGGGAGGCGCGTGTGGTTGCGAGCACCCTGGGCGCGACTGGTTTTCCAGCTATCTCGGACCAGCATATTTAGAGTTGAAAACCATTGACGTGCCCTGCGGCGCGTCTTCTTTCTTGGAAGGGGAAGACAGATGAGTCTATCATTGCAGGGAGAGACCGCGTTAGTATCGGGAAGCAGCCGAGGAATCGGAGCGGCTGTTGTTCGCCGACTGGCCGAGGAGGGTTCCGATGTAGCTGTAGTTTATCGTCAGGCGCGGGAGCAGGCGGAAGAAACCGTAGAAGCGTGCCGATCCTTTGGGGTCAAAGCCTTCGCCTATCAGGCGGATGTCCGGTTTCGCACCGAGGTTGAGAATTTGATGGAAAAGGTAGGCGAAGATTTGGGATGGCCTACTCTCTTGGTTCACAGTGCTGGGGTGGCGGGAGAAAGTTGGGTGCTCCAGGATGTGACAGATGAAGAGTATGACCGGGTGATGGATACCCACGTCCGAGGGGCTGTTCATCTGACGCAAGCCATCTTGCCTGAGATGATTCGTCGCAGGAGAGGGCGAGTCATCCTGCTCTCCTCGATCTGGGGCGAATCAGGGGGAGCGGGGGAAGTTTTGTATTCTGCGGCGAAAGGAGCGTTAAACGGTTTGACACGGGCGCTGGCCAAAGAGGTGGCCCCTTCAGGAGTCACCGTCAATGCTGTCGCTCCGGGAGCGATCCAGACGGACATGTTGGCGGAGCAGTTGTCAGGGGAGGAGCAGCGGGAATTATCTCAGCAAATTCCTGTGGGTCGTCTGGGAACAGCGGAGGAGGTGGCCACCTTGGTCAGCTGGTTGTGTCGCCGAGAAGCGGAGTATTTGACAGGACAAGTTCTTCATATCAACGGAGGCTGGTATCCGTAACCTTACCATCTGGATTTTATCAGGGATGCTGTGGTCACCCCCGGACCATGTATAAGCGGGAACCGTTAGGTTCATATTACCAATGAAAACATATCCCGATGAGGGGGTTTTGACCCATGTCAGTATTGAATGACTTTGATGAGTGGAAAAGCTTCTTGTCCCAACGTGTAGAGCAAGCGCAGGGGATGGGGATGAACCAAGAGACGATCAACGACGTGGCTCATCAGATCGGTGATTATCTAGCTAAGGAGATCAGTCCCCAAAATTCCCAGGAACGTCTGTTGAAAGAACTGTGGAATGCCGCAGATGAACAGGAGCAACAAACCATAGCCGGATTGATGGTCAAGTTGGTCCGTGATGAAGCGGGTCCTCAACAGTGATTTTCAGGATGAAGCACCTGTCGCAGGGTGCTTCATTTTTTTGCCCCACATTTTCTGTGATGTTGGGTTCCTCTTTCCAGGTGACATGTGGTATACTATAAAACAAATTTGTAAGGTTTTCTAAGAGTACAGAACAATTTGACAGACCATGGAAGGTGTGCGGCTATGGGCAGTCACGATTGGTATATTGAATACCAGATTCATAATAATCGACCCGGTCTGTTAGGAGATTTGGCTTCCCTGCTGGGAATGCTCTCCATTAACATTATCACCATCAACGGGGTGGAGAACAAACGCAGGGGGATGCTTCTCAACACAGATGACCGGGAGAAGATTCACGCCTTGAAGCACATCTTGAACCGGGTGGACAATATTACGGTTACGGCACTTCGTCCGCCCACGCTGATGGATCGAATGGCAGTTCGCCATGGTCGTTATCTCGATCGTTGCCTAGAAGATAATAGAACTTACAGGTTTACCCGTGAAGAGTTGGGTTTGTTGGTGGATTTTATGGCCGAGCTGTTTAAAAAGAAAGGGCACCAATTGATCGGGTTACGTGGAATGCCCCGGGTAGGGAAAACAGAGTCCGTGGTGGCTTCCAGTGTATGTGCCAACAAGCGTTGGACTTTCGTTTCCTCCACCCTGCTCAAACAGACGGTTCGAAAACAGCTTGCCGAGGATGAGATGAATACGGAGAACGTCTATATCATCGATGGGGTGGTTTCCACGCTTCGCGCGACGGAACGACACCACATGTTGGTGCAGGAAATTATGCGGATGAATGCCACGAAAGTCATTGAACATCCCGATGTTTTTATCCGAGAGACTGAATACACTTTGAACGATTTTGACTATATCATCGAATTGAGGAACCATCAGGATGAAGTGATCAGTTATGATGTTCTTGATGAGGATCTCACTGCTTTCGATATTAGATAGAGAAGGATCGGAATTCAGGAGGTGCAGTTATGTCTGGTATCGGAATCCTGTTGAGGGAGACGAGGGAGGCTAAGGGCTACTCGCTAGAACAGGTGCAGCAGAGTACCAAGATTCACATCGAGTATCTGCGTGCACTAGAAAATGACCAGTTTGATTCCTTGCCGAGCCCTTTTTATGTCCGTGCGTTTCTTAGATCCTATGCGCACTGCCTCGGTTTGGATGCTCAACCGTTGATGGATCGGTATGAACGGATGGCGATTCCTGGAGGAGTGCCTCGCAGGCAACCTCTGGCTCCTCAAGGGATGGAACGGGAAGACTTGAGGAGCAGAGGTGTTGGGCAACGTTCTTTTCGGGGGGATCCTCGATTGGGTCGAACTTATCCTTCAAAACAACAACGCATGACGTCGCCGAAGGGGCAACCGATACAGCCCTTTTCGGATCCCAACCCCCAGCCCCCAATCCGCAATCGACAGCAGCCGATCTCTCCATTGGATACCGGATGGAGAGGGCAAGAAGAAACTATGCAATCACCTTCCGATATCCAAGGTGGACCGTCCCCTCTCCCAAGGGCAGGAAACATCCCGACTCCACCCTCTCACCCAGGGGCAGGGAATATCCAGTCTCCTCAATCGAGAGGGGATCACTTCCGACATACGCAACGAATGCAGCCCATCGACCGCCAGCCGGCAGCTGCCCGTTCCGGCGAATCACAGGAACAGTTGCAACAGACGATGACTCCCCGCAAGGTGTCGCAAGAGATGAAGCGGGGAGTGGAAAAAGGGGACGGCAAACCGAAAAAGCGTGGAGCCAGTAAGTGGATGGTTCGCGTGGCTTCCATCGGAGCATTGTTGTTGGTTTCCATCGGGGGGTATACGATCCTGACGAACACCTCCGAGTCGGGGACATCCGAACAGTCGTCAGCGGACCAACCATCGGCTGGGATTCCCAAAAACGACAACACCGCTAATGCTCAGGATGTGAGTACCCCACAATTGAACAAAGTGAAAACGGGCAATGACATCGAAGGCGATCTGTTCAACCTGGAAAGTGCAAAAAAGATCGAAGTGGAGATCAAATCGGTCAAGGGAAGTACCAATCTATCAGTCGGTAGTAAAGTGAACAATGTAGAGGAGTCCTACGAGATCAAAACGGGGGAACAGCGGAAGTTGAAATCGGATGAGTTTATCTGGTTCCGTCTGGTAAAACCATCCAGTACGCAAATCAAAGTGAACGGCGAAGAGATCGATACGACGGCCCAGGATGTTCCTAAGAGCTACCGAATCCAACTGAAAAAATAATCATCAAAAAACAAATCACTCGTAGGAGGTGGGCCGGGTGTCGGTTGAAATCGGTCACCGGCTCAGACAAGCCCGGGAAGCACAAGGGTACTCCCTTGACGAGATGGAACATTACACCAGGATACCTGCCTATGACCTCGCATCCCTGGAAGCCGGCGATTTTTCGAATCTTTCTAGTCCCTATTACATTCGGGTATACCTCAGGACCTATGCAAATACGCTTGGGCTAGATCCTCGGGAGATTGTGGGAGCGTATCGTTCGGCAATGAAAGAGGTTGCCAAAGGTAGAAATGTAGTCGGTCACTCAAATCGGGGATCTGTTTCCCGGGGATCCAGCCGAAGATCAAGTACTCATTCTCTCTCGATGGGAGACGAGGAACAGACTGCGAGTAGCATAGAGGAGGCACCTCTTTCCCGAAGTGCTCGTTTCAAGCGGCAGCAGACTGGCTCTCAAAAAATTGTGGGAGGCGAGGTGACGGGGAGATCCTCCCGAGGCGGGCGAAGAAGGGTAAGTATGCCTCCGGATGTACCGGAACCTGAAGAATTGGGGCTTTCTCCGAAACGCCAAGAAAGCCGAAAGCATTCCTTTATAGAAGAACCTTCCCTGAGCCGAAGCACTTCTAGGAAAAATTCCGCTCTTAAAAGGCGTGGCAAAGCGAAAGAATCGAAGGAAAGCAAATTTGGAATCTGGTACAACCGTTTCCTGATCGTGATGGCGCTCTTGCTTATTCCAGCTTCCATCTATGTCCTGATCTTGGTGACAGGAGAATGATGTGGAACAATAGATTAAGGAGTAGGAGTGCGCTATCCATTGGGAGCATGTTAAAAAGGGTAGTCTTTTTCTAATTTTCGCAAAAAGGGAAGACCTTTTCTTCAGCTGAGTCCCTCTCTGTAGTGGAAGTGAAAGTCAACAGAATGAAAATCAAGACTTCATAAGAAAAAGAGAAATTGTTTCCTATTTCTCATGTCAAAAGGCTCCCGTCAAGAGGGAGCCTTTTGACATGAGTCTTTTGCCTCGGTTATACTGAACAGGACTTTTTTCTCCTTTTTCAATCTGTTCTAATTCTAATATCATTTGATTCCCCATAGTGGCAGGCGGCAGGAGGTGATCCACCATGGCGAAACCGACCGATCGACTGAGACAGGCGAGGGAAGAGGCCGGACTCACTTTGGAAGATGTGCAGGACCGGACAAACATTCAAATCCGGTACCTTCAAGCATTGGAGGATGGAGATTTTTCGGTTCTTCCCGGAAAATTTTACACTCGTGCTTATCTAAGGAATTATGGGGAGTTTCTTGATCTGGATCCGGCACCCATGATTCAACAATTTGAAGAATCCTTCCAAAGCGAGGCGGATTCATCGCTCATCATCGAGGAGAAAGAGGAGGCATCACCGGTTCTCAGCAGGAAAGAGCGGTACGCTGCAGACAAGGGGAAGGAAAAGAAACCTTCCCTAAAGCTTTGGAAAAAAGGGTACACATGGCTGGGGATCGGGCTTGCTTTATTGATTCCGGTGGTGATTCTGTATTTTGTTTTCAGTGATGCCCCACCGGAGAAGACTGAGGAGGAAGCCACGGCCCAGGCAGAACAGGGGAAACCTCTTGGGGAAAAGAAAGACACCTCGCAGGTAAGACTGGTGAAACCTTCAGAAACCTATGATTACGGGGATGTCTTTGAAGTTTCCAATGCTAAAAAGGTAGAGGTGACCGTGGAGGCCAATAAAGATACTTGGTTTCGCTATCGGCCTGGGGGGCCGACTAAAAAGATCGATGAGGAAGCAGAGCTTGCTGCAGGAATGGAAAAAACCTTCACACATCCGGAGTGGGTTTCCCTGATGATTGGCCATCCGGAGCATGTCAAATTGACTGTGAACGGACATGTGATCGACACCTCAGAGGAGAAGAGTTCCCATGCATACCAGTTAAAGCTGAAGAAGTGAGATAGCCCGCCCATACCGGGGTGGGCATTTCCTTTTTGACACGGAAGAAAAGAATGGTTTATACTTACCTGCAGAGAATGGGAAAGTGAACGGATGAAGCCCTAGTGAGAGGGCTTGTTTTATGCGGAACCGAAGGTGTAAAATTATGGTTTTCCGATATACATAGAACGGGGTCTGTTTCTGGCGGTTTTTGAGCATGCTGGATTATGGTAAGGTTATATAGCAAGATTCGAATCCCATACGGGTTGGCGCCGGAAACAAACGAAAAGGAGACTGGACACGGAGGAGAGCATTTTGCAACCTTGTACCTTCCAATCCTGCGGGGGAGGTTCGCTGATGTGAATCTAGCAAATAAAATCACCCTGGTTCGGATTTTTCTGGTTCCGGTAGTGATGTTATTTCTTCTGGTTAATTACGATCTGGGTCAATTCCACATCGGTCAAGGTGTGATCACCGTTAGTGAGATTATCGCCACCCTGGTGTTTATTCTGGCGGCGGTGACAGACGGCTTGGACGGTTATATTGCTCGCAAACGGAAATTGGTGACCAATCTGGGGAAATTTTTGGATCCCCTGGCTGATAAACTGCTGATTTCGGCGGCGTTGATCTCTTTGGTGGAGATGCAGCGGTTAGATGCTTGGATTGCGATTGTCATTATCAGCCGAGAATTTGCAGTGACGGGTCTCCGTTTGGTGGCAGCCGCCGAAGGAAAGGTGATTGCGGCCAGTCCTCTCGGTAAATTGAAGACGATTGTCCAGATCATTGCCATTGCTGCGCTGATGTTAAACAACTTTCCCTTCTCTTTCATCGCCTTTCCTTTTTCTCAAATCCTCACTTGGTTGGCAGTTGCGATCACGATTTGGTCTGGAATCGACTACTTCTTAAAAAATCGCAGTGTCATCCACTTTACAAAGTCCCGCTAACCCCGCTGAGAAAGGAAGTCTTCGGATGCGTGCTGAATTGGTCGCGGTGGGAACGGAGTTGTTGCTGGGGCAGATTGTAGACGCTCATTCCGCGTTTTTGTCCCGGGAGCTCTCTCAACTGGGAATTGATGTGTTTTTTCATACTTCAGTCGGTGATAATCACAGTCGACTGAAAGAAGTGGTGAAGAGGGCCGTCTCCCGCTCTGAGTTGGTCATTTTCACAGGTGGATTGGGTCCGACTGAGGATGATCTGACGAAAGAAACCGTGGCAGAGGTTTTGGGGGTGCCGCTGGTGGAACACCCTCCGTCGGTAGCATCGTTGGAACAATTGTTTTCCGGAAAGGGGCAAACCATTCCAACCTCCAACTATAAACAGGCATGGGTGTTCGAAGGGGGAGAGGTGTTTCGAAATCGCAATGGAACTGCCCCTGGTGTGGCGGTATCGAAGAATTCGGTTACCTGCGTTCTCCTCCCGGGTCCTCCGACGGAGCTGTACCCCATGTATCATGAGGAAGTACGCCCCTTTTTGGAGTCGATCCGCAATACGGAGGAAGTGGTGGTGTCCAACGTTCTCCGCTTTTTCGGTATTGGCGAATCCCACCTGGTAGAGCGGCTCGGAACATTGATCCGAGACCAGACCAATCCGACGATCGCCCCTTTGGCCAAGGAAGGAGAGGTCACTCTTCGTTTGACGGCGAAGGCTGGTGATCTTCAAGGGGCGCAGGAACTGATGGCTCCGGTAAAAGAGGCGATTTTACAGTCTGTCGGCCGGTTTATGTACGGTGAAGATGATGATACCTTGGAGAAGCTGGTCATTTCCGCACTCAGAGATCAGAGGAAAAAGCTGGCTGTCGCTGAAAGTTGTACCGGGGGAATGTTGGCTCAGACATTGACATCGGTGCCCGGCAGCAGTGCCGGCTTTCAAGGTGGAATCGTCTGTTACACCAACGAGGTGAAGAAGGAAATGCTAGGGGTGTCTCCTGAGCTGTTGGAAACCCAGGGGGCGGTCAGCATGGAGTCCGCTCTCGCCTTGGCAGAAGGGGTGCGGAGTCGACTGGACACCGACTTTGGCCTCAGTGTGACAGGTGTGGCAGGGCCCGACCCGGTAGAGGGGAAACCGGTGGGCCTGGTTTATCTGGGGTTGTCCGAAAAGGGCGAGGCGCCCCGGGCTTATCGATTGGACCTTGGCGGCTCTCGGCAAAAGATTCAAATCCGTGCTGTCAAACAAGCGCTCTATACTCTGTTGGAACGATTAAAGAAAGGTGTAGCTGCGAAATGAAGCATTTTGATTCCTTTGAACTAGATTCCCTGATTATGAAGGGGATTCGGGAGATGGGGTTTGAAGAGCCATCTCCCATCCAGGCGGAATGTATTCCCGCCGTCCTCAGAGGTGAGGATGTGATCGGCCAGGCCCAGACAGGGACTGGAAAAACCGCTGCTTTTGGAATTCCGCTTCTGGAACATGTGGATCCCGGTTCTAGAAAGGTGAAGGCAGTTGTACTGGCTCCGACCCGGGAATTGGCTATCCAGGTGTCGGAAGAGCTTCGCAGGATCGGGCGTGCCAAGCGGGTGAAGACGTTGCCCATCTATGGCGGGCAGCCGATCGGACGTCAGATTAAGGCTTTGAAACAAGGCGTTCAGGTGGTGATTGGCACACCGGGGCGTATGTTGGACCACCTTCGTCGCGGAACGCTTCGTTTGGATGATGTAGAGATGTTGGTGTTAGATGAAGCGGATGAGATGTTGGACATGGGATTCATCGACGATATTGAGGCCGTGATGGATCACCTGCCGGAGAACCGACAGTTGTTGCTCTTCTCGGCAACCATCCCCCCCGCGATCCGGCAACTTTCTCGCAAATATATGAACAAGCCCCGATATATTACGGTGAGTCGCGGAGAAGTGACTGCTCCGATTATTGAACAGGTTTACTATAAAGTGTTGGAAAGCGCTAAATTGGATTCGTTGTGCCGTATTCTGGACAGTGAATCCCTGGAGCAGGGAATTCTGTTTTGCCGCACGAAAAAAGGTGTGGACGAGCTGGCTGAATCTCTGCAGGCCCGGGGATACCTTGCGGCGGGTTTACATGGGGATCTGGCTCAGCAACAACGGGATCGGGTGATGAATTCTTTTCGGCGGGGCGATATTGAACTACTGGTGGCCACTGATGTGGCGGCCCGTGGGATCGATGTGGGCACGATCTCCCATGTGATCAACTATGATATCCCGCAGGATGCGGAAAGTTATGTGCACCGGATCGGCCGGACCGGACGGGCGGGTCGCACGGGGCTTGCCTTGACGTTGGTCACCCCCCGGGAGATGAAGCAGCTTCGTTCCATTGAACATGAAATCGCCGGCGAGTTGAAGTCCCGGGAACTTCCCAGCTTGGAGGAAGTGGCGGAGAGACAACAACAGTTGTTGAAAGAGCAGTTGGTTGAGACGATCCAGTCCGGTGAACTGATTCCGATCTTTGAAGAGCTGGTGCAAAACCTGACCGATAAACACGATGCCAATCAGGTTGCGGCGGCGGCTTTGCATATGGCTTTTGCGGACCGCTTTACCGGAGCCACAGATGCAGTCTATGACTTTGGGGAAACGGGTGCGTCCCCAGGTATGGTCCGTTTCTTCATCAATGTGGGCCGCAATGCAGATATCCGCCCCCGGGAGTTAGTGAAAGCGATCGCCGAGCAGGCGGGAATCGCCGCCAAAAAAGTGGGTCGAATCAACATCTATGATCGGTTTTCATTTGTGGAAGTCCCTGAAGAAGCGGCTCCATTCGTGTTTGAAGCCCTTCGCCAGAGCAAGATCAATGGTGCTAGAGTCAATCTGGAGCCAGCCCGTCCCCGGAACCGCTCCTGACCTAAAACAACAAAAAAACCCGCCGGTTGGAGCCGGCAGGTTTTTTTTGTTGTTTTTTCAATGGATTCCCAAAGCCATTTTGGCATATCGGGACATCCGATCTTTGTCCCAGGGCGGGTTCCAGACGATATTTACTTCGACCTCTTTGACTCCCTCGACGGACTTGGCGGCAACTTCCACCATCTCATTGATCATTCCAGCGAGAGGGCATCCCATGGCGGTCAGGGTCATAGTAACTTTGACGTTCCCTCCATCATCGACATCTACTCCGTAGACCAAGCCCAGGTTGACGATATCGATATGGAGCTCAGGGTCTTCAACGGTTTCCAGAGCTTCCATGACCTCTTCTACCATTTTTTCTTTATCCATTCGCCTCACTCCTTTTCGGGGGATTCAAATTCCATTGTATGGGGCATGTACCTTCATCTGCTAAGTGTTTCCGTACTATACCCCTTATAATACCAGAGTTTTTCTGGAGTTGCGAGGGGGAGGATGTGGGGGATCGAATAAATGTTCGCAAATGGTCTTGGCAGGGGCTGAAAAAGGATGTATGATGAGGTTATCCAAGGGAATCGAAGGAGTGAGGATGCATGTCCGACCGCCGTCAGGCTCTGGATATGGCTTTGAGGCAGATAGAAAAACAGTTTGGTAAAGGTTCGATCATGAAGATGGGAGAAGCTGGTGCTCGTCAAGTGGAAACGATCTCCAGTGGTGCGCTGGCTTTAGATATCTCGTTGGGAGTCGGAGGATATCCCCGGGGCCGGATCATTGAGGTGTACGGTCCTGAGTCTTCAGGGAAGACGACGGTTGCCCTTCATGCAATTGCTGAGGTGCAGCGGGGGGGCGGACAGGCGGCCTTTATCGATGCGGAACATGCTCTGGATCCGGTTTACGCGGAGAAGCTGGGGGTAAACATCGACGAACTGCTTTTATCTCAGCCCGATACGGGGGAGCAGGCGTTGGAAATTGCCGAGGCTTTGGTCCGTAGCGGAGCGATTGACATTATCGTTGTGGACTCGGTGGCAGCTCTGGTACCGAAGGCGGAAATCGAAGGTGAGATGGGGGATTCCCATGTCGGTTTGCAGGCTCGCTTGATGTCGCAAGCTCTTCGTAAGCTCTCCGGAGCGATCAGCAAGTCCAAGACGATTGCGGTCTTCATCAACCAGATCCGGGAAAAGGTGGGTGTCATGTTCGGCAACCCTGAAACCACTCCCGGTGGCCGTGCCCTCAAATTCTACTCCAGTGTCCGTCTGGAAGTGCGACGTGCGGAAACGATCAAACAGGGCAACGAGATGGTGGGTAACCGCACCCGGATCAAAGTGGTCAAGAATAAGGTGGCCCCTCCTTTCAAGCAAGCGGAAGTGGATATCATGTACGGAGAGGGGATCTCCAAAGAAGGCAGCATTTTGGATATCGGAAGCGATCTGGACATTGTGAAGAAGAGTGGTGCCTGGTACTCCTTTGAGGGAGATCGGTTGGGCCAGGGTCGGGAGAATTCCAAACAATTCCTCAAGGAAAACAGCAAAGTGGCCCTCTCCATTGAAAATAAGATCCGGGAACATTTTGACCTGCAGACAGTCACTCCGGAACAGGAGCAGGAACAGAAGCCTGAGAAGCAATCGAAAAAGGCGGGGGGCGAAAAAAAGGCAGAAGCTCTTTCCCTCGACCTGAAGGAATAAAGGAGAAGGCGTGAGAACCGATGGAAGACGAAGCGGGTGAAATCACACGGATCGAGAGACAAAAAAGTGGCTTACCCCGTTATAACATTCATATGGATGGCACTTATCGATTCTCTGTTCATGAGGACGTCTTGGTCCGGTTCGCCCTGTCAAAGGGGATGAAGGTGGATGGAGAGGAGATCCGGCGGATCTTGGCGGAGGAAGAGCAGAATAAGGTTCGCCAGTCCGCCCTTCATTATCTCAGTTATCGCCCGCGGACGGTTCGTGAGGTGGAGCTTCATCTCCAGGCCAAAGGGTATGAGCCGGATTCCATTCATTCGGTGATCACCGAAGTGAAAGATCAGGGTTTTCTGGACGATCGGCGGTTTGCCGAAGCTTGGGTGGAAGAGCGTCGCGAGCGGAAAGGATACGGCGTCCTGGCTTTGAAGCGTGAGTTGGAACAGAAGGGAATTTCCCCGGAGATTGCCGAGGATGTGCTCAGTCGGGTGGATGATGAGGAAGAACATAAACTGGCTCGAGAGACGGCTGAAAAGCGGTACCGTCGTCTCGCAGGGGAACCCTGGCCCAAGGTGGAAAGGCGCCTGGGCCAGTATCTGTTGCGGAGAGGGTTTCAACCCTCGTTGGTATACAGGTTATTGCATGAGCTTCGGATGAGACATCGGGAAGAAGGGGGATGATCTGATGCTTCGTCTCCTCTATGTGACAGATACTCATATCCGGGGGACGGCTCCCCGGAGCAGAACCGATGATTTTGTGGAAGCCCTTCGGAATAAGTTGAATGAAGTGATCGACATCGCTGGTCGGGAAAAGGTGAACGCTGTGCTCCACGGCGGAGATCTTTTTGATCGACCGGACCTGTCTCCCGCCGTCGTGCGGGATTTTGCCCGTTTATTGCGCCGATTGGAAACACCGATTTATACGATTGCCGGCAACCATGATATATACGGACATAACCCGGAGACGGTGGATCGATCGATGCTGGGCCTTTTGGATGCTTTTGGAGCGGTTCGGTTGATCCGGAGAGGAGAAAAAATCTGTCTGGAGGAAGGGGGAGTCCGTGTGCAACTTACCGGCCAACCCTTCCACTATGATCTGGATCGGCGGGATCCGACGATGGATTATGTGGTGAAAAATGAGACAGATGCCGATTACTGTGTCCATATGGTCCACGGAATGGTGGTGGACCGCGCACTTCCCGACAGTGTTCCCCACACCTTGGCCGACCATCTCTGGTCGGAAGAGGTAGATGTCTTGTTGACAGGACATTACCACGCCGGTTTTCCTGTTAAGAAAAAGGAAGGCCGGTATATCATCAATCCGGGAGCATTGGCCCGGATCAACAACCACCCTACGGAGATCCACCGTCACCCTCAGGTGGCAGTGCTCGATTTCGGAAAGGAAATCAGGGTGAAACTGCTTCCACTCCAATGCGCCGCCCCAGGGGAAGAGGTGCTGGACCGGTCTTGGGTGGAACAGGGGGCCTATCGGGAAGAGAGGATCGCCGCCTTTGAACGGGAAATCCGGGATCATGATTTTCGCAGTCTCCATGTGCAGGGGATTGTGGAGGAGATCGCAGGATCGAAAAATGTGGAAGATGAGGTTCGCCATGAAGCCTTGCGACGGATTGCGGTGGTGCAAGAACACTTGGGAACCGGGAGGGGAGAGGATTGAAACGTTTTGAACGGTTGGTGATCGAAAACTTTCAGTCCCACGAACAAACAGAAGCATTCTTTAACGATGGGATCAATGTGTTCGTCGGCCCGTCGGACAGTGGCAAAAGCGCAATTTTGCGGGCACTGCGATGGGTTCTCTACAATGAACCCAAAGGGACCGACTTCATCCGAGCGGGAAAAAAGCGGTGTCGGGTCACCCTGACTCTCTCCGACGGTACGGAGATTACCCGGATACGTTCCGCTTCCGTCAATCGGTACATACTGAAGGTCCCTGAGCAGGAGGAACAAGTCTATGAAGGCTTTGGATCCTCTGTCCCGCAGGAAGTGATGGATGCCCATGGAATGCATGCATTGAAGTTGGATTCTGACTGGAAACTGCCCGCCCAGTTCGGCACGCAACTGGAACCGCCATTCCTGTTGGCGGAAACAGGAAGCGTGAAGGCCAAATCCATCGGCAGGGCCAGTGGAGCCCACATCATCGATATCGCTTTACAGGGAACCGCCCAGGATTTGAGTGGAGTCAACTCCAAACTGAAACATGTGGTAAAGCAATCGGAGGATCTGAAGCAACGTCTCCAGCCCTATGAAAATTTACCCAAGCTCCAGAAACAGCTGGAACAGGCGGAAGATCGGTATCAGAAAGCGGCAGACATGCAGAAGCGTCTGGAAGCGATCCGTCGTCTGAAGGATTATCGGGATCGGATGAGCCAGGAGATCCAGAGAATCCAGGAACGGCTGAGGGGATTGTCCCGTGTTGACGAAGCCGATCGGATCCTTCTGGAAGTGGAACGGGCCCTTCTTGATCAGGGTCACATGAAGCGACTCGCCTCGGCCTTTTCGGGGATCCGAATGGAACGGGAAGGCTGGAAAAAGGTCCGGGTCGAAACCGAACGGACGATGGAAGTAGAAGATCACCTGTCCCACCTGACCCAGGAACAGGAGCGGTTGAGACAGCTGATCCCGCTCCGGGAGCAACGGAGACGGGTGCAGAGGGAAGCGGACCGACAGCGAAGGATTTGTTCGGTTACCGCTGGAATCGATCAGCTAGATCCGGATCAACTGGAGCGCTTGGGCAAGCGTTATCAGGTGCTGGTGGGTCTGTTACCGAAGGCTCAGGCATTGGGACGGGAAAAGGAACTTCTGCACCACCGTCTTCGACAACGGGTCCATTTGCCGGAAGAAGAAGTGGAAAAGCTGAGTAGTCTGGTGGAGAAACGAGACCATCTTCTCAAACTGGAGCAGGGATGGAAGGACTGCCGGGAACGTCTGTCCCGGGGCCGCCGGTTTCTGGCGGATAAAGGTGATGAAATCGAGAGATGCACCGGCCATCTGGCCACCCTTCTCCGCGAACTGGGCCGGTGCCCCACTTGCAGTTCCCCGATCGATGATTCTGTCCTGGAACATATCATGGAAGAATACGGAGGAGGAATGGCCGGTGCAGCAGCAGGAAGAGAGGATCAAACAACTTAAACAAGCTTTAAATGAAGCCAAGGATCAGCGCTATCGGGCTGAGGCGAGGCTGGAGAGCTTGGAACAAGAGGAAAAAAAGCTCCTTCAGGAGCTGGAGGAGCTAGGTGTGGAACCCGACCGCTTAGAAGAGGAGATCCAAAGGCTGGAAGAGGAGATTGAGAGCCGGATTCGGGAGGCGTGGAACCTGTTGCCGGAGGAGCTGAACCGCAACCATGGATCAAGTAAGTGAACTGCATGCGTTAAGCGAAGCTTTGGCATCAGCCAAGAAGGAAGTACTGATCCGAGAGACGGAGAGAAACGGGTTGCAGGAGCTCTTGGATGATATGGAAAACCAGCGGCGAGATGGAGAAAAGGAACGAGACCTTTTCGAAAAGGTGAGAGTTCTCTTGCAGGGGTCGGCTGAACATGCCCGGCTGCAAGCGAAGGAGCAAATGGAGACACTGGTCACCAATGCCCTTCAGTATGTATTCGGACCGCAGTTTCGCTTTGAAATTGAGCTGTTGGAGCACGGTGGCAAATCGGTAGCTGAGTTTTATGTGATTACCGACTGGGAAGGGACTCCGGTAAAGACCAAACCCCAGGATGCTCGTGGAGGGGGCGTGGTGGATATCATCTCCTTGGCACTGAGGGTAGCGATGGTGGAAACCTTCCGCCCCCGACCGGAGGGTCCTTTGATTCTGGACGAGCCGGGAAAGCATGTTAGTGCGGAGTATGTGCTTCCCATGCTGGAATTTCTCAAAGCGACTGCAGAGATGTTTGGTCGACAGGTGATTCTGGTCAGCCACAATTCCCATCTGACGGAAGGGGCGGATCGCGTCTTTCAGGTCCAGATGAGAGGTGGGGAAACTCTGGTTCGCATTCCCGGTGTTCTTGACAATGAGGCCGGGTAAATAATACAATTGGAGTGCATCTAAAATCCTTAAATTGGCTTGGAAGATGCTTACTCAGGGATATGTAAGTGCCCACTGTTGATACCGGGCGGGAGCTTTATCATAGGATCGGGAATTTTTTTGTTTCAGCTGTGGAAGGGATTTGACCTGATCCGGAAGAGAGACGAATTAGGAGATTCCCGTCTCTTGCCAAATATACGGGAGGCCTGTGGAGTCTCGTGTAAGCATGTGATGCAAAACAGACCGAGGCGGATCGGTCTTGTTTTATACTTGGGGAAGGGAGGAGGTGGGTAGCGATTGAGGCGACTGATTTTCTCGTGTGGTTACTCCTGTTCCTCCTCGTAATGGGTCTGGGTGCGGCCATCGGGTACCGGATGCGGAGATTGACAGCGGAAGCCCGGATCGGCAGTGCCGAAAAAGAGGCGGAACAGATCATCGATAAAGCGAGAAGCGATGCGGAAACGTTGAAGCGGGAAAACATTCTGGAAGCCAAGGATGAGGTACACCGTCTGCGGACGGAGGCGGAACAGGAGCTTCGCGAACAGCGCAACGATCTGGCCAGGTTGGAGCGTCGTCTGATGCAGAAGGAAGAGACTTTGGACAAGAAACAGGAGAGCCAAGAAAATCGGGAGGACACTCTCAGCCAACGGGAAGAAGCCATTCGGGACCAGAAAGAGAAGATCGATGAGCTTTACCGGGGCCAGGTGGCGGAATTGGAACGCTTGTCTGGATTGACCACGGATGAGGCGAAGCAACTGATTTTGTCCAAAGTAGAAAATGAGATGAAACATGAGACGACGCAAATGATCAAGGAGATGGAGCAACAGGCTCAGGAAGAAGCCGATAAGCGGGCGCGGAGCATCCTCTCCCTGGCGATCCAGCGATGTGCCGCAGATCATGTGGCAGAGACTACTGTATCTGTGGTCACACTTCCCAATGATGAGATGAAAGGAAGAATCATCGGACGTGAAGGCCGTAACATCCGTGCATTGGAAACATTGACCGGAATCGATCTGATTATCGACGACACGCCGGAGGCGGTGATTCTTTCCGGATTTGATCCCATTCGAAGAGAAGTGGCCCGTGTAGCCTTGGAAAAGCTGGTGGCTGATGGCAGGATCCATCCGGCTCGAATCGAAGAGATGGTGGAAAAATCCCGCAAAGAAGTAGATGAACGGATCCGGGAATACGGTGAACAAGCCACCTTTGAAACGGGTATACACGGTCTCCATCCGGATCTGATCAAAATTCTGGGCCGGTTGAAATTTCGGACGAGCTATGGACAAAATGTGCTACAACATTCGATGGAAGTGGCGCATTTGGCCGGTCTGTTGGCAGCCGAGCTGGGTGATGATATCCATCTGGCGAAACGGGCGGGTCTCCTGCATGATATCGGAAAAGCGATTGACCATGAAGTGGAAGGTTCTCATGTGGAGATCGGGGTTGAACTGGCTAAAAAATATAATGAGCACCCGGCTGTTATCAACGGAATTGCATCCCATCACGGCGATGTGGAGGCCACCAGCGTGATCGCGGTACTGGTCGGTGCGGCAGATGCCTTGTCGGCAGCACGACCTGGCGCGCGACGTGAGACCCTGGAGGCGTATATCAAACGGTTGGAGAAGTTGGAGGAGATCTGTGAGTCCTTCGACGGGGTTGAGAAATCCTATGCAATCCAAGCTGGCCGTGAAGTCCGGATCATGGTTCGCCCGGATGAGATCAATGACGGTGAGTCCACCCGACTGGCACGGGAGATCAAGAAAGAGATTGAGAATAAGCTGGACTATCCGGGGCATATCAAAGTTACAGTGATCCGCGAAACACGGGCTGTCGAATACGCTAAATAAAGCGGCATTGCGCCGCTTTATTTTTTTCCCTGAAGAGGAGTGCTATAAGCGATGAGAATACTGATGATCGGTGATGTGGTCGGTTTGTCGGGACAAAAAACTCTTTTGGAATATCTGCCGAAGTTGAAACGTGCTCATCATCCCGACCTGATTGTTGTGAATGGGGAGAACGCCGCCGACGGGCGAGGGATTACGCGACCTATCGCCCGGGAATTTTATGGTTCCGGAGTGGATTGCATTACTTTAGGAAATCACACTTGGGATAAACGGGAGATTTTTGATTTTATCGATGGTGAAGAACGGATGGTTCGCCCGGCCAACTACCCGGAAGGCACTCCGGGACAAGGATACGTCCACTTGAAGTTTGCCGGTGGAGAGTTGGTGGTGATCAATCTGATGGGGCGTTCCTTTCTATCCACATTGGATTGTCCTTTCCGAGAGGCGGATGCAATTTTGAAAAAATTGAAGGGAAATCCGCCGGTGCTGGTGGACTTCCATGCGGAGACCACCTCCGAGAAGCTGGCTCTCGCTTGGTATCTAGATGGCCGCGTATCTGCGGTGGTGGGGACCCATACCCATATTCAGACTGCCGATGAGCGGATCTTGCCCCAGGGAACCGCCTATTTGACCGATGTGGGAATGGTGGGCCCCTATGACGGTGTGCTCGGGATGGACAAAGAATTGGTCATAAAGAAGTTTTTAACACAGTTACCGGTTCGTTTTGAAGTGGCCAAGGGTAGAAACCAATTGAATGCCGTGCTGATTGATTTGAATTCCGCGACAGGAAAGGCGACGGGGATCAAACGGCTTCGCTTGGATGATGACCAGCCTTGGTTTGAATAATTGAGGTGGATCCCGATAAAAACCTATAGATTCCGGGGATTACGGAAAATAAAGGCTGATAGCAACAAATAGAAGGAATTTATAAAAGATTGCCGAATATATTAACAGTGGATTCACTCCAAACCATCGAGGAGGTAGCCGATATGGAAGTATTAAAAGTTTCAGCAAAGTCCAACCCGAACTCCGTCGCTGGTGCACTTGCAGGCGTCCTGCGAGAACGAGGCAATGCCGAGATCCAAGCCATTGGAGCAGGTGCACTCAATCAATCCGTCAAAGCGGTTGCGATTGCACGAGGATTTGTTGCGCCTAGTGGAATTGACTTGATCTGTATTCCTGCTTTCACCGATATTGTCATCGATGGTGAGGAACGGACGGCAATCAAGCTGATCGTGGAGCCTCGCTGAGAGGAATGACAACCGAACACTTAAACCTGTTTATAAATTATAAACAGGTTTTCTTTTGTGTTTACAATCGAAGTATTGTGTGATTTACTTCGTTTGAAGGCGATCGGATCGGATGATGGAGATAACCCTTAACGATCCAAAATCACTAAAACCCAATATTTTTTACAATGATTATAGGAGGATACAATATGAGGTGGATGGACGGTCATTGTGATGTATTGTATAAACTTTGGAAAGATGCGGAGGGGGACCTGGACTTCTACGGAAAGGGGAACGACCTAGATGTAACCTATGATACAGCCAGACAAGCGGGAGTGCTATTGCAGGTATTTGCAATCTTTGTCCCGGAGAATGTTCCTCGCAGTCAAAGCTGGCAAGTAGCATTGGAACAAGTGGATCGGTTCTATGAAGAGGTCGTCCGAAAAGGGGGCGTGCAACCGGTCCGAACGCCGGAGGAGTTGAACAACCTGACCCAGGAAAATCGGATGGGGGGGCTGTTGTCCTTGGAGGGGGCGGATGCGTTGCAAGGGAGCCTTCGCTATCTGCGGACCCTATCCCGACTGGGGGTTCGTCAGGTGGGTTTGACTTGGAATTACGCCAATGAAGTAGCGGACGGGATTGAAGAAGAACGAGGGGGCGGTCTGACCCGCTTCGGCAGAGAGTTGGTCCGGGAGATGGAGCGCCTGCGGATGGTACTGGACGTTTCCCATCTTTCGGTCCGAGGATTCTGGGATGTGATGGAGGAAGATCTGCCGGTGATCGCTTCCCATTCCAATGCTCGCGCCCTTTGTTCTCATCGGCGGAACCTGATGGATGATCAGATCCGGGCTTTAGTGGACAGACAGGGATTGATCGGGATCACTTTTGTTCCTCAGTTTGTCCATGATGATCCGGATGCAGCCACAGTGGATGACCTTTTGAAGCATATTGAATATATCTGTAGTCAGGGAGGAGAAGAGAGGATCGCTTTTGGGTCTGATTTTGACGGAATCCAACAGAAGATCCCGGGATTGGAACACATCGGCAAGCTCCCTTCCTTGGGTGAAGAATTGCTGAAGCGCTATCCGGAACATTTAGTGAAACGGTGGACTTGGACAAACTGGCATGAGTTTTATAGCAGACATTTGTAGGCGGTCAGGGCTGTTGATTAACCGGAAAATGGCCGGTGGAAGGGAGTCGTGTGCTGCCATAGCGAGACCTGGAAGCGGTAAGCGACCCTGGCGAGACTTGTGCCCTAAGGGTGCAAAGCGACCTTATGTGCACAGGCACAACAATCGCGATGGGCTGAAGCCCGGAATAGAGGTAGCACCGCAGGCACTACAATCTGAAATCAAGGACGCACCACAGGCATGTTGATTAGCCCTATTTTAGGTAGGAAATCAGGTCGGGAGGGTGGGACGGTGAGGAGCCTTTGCGTTTTTTGCAAGAGATCGTAGCCGTCCCACCCTCCCCGTCCCCTCAAACGACATTTTATGATGGAGGCAATGGGAAGAGGGAAAGGGTTGTTTCGTTCCCGTCATCCATTTTATGGTTGATTAACAGCTCTGGTAGCACCAAAGGCACTACAATCTGAAATAAAGGATGCACCAAAGGCACTACAATCTGAAATAAAGGATGCACCAAAGGCACTACAACCAGAAATAAAGGTTGCCATCCTACCCAGCGGAGAAGTCTTACGAGAGGGCTTTTAGGGGCAACAATCTTCCCTGTGTTGCTTGCGTAGGCCTTTGCCCCTGCCCGATGGTCAGATGTGGAGTGGCCAGTCATTACTTCCTTGTTGGATGGCAACGGTCGTGTGGGTGAAACACAATCTCCCCGCCTGGTAGGCGGTATACAGTGGTTGCTTTTTAAGGGCCAGGGGTCTAGAATGAATAACTGAACAACGGGTGTGAGAAAACCCGCAAACCGCAGATTTTTGGCGGTGGCGGGTGGGCATCCAGCATCCCTTTATGAAGTGAAAAGATACAGTCAATCGGTTCATGAAAACTGTAATGATAAGGGTGCGACAGTTGCAGGGTAGAACCAAAGGAGATGAAATCATTTGATCAAGCAACTTTCGTGGAAAGTGGGCGGCCAACAAGGAGAAGGGATCGACAGCACCGGTGAGATCTTCTCTACCGCGCTGAATCGCTTGGGATATTATCTATACGGTTATCGCCACTTTTCTTCCCGTATCAAGGGAGGACATTCCAATACCAAAATTCGGATTAGCACTCGTCCCATCCGGGCGGTTTCCGATGATTTGGATATTTTGGTCGCCTTTGATCAGGAAACCATCGACTTGAATGCCCAAGAACTGCACGCCGATGGGGTGGTGTTGGCGGACTCTAAGTTTAATCCTGTCCTTCCAGAGGGGATCCAAGCCCGCTTTTTTTCCATTCCCTTTACCCGGATTGCACAGGATGTGGGTCTGGCTCAGATGAAGAATATGGTGGCTGTGGGTGCTTCCAGCGCTTTGATGGGATTGCCATTGGAATCCTTTCAAAATGTGATTGAAGGGAAGTTTGCCCGTAAAGGGGAGCAAGTGGTCGAAAAAAATATGCAAGCGATTCGCGAAGGGGCGGAGCAAATCCGTCAGAAATGCGGAGGTCCTCTGGAAACACTTCTGCTGGAGGAATCAGACGGAAAGAAGCGGCTCTATATGATCGGCAATGATGCGATCGCTCTGGGAGCGATTGCTGCAGGAGCCCGTCTGATGGCTGCTTACCCGATTACGCCCTCTTCAGAAATTATGGAATACTTAATTAGGCGACTGCCTGAATTCGGAGGTACCGTGGTGCAGACCGAGGACGAAATTGCGGCTATCTCCATGGTGATCGGTGCCAATTATGGTGGCGTTCGGGCATTAACAGCCTCTGCCGGTCCGGGGTTGTCGCTGATGACGGAGGCGGTCGGCCTTTCCGGAATGACTGAAACCCCTGCCGTGATTGTGGATACGCAACGGGGTGGGCCCAGTACGGGGCTTCCCACCAAACAGGAACAGAGCGATATCAATGCTATGATTTACAGCACCCATGGGGATATCCCCAAGATTGTGATCGCTCCCAGTACGGTGGAAGAATGCTTCTATGATACGATTCAAGCCTTCAATTTGGCGGATCGATATCAGTGTCCAGTGATTCTCCTCTCTGATTTGGCTCTATCCCTTGGCAAGCAGACTGTGGAACCCCTCGATTATGACCGGATTCACATCGATCGTGGAAAGCTGGTGACGGATGGGGATGGGTTGAAGGAGCTGGAGCATTCCGAGTTGTACAAACGATATGAACTGACGGAGGAAGGGGTATCTTCCCGGGTGTTGCCGGGTGTCAAAAACGGTCTTCACCACGTTACCGGGGTGGAGCATGATGAAACCGGTCGCCCGTCGGAACAAGCACTGAACCGGAAAAAGATGATGGAGAAAAGATTGCGGAAGCTGAGTCAGGGAATCGAGTTTGAGGATCCGGTGCATGTCCGTGCCGAGCATGTTCAGCCCGATCTGTTGCTCCTGGGCATCAACTCCACCCGAGGAGTGATCCAGGAAACGATGGAGCGATTGGAGGAGGACGGGGTGAAAGTCAATCATCTGCATATCCGTCAGTTGCTTCCCTTCCCGACAGATCAGGTTCAACCTATGATCAAGCAAGCGAAAAGGGTGGTGGTGGTGGAGAATAACGCCACTGGGCAGCTTGCCAATCTGATCAAGCTTCATGTGGGGATGGGCGAAAAGATCTCTCACATTCTCAAATATGATGGAAATCCCTTTCTTCCTTCGGAAATCTACAATCAATGTAAGGAGATGTTGGTCCATGGCCACGTTTAAGGATTTCCGCAATAAAGTGAAGCCCAACTGGTGTCCGGGTTGTGGCGATTTCTCCGTTTTGGCCGCCATGCAGCGTGCCTTTGCTAGTCAGGGGTTGGAGCCTGAAGAGGTAGTTCTGGTCTCTGGGATCGGTTGTTCCGGCCGGATTTCCGGTTATATGAACGCTTACGGTTTTCATGGGATCCATGGACGATCATTGCCGATCGCCCAGGGTTTGAAATTGGCCAATCGTGATCTAACAGTGGTGGCGGCTGGAGGGGACGGCGACGGGTTTGCCATCGGAATGAATCATACGATTCACGCTATCCGGCGAAATGTGGACATCACCTATATTGTTATGGATAATCAGATCTATGGACTGACCAAAGGGCAAACTTCCCCCCGGAGTGAAATGGGTTTTAAAACGAACAGCACTCCCAAAGGTTCCATCGAAACTGCCCTTGCGCCCTTGGAGATGGCACTTACGGCGGGGGCGGGGTTTGTGGCTCAGGGTTTTTCTAGCGATCTGAAACAATTGACCCGACTGATTGAAGAGGGATTGAAGCACAAGGGATTCTCTCTGATCAATGTTTATAGTCCCTGCGTCACTTACAATAAAATCAACACGTATGACTGGTTCAAGGAGCATTTGGTCAATCTGGATCAGAACGAGGACTATGACCCTTCCAACCGGATGATGGCGATGCAAAAGTTGATGGAGACGGAAGGGCTTGTGACGGGGCTGATTTATCAGAACAAAGAACGGCCAAGCTATGAAGAGCTGATTCCGGGATTCCGGGAGTCTGGACTTGCGAAGCAGGATCTGAAGCTAGAACGGGAGAAGTTTGACCAGTTGGTTGCGGAGTTTTCTTAAACTATGGTTAAAAAGACCGCTTTCCCTATAAAGGGAAGCGGTCTTTTTAACAGAGTAGGTTCATCGTACCGAAATAAGGCAGAAAACTTAGGAGGATGTGAAATGAAGGTTACACCAGTTGTGTTGTAAATACGGGTGGGGTTTCCCATTTCGGTCCGTTGTTCTATCAATGGTAGGATGGCGACCTCGATTTCAGATTGTAGTGCCCGTGGCGCGACCTTTATTTCAGGGCTTCAATCTATCGAGATTGTTGTGCCTGTGGTGCTACCAGAGCTGTTAATGAACCCTAAAGTGGATGATGGGAACAAAATGATCCTTTCGCTCTTCCCATTGTCTCCGTTGTAAAATGTCGTTTGAGGGGACAGGGAGGGAGGGTCGGCTACGATCTCCTGCAAAAAACGCAAAGGCTCTTCACCGTCCCACCATCCCCACCTGATTTTCTACCTAAAATAGGGCTAATCAGCACGCATGTGGTGCGAACTTTATTTCAGATTGTAGTGCCCGTGGCGCAACCTTTATTTCAGATTGTAGTGCCCGTGGCGCAACCTCGATTTCAGGGCTTCAGCCCAACAAAGATCGCTTGGGCAGTACACGACTCCCTTTTGCCGCCTGTTTCTTGATTCACCGCTTTCTTTCAGAGGGCGGCTCTGGGATACCAGTGCCCGATTTGTCAATTGAAGTTGATGATCTGGACAGTGCACTCACTCACGTGAAAGAAGCAGAGGTTCCAATGGAGGATGGGCCCGTTGAGGAAGCCATGGGGAGTTCGACGTTTTTATGTAAGGAAGAATCCATTTGGGAAGCTCGTCAATACTCATCTATAGATGAATATTTCTCAACTCTTTCTATAAAGGAATTAGCTGTAATCTTACCCATCGGTCATGATATAATAAGGGGTCAAGAGGATCAGTCGGACGGGAGGTTCAACCGATGCTGAACCTGTTCAATGATGAAGAGAAGCGAAAGATGATGATTGAGAAGACGCGACGGTTTCTAGAAAAAGGGCTTGAAAAAGGAAAAGTCGGGGTTCAGAAGGCATGGGAGGAATACCAGGAGGAACGGGCACGCCGGGAGCGAGACAAAGCCTACGAAGAAGATTATGAGGCGGAATTTCGCTTTCGAGAAGGGGATATGGATTTTCGGATGCTGATCTCCGCCGAAGAAGCTCGCTTGTACGAACGAGCCAGAAGGAAGTTGAAAGAAGTCAAACTGGTTCATTCCGATCCCCGGGTTCACCAGCAATGGGAGTCCAAGAAGTATTTGGCCCTGCATGATTATTTCACCGAGAAGATTCAATATTACTATGAACAAAGAAATGAGGATCCGGTGGCCCTTCACCGCACGATCCGTTTCTGTGAACGGCAGATTGAGTATGCTCCGGTGGCGGTGCGGGCTTATCGCATGGATCCGTACAATTTCAATCTTCCGAGACATCCTGGGTATGAGACGCTGATCTCTTTGTATGAAGAAGTGGGAGAGTGGCATGAAGCTCTTCGTCTGGCTCAAAAGGCGAAAAAACAAGATTGGGAAGGGGACTGGGATGCTCGGATTCGTGAGTTGGAGGATCGGGCGGGAACTTCATAAAAGACAGCCGCATCATAGCGGCTGTCTTTTAATTTTCGGACGAAACCTTATCCCAGGGCTGTTGATGAACCCTAAAGTGGATGATGGGAACGAAACGATCCTTTCGCTCGCTCTGAGGGGATGGGGATGGTGAGACGGCTACGATCTCTTGCAAAGAGCGCAAAGACTCTTCACCGTCCCACCATCCCGACCTTATTTCCTGCCTAAAATATGGCTAATCAACATGCCTGACCTTATCCCATTTTTGCTGAAGCCGTTGGATTCGTTTTTCCCAATCTCCTTTCCAACCTTCCTCCAGGGCTTGTTTGCATAAGCGGATCGCATCTTGGAAATGGCCTTGTTTTTCATGGATGATAGCGAGTTGTTTGTATCCGTAATGTTGTGGAAGTCCCTTGGATTGAGGATTCATCTGGTTGGCGCGGATCGCCATGGGGGCGTATTCGATCTGTTTTTCACAATATCGGATGGCTTTTTCCAGATTCTCCGGATCTTCCTCGCGCTGCTTGTAGAAATGTTGGGCCTGGTCGCGGTAATAAATTTGCAAAGACCAATATTGCATCGCTTTCAGGTTTTCCAATTGGTTCGTTGCCCAAGGAGAGTCATCGTCTTTCATCTGAAGTTTCGCTTCTTCATATTTTTTTCTGGCTTCATGGAAGACATGATGCTCTTCTTCTTCCAAGGGCATGGTGAAGGTGAAATCCCCTTCCACGTACCGGAGGATTTTTTCGTTGTCATCAGCTTCCTTTACTTTTTCTTCTGGTGGCTCAACGGGCGGTTCAGGGACAGTGGACGAGTTGGGCTTTGGGGAAGGTTCCAAGGGCTCTGGCGCAGAGGGTGGGGAAGACTTAAATAGCGAACGTGCTCGGGTCAGCAACTTTTCGAACACTTCACCGACCTCCTTTGGACATCAATCGACAGACTTTGCCTAACGAGATCGTATATTCAGTTAATCGTTTTTGTCAAATTTTTAGTGCAAACAGGCAGAAAGGACTCTCAAAGGTGTCCGTTACAAAAGGACAATTCCGATGTGGGGAAAATCGTGTTATAATGTAGATGTGTAAAGGAATATTCGGATTTCAAGTGGAATGAGGTGTCCGCTGTGAGTGGAAGTATGCGCGCGTTGGTGAAACACCATGCTGGTTTTGGAGCTGAGCTGCGGGAAGTCCCCATTCCCGCGCCCGGACCTGGTGAAGTGTTGATCAAGGTTCAAGCAACAACGATTTGCGGAACTGATGTTCATATATACCGTTGGGATGATTGGGCAGCTGCTCGGGTGAAGCCGCCGATGGTATTTGGTCATGAGTTTTCGGGAGAAGTGATCGAATTGGGTGCCGGCGTGAAGCATTTGTCTGTGGGAGACCATGTCTCGGCAGAAACCCACATCGTATGCGGCCATTGTCCTCAGTGCCGGCGGGGGGAAGCTCATGTATGCGCTAACACGGAGATCATCGGAGTGAACCGCACGGGATGTTTTGCCGAATATGCGGTGATGCCCGCAGATAACCTGTGGAAAAACAAAAAAGAGTTGCCGCCGGAAGTCGCATCGGCGATGGAGCCGATGGGTAACGCGGTTCACACGGCGCTGTCCGGTCCTGTTGCTGGAAAGTCTGTGGCAGTGATCGGTTGCGGCCCCATCGGCGTGATGGCGGTGGCGGTGGCCAAAGCAGCAGGTGCCGCCCAGGTCATCGCCTTGGATCTGAACGAGTATCGCCTCGATTTGGCCCGGAAGATGGGAGCGGATGTGCAGATTCAGTCTCAAAAGCAGGACCCAATCCGGGAGACGGCGAAATGGACGGAGAATCAGGGAGTCGATGTGGTGCTGGAGATGTCGGGAAATGCGACTGCCATTCGACAAGGTTTCTCCATGTTGACAGCCGGCGGCCGCATCTCGATGCTGGGCCTTCCCACCCAACCGGTGGAGTTGGATGTAAGTAATGAAATTGTGATGAAAGGAATTCAAGTGCATGGAATCGTGGGGCGTCGGATGTATGAGACTTGGCAGCAAACCGCCGCTTTCCTAGAATCGGGACAGGTGGATCTCGTACCGATGATTACCCATCGTTTCTCTCTGGAAGAGTTTGAGAAAGGCTTTGAACAGATGATGAGTGGCAACTCTGGTAAAGTGGTTTTGTATCCTTGAAATCAGGAACAGGAATTTGGGGAGGGAAATCAATGAACGGCTTTGCATACTTGGAGAAAGAGATTCAGGAGTGGAAAGACCAGGGGACTTACCGGCCATTGACGGAAGTGGAATCGGAACAGGGCGCCAAAGTCAAGATCGATGGACGTGAAGTGATTCAACTTTCCTCCAATAATTATCTAGGTCTGACTACTCACCCCCGTCTAAAGCGGGCCGCCTTGGAAGCGGTGGAGAAGTATGGTGCCGGGACCGGGTCCGTCCGAACGATTGCAGGTACTTTCTCCATGCACGAGGAGTTTGAAGCGAAGCTGGCCCAGTTCAAACACACCGAGGCGGCCTTGGTCTTCCAATCCGGTTTTACGGCGAATGTTGGAGTTCTGTCGTCGATTTTGTCAGAACAGGATGTAGTGATCAGCGATGCTCTCAACCACGCCAGTATCATCGACGGAATCCGCCTCACCAAAGCCTCCCGTCGTATCTATCGCCACGCGGATCTGGAGGATCTGGAAAAAGCGTTGCAAGAGACGCAAGGGGCTCGTACCCGTCTGGTGGTCACTGATGGGGTGTTCAGTATGGATGGGGATGTGGCACCGTTGCCCGAAATCGTGGATCTGTGTGAAAAATACGGGGCGTTGGTGATGGTGGACGATGCACATGCCAGTGGCGTGCTGGGGAGAAATGGACGGGGGACGGTGGACCATTTCGATCTGAACGGGCGAGTTCACATCCAGGTGGGTACACTCTCCAAGGCGGTGGGTGTTCTGGGGGGATATGTTGCAGGTCCTTCTATTTTGCGGGACTATCTGATCCACCGGGCACGGCCCTTCTTGTTCAGCACCTCCCATCCGCCGGCTGTAACTGCTGCCTGTTCCGCCGCCATCGATGTGTTGCTCGATGAGCCGCAATGGGTGGACCGCCTCTGGGATCACACTCGTTTTTTCAAGGAAGGTTTGAGACGGCTCGGATTTGATACAGGTAAGAGTGAAACACCGATCACACCGGTGATGGTGGGAGATGATGCTCTGACGATGAAGTTCTCTGACACCTTATTGGATGAAGGGGTCTATGCTCAGGGAATTGTTTTTCCCACGGTGGCGAAGGGCCAAGCTCGTGTTCGCACCATTGTGACGGCAGGCCACTCCAAAGAGGATCTGGAGCAGGCACTGGCGGCTTTTGAGCGTGCCGGAAAAAAGCTGGGGATCATTTGACAGAGGGGAGGCAGCCGGAAGCGACCGGCTGTCTTTTTTTGAAAGAGAAACAAGAAAACTAGTTTGCAAAACAAACATAGTTCTAAAAGTATCTACCGCTTTACGAGAAATGCCTGCTGAGAAGGAGGTCCCCTCATTGAAGGTGGCCTCCACCTTCGATATAATTAACAAAAGAGCGATTCCAGATCTCCCCTTTCTCCTTCATTGCGAGATCGAGAGCGGCAGCAGCAGCTTGCTGAGTCGGGGGGATGGGGGTTTATATTCTGTGATCTTGAATGGTTTTCACTCCCTGTTCCAGAGGGAAGGGGTTTCCATATTGGAGGGAAATAATATGAACGAAGAGATGCGTCGGTATTTTACGCCGCCGGATCTGAAGGCGGCTAAGAAGCGTGGGAAAGAAGCTATCTCCGTGTTGGAATTTGAACATATCCCCAACGAAATGAGGGGAATCGGCAAAGGAAAGAAGTACTTGATCAAAACCTATGGTTGCCAGATGAATGTGCATGATTCCGAGACAATCGCTGGCATCCTAGAACTGATGGGTTACCGTTCCACGGAGGTGGAGGAAGAGGCAGCGGTCATCCTGATCAATACCTGTGCCATTCGAGAAAATGCAGAGGACAAGGTGTTTGGCGAGATTGGACGGCTGAAGACGTTGAAGACGGAAAAGCCAGAGCTGGTGTTGGGGATGTGTGGTTGCATGTCCCAGGAGGAGTCGGTTGTCAACCGGATTCTGCAGAAGCATCAGCATGTGGACCTGATCTTTGGCACTCACAATATTCACCGCCTTCCAGATCTGCTTTGGGAGGCACTGATGAGCAAAGAGATGGTGGTGGAGGTTTGGTCCAAGGAAGGCGACATTGTGGAGAACCTTCCCAAGGTACGTGAAGACGGGCTGAAGGCTTGGGTCAATATCATGTATGGCTGTGATAAATTTTGCACCTATTGTATCGTCCCCTTTACCCGGGGCAAGGAGCGGAGCCGCCGGCCGGAGGATGTATTGGAGGAAATCCGGGATCTGTCTCGCAAGGGATATAGAGAAGTCACGCTGTTGGGTCAGAATGTGAACGCCTATGGAAAGGATTTTGAGGACAGAGAGTACCGTTTCGGCGATTTGATGGAGGACGTTCGCAAAATCGGAATTCCCCGGGTTCGGTTCACTACGAGTCATCCGCGGGATTTTGACGATCATCTGATTGAAGTGCTGGCTCGGCGGGGCAATTTGGTGGAGCATATCCATCTCCCGGTTCAATCCGGAAACAATGGGATTCTCAAGATTATGGCCCGGAAATACACCCGGGAACGGTTCCTGGAACTGGTGGATAAGATTAAGGCGGCGATTCCCGATGCGGTTTTAACTACAGATATTATCGTCGGATATCCGGGAGAGACAGAGGAGCAGTTCGAGGATACCCTTTCCCTGATGAGAGAGGTAGAGTTTGATTCAGCTTTCACCTTTATCTACTCGCCGCGGGAAGGGACACCGGCAGCGAAGATGAAGGATGATGTTCCGATGAGTGTAAAAAAGGAACGATTGTATCGCCTGAATCACTTGCAAGATGAGATCAGCTTGAAGAAAAATCTCGCATTGAAGGGTCAAGTGATGGAAGTATTGGTGGAAGGAGAGAGCAAAAAAGATCCCAATTTCCTCTCCGGCCGCACTCGTACAAATAAGTTGGTCAATTTTCAGGGACCGAAACATTTGATCGGTGAGTTTGCACAGGTTCAGATCACGGAGCCTCGCACCTGGACTCTGAAGGGAGAATGGGTAGAGGGGCCCTCCGTCGGGAAGGTGGGGAGTTGAGAATGGAAATGCTAAATCCGGATCACCCGATTCTGGCTCATGCATCCAACCTGGGACGTCGCTTGTCGGAGACAGAGGAGATTCACCGCTTTCATCTGGCTGAGGAGCAGGTCAATCGGAGCCGCCGAGTTCAGGGACTGATCGAGGAGATCAAACGGAAACAAAAAGAGCTGGTTCACGCGAAACACTATGAAAAGCCGGAGTATACCCGACGCTTGGAACAAGAACTGGATCGCCTGCAGTTGGAGATGGACAATCTGCCCATCGTCAAGGAGTATCAGCAATCCCAAGTGGAGATGAATGATCTTCTGCAGACACTGACGCAAGCTTTGGCGGGGGCGGTTTCGGAAAAACTGGATTTGGATGTCGGCGGTGATGTCGGCGGGGGTTGCGGTAGCGGGGGACCCTGCGGCTGTCGCTGAACTTTTTGGACCTGCGATGGGATGCAGGTCTTTTTTTTGTGAAATCCATTCAGACTTCAGCGAGGAGAAAGTCTTTTATAGAACTTTCCTATGGTTTTTAGGCACCCTAGACTATGGCCCTGCATACTATTTGTACTGAACGATTGTTTGGAGGAGGGAGTATCGTGTCAAATACAAACAGCGGAATGCAATGCCGACAAATCATTACCAAAGCGGTCACCGGCAAAGGCAGCAAGTTCTCCCAGACAACGCACTCCATCCAGCCCCCCGACCACATTTCCAGTATCTTGGGTGCCTGGATCATCAACCACAAATATGATGCCAACCGGGTGGGGGATGTGATCGAGATCACTGGGAGCTATGATATCAACCTCTGGTTTTCATTCAACCGGAACACCAAGACGGAAGTGGCCAATCACACGGTGCGGTATGTAGAGCAGGTTCCGCTGAGCTACTACGACAGCCATGTGCGGGAGGAAACCATGGAGGTCAGCGCAGTGGCCACTCAACCTCCCAACTGCATCGAAGCCACCATTGCCGGAGATGGAGAGGTCCTAGTCCGGGTGGAACGGGAATTTTACGTGGAGATGGTCGGTGAAACCAAGGTTTGTGTTTGGGTAAACCCCGGTGGCTGTGATGACTGGGATGATAAAGGAATGGACGGCTCGGAGATGGAGGAGGAAATCTCAGACGGTTTTGAGGATCTGGATCCTGAGTTGGTGATCGATGATCTGAGCGACTGATTTTTCACATTCCATCACGGCAGGGGAGGCAGGATGCCTCCTTTTTCTTTTGATGCACTAACCACAGAGACGTTCTTCACATAACATATCAGCAGATTGGTTTTAGGATCCGCGAAAGGAGAAGAGATATGGAAGCGCACTTGCTCCCGATCAACCAGACGGATGAAGGGAGGTTCCAGAGCCGGCTGGTCACCCCTGAAAACACTCTTGCTCCTTCGCTCTACCTAGACTCGTCTTTGCGCGATACTTATACAGAACAGATGATTATATTAAATGATGGTAATGCAGTGGAGCGTGCAGGTGACGCCGATTATCGAATTGCTTTTTTGCAGTTGCATGGGATTCGGACGGTGAATGGAAAGACCCGATTGCTCAAGCGATATATTGTAGCTGTTTTTCAGACCCAAGTGTTGCTGATGTATAGCTCCAATGGTCCGATGGCTTGGCTTGCGGGAGGGCGATCGAGTAAGAAGGAGACTTTTCGCAGGGTGAATCCCCAGGAAAACTCACGGGAAGTCCGGCGCGTAAAAAATCTGTCTGTGCGGGCTTTGTACGCGATGGGGTTGGACTATGGTGTCGTTAAAATCGGCATTCTGCCGGGAAACATGGTGACGGTGTTGGATGTCAATCCCAGCCCCCGGCTGAATCAGGAGATGACGCGATCTTTTACCGAAGCGATCCTTCAATACAGTCGGAAACTCCCCAAAATGGTGGCAAAGCTGGATCAGGTGGTTCTTGGAGCCGATCCGGAATTTATCCTGCGTAAACCGAGTGGGGACTTGATGATGGCTTCTGACTATTTTCCGCGCTACGGTAGAGTGGGCTGTGATGCGATTTGGCATGGGGAAGATCGGTCCGCGAAGCCGCTGGTAGAGGTCCGTCCTCGACCCACCCCGGAACCGCGGGAGTTGGTGATCCGGATCTATAGGGGCTTGATTCAGGCGGCGCGACGGATCAAAGACGGCCGGATTCAGTGGTTGGCAGGAGCACTCCCCCATCCAGGTTTCCCCCTGGGAGGTCATATTCATTTCAGTGGAGTCCATCTCAACTTTAAACTGTTACGTGCCTTGGATCATTATCTGGCCCTGCCCTTGATGCTGGCAGAGGATCCGAAGGGAGCGCGCCGCCGTCCCAAATATGGATTCCTGGGGGATTTTCGGCCTCAATTCCATGGTGGTTTTGAGTATCGAACTCTGCCCAGTTGGCTGGTTTCCCCTACTCTGACCAAAGGGGTCATAGCTGCGGCTAAGTTGGTGGCTGCTCGGTATCCGTTGTTACGGGCCGGCGATTTGAATAGTTATGTCGTGCAAAAGGCGTACTATCGAGGGGACAAGGAGGAGCTGCGGGAAATCGTCCGCAATCTCTGGAGTGAACTGCGCAGTGTGGATGGATATCATCGTTACAGCCACTATCTGGATCCCTTTTACAGAATGATCGAGTCAGGGAAGAGATGGAATGAGGAGAAGGATATTCGACCGCTGTGGAAGTTACCCCATCACAAGTCCTGAAAGGCTGTCGCTTGTTCCCACAGAAAGGGCATGGTACAATGAAATCCATGTAGTTCATGAATCACACATCCTACCAAAATTCGGAGGGTCTGTCCAAGTGGCCAAGTATACTCCGATGATTCAACAATACCTTTCAATCAAGGCGGATCATCCTGATGCCTTTTTATTTTTTCGTTTAGGCGATTTTTATGAAATGTTTTTCGAGGATGCCCGCAAAGCGGCGGAAGAACTGGAAATCACCCTCACCTCCAGAGACGGTGGAGGCGAGAAGATTCCCATGTGCGGTGTTCCCTTTCATTCTGTGGATGTTTATATCAGTCGTCTGATCGGCAAGGGTTACAAAGTGGCTATCTGTGAGCAGGTGGAGGATCCTGCCACGGCCAAGGGTGTAGTCCGGCGGGAAGTGGTCCGGGTGATTACCCCGGGCACAGTGATGGAAGAGAAGATGCTTGCGGAACGGGAAAATAATTTTCTGGCGGCTTTGATCCGTCAGCGGGAGCATTATGCGCTGGCGGCGGCGGACTTATCTACGGGAGAGTTTTATGTGACGGATGTTGTCGGCGATCCCACGCGTGTGATCGATGAGCTGGCGGCATACCAACCAAAGGAAGTTCTGCTAGCTCCCGGTTTGGGCGAAGATGCGTCTTTTTTAGAAGAATTGCGCCTTCGCCTCCAAGTTGTGGTCACGGTGATGGGAGAGGAGGAACTGCAACCGCCAGAGGAGAGATCCAGGATGCTGGGCGAGCACTTTCCTGAGGATCGGGAAAGGCTCACCACCCCGATTCATGGGGAGGTGGCCTGCCTGCTCCTTTCCTACTTGCAGCGGACCCAGAAGCGGGGATTTTCCCATATGAACCGGATTCGCCCTTATGATGCTGAGCAGTTTATGGTGTTGGATGTTTCTGCGCGCCAGACGCTGGAGTTGACCCAATCTTTGCGAGACGGCAGAAAAGAAGGGACCCTGTACGGCTTGTTAGATCGGACTGCGACGGCGATGGGAAGCCGGTTGTTAAAACAGTGGTTGGACAAGCCATTGTTGGATTTGAATGAAATCCGGCAGCGTCAAGAGGAGATTCAGGCTTTAACGGACCACTTGATCCTGTTGGAGGAGATCCGTGAGCAACTCAAAGGGGTTTATGATCTGGAACGGTTGTGTGCCCGGATTGCCTACGGATCTGCCAATGGGCGGGATCTCATCTCCCTGCGGCGTTCTCTGGAAAAAATACCGGATCTGAAGCGTTGTTTGTCCGAAACAGATGCTCAGGTGCTGACCTCTGTCGCTGAAGGATTGGATCCCTTAGGTGAAGTAGTGGAGCTGATCACAAAAGCCATTGCAGATGAAGCTCCGGTATCGGTCCGGGAGGGGAACCTGATCCAAGACGGGTATGATGAAGAACTGGATCGACTCCGTGAAGTCCAGCGAGACGGCAGGGGCTGGATCACTCGTCTGGAACAGCGGGAGCGAGAGGCCACCGGCATTCGTTCCCTCAAGGTGGGTTTCAACAAGGTGTTTGGCTATTATATTGAGGTGACCAAAGCCAATCTGCGTCATCTGCCTGAAGGGCGTTACCAGCGGAAGCAGACCCTGGCCAACGCTGAACGCTTTGTCACTCCTGAGTTGAAAGAGCGGGAGCGGTTGATTCTGGAGGCGGAAGAAAAATCAGTGGAATGGGAGTATCAATTGTTTACCCGGGTTCGGGAACAGGTGGCAGAGGAGATCCCGCGGATTCAGATGTTGGCGGACCGGGTGGCTCGTCTGGATGTGCTCCATTCCCTGGCGGCGGTGTCCGGAAAATATGGATATGTCCGTCCTGACATCAACGGGGAAGGGCGGATCCGAATTTCAGAGGGACGCCATCCGGTGGTGGAAGCGGCGACGAGGGAAGGGGAATTTGTCCCCAATGATACACGGATGGATCAACAGGAGCAACAGCTGTTGTTGATCACCGGTCCCAACATGGCAGGCAAGAGTACATACATGCGTCAAGTGGCCCTGATCACGCTGATGGCGCAGATAGGCTGCTTCGTGCCGGCACACCGGGCGGAAATCGGAATTGTGGATCGAATCTTTACCCGAATCGGTGCCGCTGATGATTTGGTCGGTGGTCGTAGTACCTTTATGGTGGAAATGGATGAGACCCGCTTGGCTTTGGCCCAGGCGACTTCGCGCAGTCTGATTCTGCTGGATGAGGTGGGACGGGGAACTTCCACTTATGATGGGATGGCCTTGGCCCATGCGATCGTAGAGTATATCCACGATCACGTAGGAGCGAAGACGTTGTTTTCCACCCATTATCATGAGTTGACGCAGTTGGAGGCAGATTTGCCCCGGGTGGTGAACATTCATGCCCGCTGTGTGGAAAAAGAGGGGGAGGTGGTCTTCTTACACCGGATGGAGCCAGGGGGAGCGGACCGCAGTTATGGGATCCATGTGGCTCAGCTAGCGGGAATGCCTTCCGAAGTGATCCAGCGAGCGCGGAGTCTGCTGGAAACTCTGGAAGGGCGCTTGGAAACTGCAGGAACCCAGCAACCGGATTTGTTCTCCTTCGTGGAATCCACGGCGAAATCAGCATTGTCCCCGCAAGAAGAGGAGACATTGAAGGCTCTGCGGGAGTGGGACCTTCTCAACCGGACGCCTATGGAAACGATCCAGTTTATCTTTGACCTGCAGCGAAAACTGAAGGCAAAGGAGGCGGAGGTCGATGGGTGAGATCCGTTTGCTGGACGATTCATTGGCCAACCGCATCGCTGCAGGAGAGGTGGTGGAACGACCGGCATCCGTGGTGAAGGAGCTGGTAGAAAATGCACTCGATGCAGGAGCGAATCGAATTCACATTGAGATCCACGAGGGAGGTATCCGCTCGATCCGGGTTTCCGACAATGGGAAGGGGATGGACCGGGAAGATGTTCTTCTCGCATTTGAACGGCATGCCACCAGTAAAATTCGCCGGGAACGGGATTTGTTTTCTATCCGTTCCCTGGGATTCCGAGGGGAGGCGTTGCCCAGTATCGCTTCTGTCTCCAAACTCACCTTAACCACGGCTCGATCGGAAGGGATCGGGACCCGGCTGGTGCTGGAAGGTGGTAAACTACTGTCCACAGAAGATGCCGCCCGTTCTCCCGGAACTGAAGTGTGCGTGGAGGAGCTGTTCTTCAATACTCCCGCCCGTTTGAAATATTTAAAAACCGTCAACACTGAAGTTAGTCATGTAGCAGATCATGTAGGAAGACAAGCCTTGGCGCATCCGACCATCTCCTTTGCCCTGACGCATAACGGAAAAGAATTGTTTCGGACTCCGGGAGATGGAAAATTGCTTCATGTGGCCCATGTCTTGTACGGGAAACAGGTAGCACGTAAGATGTTGCCGATCGTTGTGGAAGATATGGACTTCAGTGTGGAGGGACTGGCGGCAAAGCCAGAGGTGACCCGGTCCAACCGTTCCTATATTTCAATCATGATCAATGGACGTTACATCCGGAACCTTCCCCTGTCCCAGGCGGTTCTCCGGGGTTATGACACTTTGTTGCCTATTGGGCGCTATCCTATTGTGGTTCTCTCTTTGAGTATGGACCCCAAGTTGGTGGATGTGAATGTGCATCCGGCCAAATTGGAGGTGCGACTGAGTAAAGAGAAGGAGCTCTGTCGTCTGGTCGAAGCGGGATTGCAGGCTTTGTTCCGCGAACATGTCTTGATCCCCCAAGCCGCCTCTCCCCGACAGGAGTATCAGCGGGGATCTCACCCAGTACAGCAGCAGTTGCAGTGGAGTGATGAGGTTTCCCACAGAGGGAAGAAAGGGGAGAATTGGCAGATCCGGGAAAAAGAGGCAGCATTGGGGTCAGAGCCGAGGTGGGTTTCCTCGCCTGCACCTTTGTCTCCCTTGACTTCTTCGACTCCCGAGCCGGTGGATCCCAGTGGGGATAGGGCTTCCGCAGAGAAGGAGGAGGCAAAAACCGCTCCCGTGCAGGAGACCGAAGTGGAGGAGAGTACCCCCGGTGGGGAATTGCCCGATTTAACCCCCTTAACCCAGATTCACGGAACCTACATCATCGCTCAGGCCGAGGATGGGTTCTTCCTGATGGACCAACATGCAGCGCATGAACGGATCTATTATGAACGATTTTACCGTCGGATGCAGGAGGGGGATGGCAGGTTACAATCCCTGCTCATGCCGTTGACGGTAGAATGTACTCCGGCGGAAACTCAGATCATTCGCCAATGGATACCCCATCTGACGGAGATGGGAATTGAGATGGATCCCTTTGGAAACACCTCCTTTTTGGTGCGCTCCCATCCCGTTTGGTTTCCTAAAGGGAGCGAAGAAGAGTTGTTGTGGGAAGTTCTCGACTGGGTGAAGAGGGGAGAGCGGGTGGATCTGGCCCGGTTGCAGGATGACGGAGCCAAGCTGATGGCCTGCAAAGCGGCGATCAAGGCGAATCGCCATCTCCGGCGGGAAGAGATGGAAAGCTTGATTCAACAATTGCGGGCATGTATGACGCCCTACACCTGCCCTCATGGCCGACCGATTCTGGTTCATTTCTCCACTTATGAAATTGAAAAGATGTTTAAACGGGTGATGTAGAGAGTGCGGGTGATGTAAAGAGTGTTTGTGACAACCTCCCGACAGCCCCGGCAAGAAGAGCGCATATGGGCTGAACGGATCGCCCGCAGGATGGGAGCAGATTATCTGCCCCGCGAGAGCCGATCCTTGACCCAGATGATGGGGGAAACTGCCGCAGAGGCCGCTGTGGTGGTGGGAAGTGATGGAGCCTACTGGGAGGATCGGGAGGGGAATACCTTCCGTTTTCACCCCAATCTGGCGGCTCCGCGTGTGAAGACACTGACATCCGGAGGATCGGATGCCCTGGTGACTGCGGCAGCTCTGCAATCAGGGGATCGGATCCTGGACTGTACGTTAGGACTGGGAGCCGATGCGATTGTGGCGGCTCATGTGGCAGGAGAGGCAGGGGAAGTGGTGGGATTGGAAAGTCAGCCGGTGATCGCAACGCTGGTGGATTATGGCCTGGGGCATTACCAGGCAGCTTCCCCGCGGCTGATGCAGGCGATGCAGAGGGTTCGGGTGGTATGTGCGGATTACCGAGAGGTTCTTTTGCACCAAGAGGATGACTCCTTCGATGTAGTGTTGTTTGATCCGATGTTCCGGCAGACCGTCACTCGTTCTTCCGCCCTCCAGTCTTTAAAAATGCTGGCCAATCCTGAACCATTGCATCCGAAATCAGTCCAGGAGGCACTCCGGGTGGCACGGAAACGGGTGGTGCTGAAGGAACGGCTGATGAGTGGAGAATTTGAACGGCTTGGATTCCGTGTGGTAAAGGAGGCTTCCAACTATGCGTTCGGAATCCTCGAACCCTAAAGGAGATCTGTTAGTAATCGTGGGGCCCACTGCCGTGGGAAAAACTGCACTTAGTCTCTCCCTGGCTCGGGAGTTTCAGGGGGAGGTGATCTCAGGGGATTCCATGCAGGTATATCGCTATATGGATATCGGAACAGCCAAGGCATCCCAGGAAGAGCGAGCAGTGGTTCCTCATCATCTGATCGATCAGGTGGACCCCGATGTTCCTTTCTCTGTAGAGGAGTTTCAGCAGCGAGCCCAGGAAAAGATTGAAGAGGTCCAGGTCCGCGGACATCTGCCGATGCTGGTGGGTGGAACCGGTCTTTATATCCAATCGGTCACCCATGGTTACCGACTGCCTGGGGTCAGAGAGGATCCTCGCTTCCGCGAGGAGTTGCATCAATTGGCTGATCGAGAAGGAAACGAGGTGCTCCACCAACGGTTGCAGTCAGTCGATCCGGAAGGGGCGGCTCGCCTTCATCCCAATGATCGACGCCGGGTGATCCGAGCCTTGGAGATTTTTCGCGTGACCGGAAAGCCTCTCACAGAAGTGCAGACTCAGACTCCTCCTCCTTACCAGATGCTGTGGATCGGTCTGACGATGCCCCGGGATCGCCTTTATGAACGGGTGAATCTTCGGGTGGATCAGATGATGGCAGCGGGATTGCTACACGAAGTGGAGGAGCTCCGGGAGCGGGGGTACCACCGGGGTCTCGTTTCGATGCAGGCTCTTGGCTACAAGGAATTGATGGGCTACCTGGAAGGGGAGTTTTCTCTGGAGGAGGCGGTGGATCAGATCAAGCAGCGCACTCGGAAATTTGCCAAACGTCAGCTTTCCTGGTTTCGCCGATTGTCCATGATCCACTGGTTTGATGTTACCAGGGAAAATTCAGGGAAAGAAATTCTCGCTCTTGTAGCAGGAAACTTCCCTCAGTACAAAGAATAGAGTAAACTAATGCCGAATGCCAAATGTACATAGGAGGTACAAACCTTGAAGCAATCGATCAATGTCCAGGACACTTTTCTAAATCAGATCCGCAAAGAATCGGTGCCGGTCACTATCTATCTGGTGAACGGTTTTCAGTTGCGGGGATTGGTGCGGGGATTCGATAATTTCACCATCGTGATTGACTCGGACGGCAAACAACAGATGGTGTACAAACATGCGATCTCCACCTTCACCCCAGTGCGGTCGGTGTCCTTGATGCCCAATGATGAAAGCAATAAGGAAAGCTAAAACCAAGTGTAACCACTTGGTTTTTCTATATTCTTAGCCACTCACCAATAGCTGGGCGGATGCGTATATATAGATGAGCCGATTCCAGCAAAGAGGTGACCGGATATGGCGAGCCGCGTGATCACAAAGGAACCCCATCGCTTCCATGTGGTATTGGACCACGGCAAGAGGAACGCCTCTTTCCAATCCCGGGAACTACCGGGCCTCAATCGGGAAGGGGATGAACACCTTCCCTTGAGGCGATGCATGGAGGAATTGGACCGCCTAGTGGGTCTTTCGGGAATCAAGAATTTTATTCATGAAATCTATGCCTGGCTGACGGTGGGTAAACGGCGATCGGCAGCGGGGCTGATGACGGAAAATCAGGTTTTGCATATGGTTTTTGAAGGAAATCCGGGAACGGGGAAAACCACGGTGGCTCGGATCATGGGCCATCTGCTCAAAGAGATGGAGATACTGAGTAAAGGTCACCTGTTGGAGGTGGAGCGGGCGGATCTGGTGGGGGAATATATCGGGCATACAGCACAAAAGACGAGGGAGCATGTGAAGCAAGCCCTCGGCGGGATTTTATTCATCGATGAGGCGTACTCTCTTTCCCGAGGTGGGGAAAAGGATTTCGGCAAAGAGGCAATTGATACCTTGGTCAAATCGATGGAGGATCACAAAAATGATTTTGTGCTGATTCTGGCGGGATATCCTGATGAAATGAAACGGTTTTTGCGCTCCAACCCGGGGCTTCCCTCTCGCTTTCCGATCCACCTCCGCTTCCCTGATTTCAGTGTGGATGAACTGGTCCGGATCGCCCGGGGAATGCTGGAGGAGCGGCAGTATCGTTTTTCGGGACCGGCGTTAGAGAAATTGCGTCGCCATCTGGCGAAGAGGACGACGATTCCCGGCGAATCCTTTGGAAATGGACGCTATGTGAGGAATCTGGTGGAGCAAGCGATCCGGAACCAGGCGGTGCGACTGTTGGACAGTCGGTATGTGTCCCGGGATGAACTGATGACGCTTCAGTCGGAGGACCTTTCCTTTCCGAAAAAAAAAGAGACGGAGCTGCCCTTTGGGTTTGTTCCTTGAATTTCCGGCCACAGGAAGTGCCGGGTTTCTTTTTTTCAGTCGTGGTATAATCGACATACAGGATGGTTACACGTTCCAAGGAGGATGAGGGAAGATCGAGACGGAGAACAGTAGTGAGCGAGCGTTATTGGTAGGTTGTGGCAGTGGGAGGGAGACGGCTTCCATTCATTCATCTCTGACCGAGTTGGGGCGGTTGGCCCATACGGCGGGCGCAACTGTCGTAGACACCGTGATCCAGCATCGGAATGCGCCGGATCCGGGTTGGCTGATCGGTCGGGGGAAGGTGGAGGAGCTGGCTCAAACCGTGGAAGAGGAAAGGATCGACCTGATCCTCTTTGATCGGGAGTTGTCCCCAGTTCAGTTGATGAACCTGGAGCGTCGGTTTCCCTGTAAGGTGTTGGACCGAACCCAACTGATTCTGGACATCTTTGCCATGCGCGCGCGCACGAAGGAAGGAAGTCTCCAGGTGGAATTGGCCCAACTGGAGTATTCTTTGCCCCGGCTGACCGGCAGAGGAAAAGAGATGTCCCGGTTAGGAGGGGGAATTGGAACCCGCGGTCCCGGGGAGAAAAAGTTGGAGACGGACCGGCGTCATATCCGGCGCCGCATTCGGGATTTGAAGAGGGAATTGGAAGGGGTTCGCAAACACCGGCGATTGCATCAGAATCGACGCCGAAAGATGGATATGATCCAAGTGGCCCTCGTCGGATACACCAATGCGGGAAAATCGACACTTTTTAATCGCTTGACCGGTGCCGGGGTGATGGAGGAAGATCAGTTATTTGCTACACTGGACCCGACTTCGCGGTTTTTGGATCTGCCCTCAGGGGGAAAGGTGTTGTTGACGGATACCGTCGGCTTTATCCGTAATCTCCCTCATCATCTGGTGGCGGCTTTTCGATCCACACTGGAACAAGTGGGAGAGGCGGATCTCCTACTCCATGTAGTGGATGGGAGCCACCCTGAAGCGATGGAACAAATGAAGGCGGTGGAGCGGGTCCTGGCGGATTTGGGTGCCGGTGAGGTTCCTGTGTTGACGGTCTTTAACAAACGGGATCGCGAGGCGGGAGCGATCTTGTCCGCAGAGGGGGAGACGATCCGGATCTCTGCTTATGATGCCGACGACCGAGAACAACTGAAGGAGAAGATCGATCAGGTGTTAAACGCCACTCAGATCCACGGGTCGGCGGAGATCCCGGTGTCCTGGGGGGAAATGATTTCCCGGTTTTATCAGGTGGCGGAGATCGTTCATTCCGAGGTGGACGACCTGACGATGAAAGTGGAATTTCGGTTGCCGCTCCATCGTTATGAACGGATGTCGCCGGAGATGAAGGGTTTGATACGGAAGGATATTTGATACGGACCAGAAATAGAGAAATGGTGTGTGAAATGTACAAGAATCTTAAACATGGAACCCAGCTCAAACTGTGGAAAGAAGAGGCGGAACACCGGATCGCTTCGAAGTTGAAGGCGATTGAAGAACGGGTGGACTACCATCAATGGCGTCTCCTGAACGCCTACCGGGTGGAGGGGGTGAGCGATATTCACCTGGCCTCCTCTACGGGCTATGGCTATGATGATTTAGGGCGGGAGAGTCTGGAGAGGATCGTGGCCGAGATTTTCGGAGCGGAGACCTCCTTGTTCCGCCCTCAGATCATCTCCGGCACCCATGCCATCGCCGCCTGTCTGTTCGGTGTATTGCGTCCAGGGGAGGAGCTGATCTATATCACCGGGTCTCCCTACGATACTCTGGAACAGGTGATCGGAAAGGAGAAGGATGGTTCCGGCTCTCTCGCCGATCATGGGATCCGCTACCAGGCGATCCCCCTCCTCTCTGACGGTCAGGTGGATTGGCCGGCGGTAACAGCCGCTGTTGGGCCGAAGACTCGTTGTATCGGGATTCAGCGCTCCCGAGGTTATTCCTCCCGGGCTTCCTTCACGGTGGCAGAGATCGGGGAAATGATCCAAAGGATCCGGGAGCTCTGTCCTCATGCTGTCATCTTTGTGGATAATTGTTATGGAGAGTTTGTGGAGGAGCGGGAACCCACTCATGTGGGTGCCGATCTGATCGCTGGTTCTCTCATTAAAAATCCGGGTGGGGGCCTAGTCAAGTCCGGTGGCTATATCGCTGGTGGCCGTAAGTGGGTGGATCGCGCCGCGGCTCGCCTGGTGGCTCCGGGAATTCTCGCAGAAGGAGGAGCCACCCACGGCTATACCCGGGATCTGTATCAAGGTTTTTTTCTGGCTCCTCATGTGGTAGGGGAGGCTTTAAAAGGGGCTCTTTTCGCTTCGGCAATGTTAGAGGCTGCTGGATTTGAATCGACGCCCCGTTGGCAGGAGCCGCGCACTGACATTATTCAACAGATTCGTTTGGAGAATCCGGATCTGCTGATCGCTTTCTGTCAAGGGATCCAGGCTGCTTCTCCGGTGGATGCCCATGTACGGCCGGAGCCTTCCCCGATGCCGGGGTATGAAGATCCGGTGATCATGGCGGCGGGAACCTTTGTTCAAGGAGCCAGTATCGAGTTGTCGGCGGATGGCCCCCTACGGCCACCCTATCTGGCTTACATGCAAGGGGGACTTACTTACTCTCATGTGAAGATCGGGATCTTGACGGCTTTGGATCGGATGCTGGACTATAGCGATCTCTTTCCGTCGAGATTCACGGATCCCGCGAAGGGAGAAGGATAATGGAAATTATTTGGTGGATTCTGGTGGTGTTGTTGTTTATCCTGGGCTTCGCGGGACTGATCCTTCCTGTCTTACCGGACGCCCCGTTATTGTTCATCGGTTTTTTGCTTTATCACTTTCTGATCGACTCCGATGTACTCTCCACCTCTTTCTGGGTGGGGGCGGTAGGGATCACCCTGGTGGTGGTGGTCATCGACTATGTGGCCGGGGGCATTACTGCTCGCACCTATGGTGGTTCCAAATGGTCCATCCCAGTAGCCATCCTCGGTGGCCTGGTCGGCATCTCCTTCGGCCCCCTTGGCATCCTGATCGGTCCTTTTTTGGCGGTCTTCCTGCTGGAATGGATCCTGAAAAAGGATTGGCAACAGGCCCTTCGGGTGGGATATGGCACCCTGGTGGGCTTTTTCGGGGGTTTGTTTATCAAGGGACTGTTGATGGTAGGTTTGTTGATCTGGTTTTTGATTTTGGTGTGATCGACGTGATGTAAAGAGTGAACCCCCGCCTCTGCAGGCGGGGTTTTTTAAAAAAAAGGGTGAAGCGACGAAGCTGGTTTCCATAAAATCTATTTTGTAAAATTGTGTATGATATAGTGGTAAAGGGTTGTTAGAATGGAGGAAGAAGGATGTTAAAAGGAAATCCTAAAGTGTTTTATTTTACGATGGCTGCTGTTTTCTTCATTGTCATGGGCAATCTATTGCAACCCTTTTTCCTATACTCCATTTCGGTAGGAGCTATTGGGGGGTTTATACTGATTGTGATCGCTATCATTTTGTCATTTAGGGATTGGCGTGCGGTGAAGAAAGAAAAAAATAAATAATTTTACATGATTAGCTGATGTACAGAGGCCCCAGTGTTTACCGAACCTTCTTTTGCGATGAAATCGTCGCTTAGTTGGCCAAATGGTCGCTTTTGGCGGTCTTTTTGCTGAAGCTGATCCTGAAAAAGGACTGCCAACAGGCCCTTCGGGTGGGATATGGCACCCTGGTGGTTTTTTTGGGGGGTGTTTATTAAGGCGTTGTTGATGGTAGGTTTGTTAATCTGGTTTTTGATTTTGGGATTTTAAACGGATTGAATTGCACCCTGAACAGGGTGCTTTTTTTTAAGATATGAGGAAGGGATCGGAGATAGTAAGCTTCCCGACTCTTTATTGCTGAATATCTTTGTTGTTAATTTACAGGTAGGTATTTTTTCATGTCAGATAACCTAACATCACTTGACAGCTTTACGAGACAGCCTTAAAATGGAATCGTGATTTTGTTGAGGAGGTACTGTGGATGGGTGATGATCTTCGTCGGAACCTTCCCTTGTTCCCGATGGGAACTGTGACGCAGCTTACGGAATTGACTCCCCGGCAGATTCGCTATTATGAACAGCAAGGGCTGATCCATCCGGCCCGGACTCAGGGAAGGCAGCGGTTGTTTTCCTTCAATGATGTGGATCAACTGTTGCGCATCAAGTCTTTAATGGAAAAAGGGGTCAACGTCGCCGGTGTGAAGGAAGTGTTGTGGGAGCAGGCACAGGTCTCCCAGCCGGAGTTGTCGCCGGTAAAGCCCGATCTCTCCAAAGCGGAAGTATACAAACTGATGAAGCGTCAGCTCCATGAGCTCAGTTCACGCCCCCATCAAAGTCACCTGATCCGCGGTGAGTTGTCCCGTTTCTTCCATTGATTTTAAAATCCGAAGGGAGTATCCTCCATGCCAAAACGTTTCACCAGAGAAGATATTCTGCGATCCGTTGAAGAAAACAATGTGGAGTTTATTCGTTTGCAGTTTACCGACCTCTTGGGCACGATCAAAAATGTGGAGATCCCCAAGTCCCAGTTGGGAAAAGCCTTGGACAACAAAATGATGTTCGACGGGTCCAGCATCGAGGGGTTCGTGCGGATCGAGGAATCGGATATGTATCTGCACCCGGATCCGAACTCCTGGGTGATCTATCCTTGGGGTGGGACAGAGGACTCTCGAGTGGCAGGATTGGTCTGTGATATGTACACCCCCGATGGTGAACCCTTTGCGGGGGATCCCCGAGGCATTTTGAAGAATGTATTGAAAGAAGCGGAAGCGATGGGGTTCAGTGCATTAAATGTCGGTCCCGAGCCGGAATTTTTCCTGTTTAAGACAGATGCCAAGGGAGACCCGACGATGGATTTGAACGACAAGGGAGGCTATTTTGACCTGGCTCCCATGGACCTGGGGGAGAATTGCCGTCGCGATATCGTGATCACTCTGGATAAGCTGGGCTTTGAAATTGAAGCCTCTCACCATGAAGTAGCCCCAGGTCAGCACGAAATCGACTTCAAATATACCGACGCGATCACCGCAGCAGACAACATCCAGGTCTTTGAATTGGTGGTGAAAAATATCGCCCGTCGCTACGGTCTTCATGCCACCTTTATGCCGAAGCCGCTGTACGGGGTGAGTGGGTCGGGGATGCATACCCACCTTTCTCTTTTTCGGGGGGAGGAAAACACATTTTATGACCCATCCGATGAGTTGGGGCTTTCCCGCACCGCCCGTTATTTTTTGGCTGGGATCTTGAAACATGCCAAAGGGTTTACGGCAATCACCAATCCGCTGGTGAACTCTTACAAACGTTTGGTTCCGGGGTATGAAGCACCTTGCTATGTGGCTTGGTCCCCTACCAACCGCAGTCCTTTGGTTCGTATTCCGGCTTCCCGGGGTTTGTCTACCCGACTGGAGGTGCGCAGTCCCGATCCCGCAACCAATCCCTATCTAGCCCTCGCGGTTATGTTAAAGGCGGGATTGGATGGGATCCAAAATCAGCTGGAGCTCTCCCAGGAGACCGATCGCAACATCTATGTGATGGACGAGGAAGAGTTGGATCGAGCAGGGATCGAACAGCTACCAGCCACATTGAAAGAAGCGCTGGAGGAATTGAAGAAAGATCCGGTGATCTGTGAGGCTCTCGGTGAGCATGCCCTCCGCAACTTCATCGAAGCCAAAGAGATCGAATGGGATATGTTCCGGAGCCAGGTGCACCCCTGGGAGCGGGAACAATACCTTTCATTGTATTAAACTGACAGGTGCCCTCCTGCTTTGACAGCGGGAGGGCGTTTTCTCTTTATTGAGATGAACAAAAGTGGCTGAAATCCCTGCTGTCTTACTCTTGGGAATGTCCGTTATTCTGGGCTCTTCTTCACCCCATTCTCGTAGGAGGCTTAGAATCGAAACCAACGGATCTTCTTTTTCTGTCAGATCTTCCTGTGCCACTAAAACCGAGTATTTTGGTATCATCATAAGTACTGATTGTTTTTTCACAGCCCAAGACTATAGTCTTACAACCGGACTGAGACGATTTCCGTAAGGAAGGCGAGTCTGGGTGCGGATGCGGAAAGGTGGCTTTTTCGGTAAAATCATGAGCGAAGGATCCACTTCAGCATCGATCCTGAGTTTCTTCATTGGAGGAATGAATATATGACTACTACAACGTTATTTGTCAAAGCAAACAATCGTCCCGCAGATCAATCGGTGACTGTGCAGTTGTATGAGGCCTTCTTGAAAAGTTATCAAGAATCTCATCCTGAGGATCAGGTAGTGGAGTTGGATCTGTATGGAGTGCCGTTACCCTATATGGATGCCAGCATGATTAATGGAATTTCCAAATCCGGTAAGGGAATCGAGCTGACTCCGCAAGAGAAGGAAGTTATGGATATTATCGATCATCATTTGGATCAGTTTTTGGCGGCAGATAAAGTAGTGATGGCATTTCCTCTTTGGAATCTGACTGTGCCTGCTGTATTTCACACCTATATCGATTATCTGAATCGAGCGGGAAAAACCTTCCGTTATACGCCAGAAGGCGCTGTTGGTCTGGTTCCGGATAAAAAGGTGGTTTTGTTAAACGCTCGCGGGGGCCTCTACTCTGAAGGGGAGGCGGCCAGTTCTGAAATGGCGGTTAACTTTGTCGTGAAAAACTTGCAGCTCTTCGGGATCACCGATATTACAACGGTGATTGCAGAGGGGCACAACCAATTTCCCGAGAAGCGAGGGAAAATTGTTGAGGAGGGGATCCGACAAGCGATTGAGGTGGCCAAAGGATTTTGAACGGGAGGCAGAGGGCTTGATTCAATCGGGGCCCGAAGTTCCTAATCGGTTCGTCGACAGGAATTCCTTCGTAGTCCGGCAATGGGCCGGGCTTTTTTGCGTTCCACATCTGCAGATTAGTAAGTTATACAAACTTCATCTAGTGCCCCTTCAGGCAATTTTGATCTTGTTTTTCAGCAAGGCGGAGGCAGGAGGGTGGGGCGGCTCCGATCTCTTGCAAAGAGCGCATAGCGAGACCGGGAACGGAGTGACCTTGGCGAGACTTGTGCCCTATGGGTACAAAGGCGAATCAAATCCCCACCCTCCTTACCTTTCTGTGATTTCCCACACAATCTTCTCTGAGGGGGCACTAGAAACATTACCTTTTTTCATCTGGGAACTATTTTCCTGTTGATGCCGTCAACAGAGATGGCTTCGGGGCAAACTTAGCATGCAGATGCCTCCAATCTTCTTATGGGGGAATCGACGTCACCTGTAATGTCGCAGGACAACGGGTCGCGTGATTAAGGCCATCGACAATAATACTATAAAGTTTGAATGATCCGCACCGAAACAAAGCTAGGGTCCACTTCGCCTCCCGAACAGCAGACTGAACCAGTCCGGAGGTGGCCCCGACGGCAGCTGTCCGCACTCGATCTGTCGGAATCTCTCAAAGGCTTGTATCAGCGGTCAATGTGAATCAAGGACACTTCCTTATTCAGGGGAGGTGTCCTTTTTATAGATATCTGAGATGAAACGGATGAAAATCGCATCTCGTTCTTGACATTTAACGATATATCGGTTATTATTTGTTTAACGATATATCGTTAATATATAAAAACAACAGGAGGCTGACCATGTTCAAAAAACCTGATTTTCTTCAGTATCCTTTATTCGAAGGCCAAGGTCCATTTGATCGTCATGGCTTCTTTAAAGGCGGTAGATTTGATAGGGGATGGGGAAGGGAAGACAGTCACTTTGACAGACAAGGTGGATTTCGTTTCTTTGCAGGTAAAGGATTTGGCGGTGATCCTAGCGGAGAACGTTTTTTCAGGCGCGGTGATATCAAAATCGTCTTGTTAAAGTTGTTACAAGAGCAACCGAGACACGGATATGAATTAATCAAGGTACTGGAAGAAAAGTTCAAGGGGTTTTATTCCCCCAGTCCCGGTTCGGTTTACCCGACCCTCCAGATGCTCGAAGATCAGGATCTTGTCCATGTAACGAAGGAAGGGCGGAAAAAGGTTTACCATCTTACAGATGAGGGGCGAAGCTATTTAGAAAAACACCAAAACGAAGATCCCTTTATCTCAAGAATGAATAGGCTTGAGAATAGTATGGATCTAAGTGAAATGCAGACTTTAAGATCTGACATTCAGGGATTAACCTACGAATTTTTCAAGATAGGTCGTCTAGCTATGGAAAGTCCTGAAAAAAAGGAACAACTACAAAAGCTGCTCGACAAAACACGAGCAGAGCTTTCTGAAATAGTCAATGATGATGAGAACAACAAGAAAAACACAGATGAACCATAATGCCTGAAAGAAGGAAAAGAGAGGGGGGATCCATCACGTGTTTACCGAGGGCAATTCGCTTGTAGTCCGGCAATGGGCCGGGCTTTTTTGTGTTCCACATCTGCAGATTAGTTTGTTTCGCAAACTAAATGAAATTCCCCCTCCTTTTTTTCGCTAAGGAATGATTTTTTAGTTGGCTTTCCGTCCATTTTCAATTGTTTTTTATTCTACAATGGGAAGGGGGTGAACCGAGATGTGGTTTGTTGATATTTACTTTAAGAGCAGGGCATACTGCCCTTACGTTCGCACCTTTTGCTGAAAAATGTTACGTTGTTGATTTAACGGAAGAAATGGTTCAAAGGAATCCAAAATGTTAAATTTGTTGTGGTGATGCCGAGGAATTGTCTTACCATCAGGCGTAAGAATTGAACAATGATGGTTGTTTCCAGCAGCTTGTCTTTAATTCGATATTCTGGAATAAATGAAATTTGGGGTGTTCAAATTGATTAGAGAATTAAAGAAGGATGAGGAGTTGCCGTTGGAGTTATTATTGTTGGCGGATCCATCAGAGAAGCTAGTCAGAGAATACATTTCAAGAGGTAAGTGCTTTATTATGGATCTTGATGGGTTCATCATAGGTACTTATGTCCTTATTCCAACCCGACCAAAAACAGCAGAAATTGTAAATATAGCGGTGAATGAAGATTTTCATGGTCAAGGATATGGAAAACAACTTGTCCTCCATGCAATTGAAACGGCAAAACATGAAGGTTATAAAACCGTTGAAATAGGAACTGGAAATTCAGGAGTCGTTCAATTGGCATTATATCAAAAATGCGGTTTTAGAATGACTTCTATTGATCGCGATTTTTTTATTAGACATTACGATAAACCAATTTTTGAAAATGGCATCCAAGTCATCGATATGGTCCGACTTTCGCAAGATTTATAAAGGTTTGTCGTCTTAGAAATGTCTTCAACATCGGGCGTGATTGGTGAAGAACTTAATACCCCAGGATGCACAATCCTCGTTGGATAGCCTATAACCTTTCATGAATTAAAATCGGATCCAGGCCGTTTAAGGGAATTCCGCAAAAAGTGCTTAAAAGATATCGACAACGGGTGGCGACGGAGGATCTTCGTGAAATAAGAGGGCATCCAGCCCCGCCTTCAGGCGGGCAGGTTCTATTCGATTTGCAAAAGGTACGAGTACAGATTAGGTCTGCATGAATAAGCCCATACGGGGGTTAGCCACTTCGCTTCATGCGAAGTGGCTGTTTTTTTGATTTTGGGATCAGGATTTCCAGTTTTCATCGAATCACAAACCGCAGATTAGTTTGTATAGCAAACTTGGTACAGAAAAAAACACCCGACTTAAAAAGCCAGGTAAAAAGTCCGGCTGATGGAGGAATTTAACGTGCTGTTTTCTCGAGGGGTTGGGAGAAGACAGGGAAACTATCAAGGGATTGCATCAGGGTGGTGGTGTCTTTCCATGTGCGTTTCAAGGTCTGTTCCGATAGTCCGGGATAGGAAGGGCCTGTCCATTTCCCCTTTTCTTCGATGGGGAGCACCGTGAATCGTCTTACCCCGTTCCGGTTGTATTTGTGGACATAGGTGGGCAAATAAGAGACCTGTTGCAGTTGAACCGGCTGGTTCACGCTTGTCCGATGTAGATCGAGGTACAGGATGATTCCGTCATTGGTGTAGGTTTTCAGTTGATCAGAGATGAAGTTGCCGAGGGAATAGATTGCAAATTTTTCTTCTCCTTCTATCCTCTGACGCTCCATCGGTTGCAGTACATGAGGGTGTCCACCTAAAACGACATCGGCGCCTCCTTGTAATAGCTTCTTGACGAGTCGTTTCTGTTCTTCGTTGGGTTGTCGCTGGTATTCTTGTCCGAAGTGGAGTGTGACCACGACAAATTCAGCACCCCGCTCGCGACTTTCGCGAATCTCTTTCAGGATTCGATTTTCATCAATCCCATTCACCAAGTAATCCTTGCCTTCAGGAAGGGGGATTCCGTTGGTTCCATAGGTATAGGCGGAAAAGGCGAGAGTGATCCCGTTTTTTTCGATGAGGAGGGGTTTCTGTGGCTCCGGCCCCGGAGAGGTTCCAATCGGTTGGATCCCCAGTTCCGTCAGTTTCCGGTGGGTGCGAAGGACTCCGGATTCACCGGCATCCATCGTGTGATTATTGGCGGTGGACAAGAGATCAAATCCCGCTTTTTTCAGGGAGTCACCAAGGGCGTCTGGGGAACGGAAGAGGGGATAACCGGAATAGGATTTCCCGTTGCCTGGCAAGGTGGTCTCCAAGTTTCCTATGACGAGGTCGCCCTGAGAGAGCCAAGGCTGAATCTCCTTGAAAAAGGAATCGAAATTATAAGTTCCGGAATCGGTTTTTCCAGCACGGATCTGAGTATCATGCATCATGATATCCCCGACGACGGCTAGTCGCAAGGAGGAAGGCTGAGCTGTTGCTGCCTCGGTTTTCGCGGTGGTAGGGGTTTCAGCAGTACAGCCGAGACAGATGACTAAGAGAAGGAAGAGGATCAGATGGGGAACTCGACCTGTCATGAAGAAACACATCCATTTCAAATTGGATTGATCTTTTTATTATACCTGAATTGGCTTTTTTCATCGCGTTGACTCCCATTTGCAGCCAAGGGTATAATGGACAGGTCAAAATCGAGATGGAGGTTTGAACGTGCTTACCACATTAGGTAATATTTCCGCCCATGTGGGGGAGCAAGTCCGCCTGGGCGCATGGCTTTACAATAAACGGTCCAGTGGTAAAATCCAATTTTTACAACTACGGGATGGAACCGGCTTCATTCAAGGGGTATTGGTGAAAAACAAAGTCTCTCCTGAGGTCTGGGAAGCGGCACTGGAGTTGACTCAAGAGAGCTCGCTTTATGTGGAAGGGGGGATTCGTGCCGATGAGCGGGCTCCCAGTGGCTATGAGATGGATGTGACCTCCATTGAGGTGATTCAGCAAGCACAGGATTATCCGATCGCGCTGAAGGAGCACGGAGTGGAATTTCTGATGGATCATCGCCATCTGTGGATCCGTTCGCCACGACAGCGAGCGATTCTTCGCATTCGGGCCCAGATCGTTCAGGCAGTTCGGGGCTGGCTGGATGGACAAGGCTTCACTCTGGTGGACCCGCCGGTTTTGACCCCCTCTTCCAGTGAAGGGACGACCAACCTCTTTCACACCAAATATTTTGATGAAGATGCTTACCTTACCCAGAGTGGGCAGCTGTATATGGAGGCTGCGGCGATGACCCTGGGCCGGGTTTATTCCTTTGGGCCTGCTTTCCGTGCGGAAAAGTCGAAAACCCGGCGCCATCTGATCGAGTTCTGGATGATCGAGCCGGAGATGGCCTTTGTGGAACATGAAGAGAATCTGGTAGTTCAGGAAGACATGCTGACCTATCTGGTGCAGCATGTTTTGGAAAATTGCCAGGAAGAGTTGAAGGTTCTCGGTAGAGATCTGGCGTCCTTGGAGAAGGTGAAGGGACCCTTCCCTCGCATCACCTATGATGAAGCGGTGGATCTTTTAAATCGGGAGGGGATGGAATTCACCTGGGGAGAGGATTTCGGTGCCCCCCATGAGACGAAGATTGCAGAGAGTTTTGACCGTCCGGTCTTTATCACGCACTATCCCACAGAGATTAAAGCTTTCTATATGAAACCAGATCCTTCCCGCCCCGAAGTGGTCCTGTGTGCAGATTTGATTGCCCCGGAAGGGTATGGGGAGATCATCGGCGGAAGTCAGCGGATTGATGATCCGGCTTTGTTGGATGAAAGATTCCAACAATATCAACTCCCCCGAGAAGATTACGCCTGGTATTTGGATCTTCGGAAATACGGGACGGTTCCTCATTCGGGATTCGGATTGGGTCTGGAACGAACCGTGGCCTGGATTTGCGGTTTGGATCACGTTCGGGAGACAATTCCCTTCCCCCGGATGCTGAATCGATTGTATCCGTAAAGTACAGGTATGACTCCTCCCCGGAGGGGAGCATCGGTACATAACCGGTGCTCTTTTTGTTTTCAAGTCTGTTTTTCCATTTTTTCAGTTGCTATAGTAGAGGGTGAGGTGAAAAGGATGGACCGAAAGATCTCGCCACACTCCGCTTTGGTTGATGTCCTGCAGCAGGGTTCCATCTCCTTTCCGGTCTTGCTATTTACAGAGTACAAACGATTAGGATTGAATGAAGGACAAATGATGCTTTTGTTACATATCCTTCTTTTCAACGAAAAGGAAGGTATTGCTTTTCCTACGGTCAGTCAGCTAGAGGAGCGAATGAGTGTCAAAGGGGATCGAATTGTACAGTGGTTACAGGTCCTGGTCAGAAAAGGGTTTCTTTCTATCGAGGAGATGGTGGATGAGGAGGGGCTCCGTTCTGAACAATACTCCAGCGCTCCCTTGTTGCAACAGTTGGCAGCTTCCTATCTGGATCGGGAGTCGATTCAACCAGATGATACAGTGGAAGAGGCTTATGATAATCTGTTTCAGCTTTTTGAGCGGGAATTTGGCCGCCCTCTGTCCCCAATGGAATGTGAGACACTGACCCAATGGTTAGATGAGGATGCTCATCCGGAATCCCTGATTGTCGCAGCTCTCCGAGAGGCGGTCTTCTGCGGGAAGATGAGTTGTCGCTATATCGATCGAATCCTGCTTGAATGGCAACGTAACGGGATTCAGTCCCCTGAAGAGGCGGTGGAATACTCCCGGAAGTTTCGGTCCTCGGGGATTTTGTATCAGTCCGACTCCCTCCAGGGCGCAAAGGAAAAAGCAGAGGAATTTTCACTGTACAATTGGGTAAAACAAGGATCTTGACGGAGGCCTCGGGCCTCCGTCTATTTTTCTATCATGGGGGCATTCGACATCGTTGCAGAGGGATTCCTTGACATACATTGGAAGGGAAGGGAGGCCATATGGAATGTTTGTGGATGTGGGAGTTTTGCTCAGTAGAGGCACCTTGAGAAAAATTTTGAGAGGTCGCCTCTCCTATGAATTCATCGAATTATATGATCGTTTTGCGCGACAGATCGGCTTACAGCCAATTTTCTTCAGTCCAGAAGGGTTGTCGACTCCGACTTGGCAGGTCAAGGGTGTGGTGCGAACGGCCACCCGCCATTACCGGTGGGTGGTTCGACCGATTCCATCTGTGATTCACAACCGGATCAAGCCGCTGGAGCTTCCATCCGGATTGAAGAGGATTCAGGAAAGAGGATGTGTCCGGTTGTTCAACGGCGACAACCGCCTCGATAAGTGGAAGGTATACGAGCTGCTCCGTGGGATTCCTCGCTTGAAAGAGCACTTGCCGGAAACCGAGCAGGTGTCCCCGGGTATGGTAGATAGGGTAAACTCCTTTCTGCAAAAGCATCCTCAAATCTATCTGAAACCCTGTGACAGCAGTCTGGCCAGGGGGATCTACAGAGTGGAGCACGCAGGGGAGGGAAAGGTACGGATGAGCTCCTCTTTCGGAGAAGCGAAGATACTCTCGACCAGGGAGGTTGCAGATCGGGTGTTCCAGGCGGAAAGGCCTTATCTGGTCCAACAAGGGCTGGATCTGTTTCGATTGAAAGAGAGGCGACCGGTGGATATCCGGGTCTCTGTTCAAAAAGGAGAGGATGGAAATTGGTCTGTCAGCGGCATGGTGGCTAAGGTGGGAATACCTGGAGCGATCGCGACTAATCTGACGGTGGGTGGATCTTCCCGCCCATTGAATTCTGTTCTCAGTGAAGCGGAATTCACGCAGGATGCCCTCCTTTCTTCTATCGAGGAGGTCTCCTTGCTGACGGCGAGAACCCTAGATGACCAGATTCCTGGCTTGGCCGACCTGGGATTGGATATCGGAGTGGATTCTTCCGGCAAGGTCTGGTTGATTGAAGTGAATGGCCGAGATCTGCGGATTACCTTCCTCCAAGCAGGGGAGAGGGAGATGTGGGAGAAGACCTTCCAACGCCCGATGCAATATGCGGGGCATCTGGTTCGGGAAGAGAAGAGGAGGCGTATGGAACAGCCGGTCACCCTCTTTTGGACTCCGGGAGCATTGGATTTGTCGGGCAAAGAAAGCGGCTCTGTGGAAACATCGGTCCGGGAGGTGTCCGAACGAATCGCTTCCAATGGTGAAATCCACGTATTGGGTCGCGGGGGAGAAGGTTTGATCCGGGCGCATCTTTTGGCGATCGATACCTCGAATCGCCGAAGCTATCTGAACCAAGGCTTGGCAGAGCTGCGCCGTCTCCGTCCTGATCTCATACAGGTGGAAAACCGTCCCGAATTGCTTCCTGAGGTGCGAATGGCTTGTCCCCGGGCAAAAGTTTTGTTATCACTCCATTCCGGCCGTTTTCTCCAAGTTTTTTCCCGTTCCCGCTTACGGCTTCACTTCCGTTTTGCAGATGGGCTGCTGGTAAATAGTCGATATCTGAAAAATACTCTGGTAGGCATGTTTCCCGAATACAGGGAAAAGGTGTGGATCGATTATCCCGGCGTGGATCCAAACCGTTTTTCCCCTGCAAAGGAGTCGGTAAACCGGGATCGAATTCGGGTGGAGCTGGGATTGACAGATAAAAAGGTGATTCTGTTTGTAGGACGGGTGGTCCCGCAAAAGGGGGTTCACCTGCTGGTGAGCGCCTTCCGGAGAATGTTGAGGGATGATCCAGATCTCCATCTTTTGCTGATTGGTAGTAACCGTTACGGTCGCCCGGTGGAGACTGCCTATGTCCGAAAGCTGAAAAAAGAGATCCGACCGATCTCTCAGTCTGTCACTTGGATTCCCTATACAGATCACGAAAAGATGCCAGGATATTACCAAGCGTCGGATTTGTTGGTGACTCCATCTGTGGAACGAGAGTCCTTCGATTTGGTGAATCTAGAAGGGATGGCTTGTGGACTTCCTCTGATTTCTGCTCGGACCGGTGGCATTCCCGAAGTGGTGGTGGAGGGGAAGACGGGGATTCTGCTCTCCGAAACGGAATTGAAGAGGGGGGATTTGGCTGATGCTTGCACCCAGCTCCTCAATCAACCGGAGAAGCGGAGGCAAATGGGGGAAAGAGGAAGAAGTCGTGCCGTGTCCTTCTTCACATGGGATGAATCCGCCAAAGGGTTACAGCAGATCCATAAGCGAATGTTGCGGGAGACGCCAACCTGAATCCAGGGAGGGTCTTTGTTTGCAACTGAAAATGCACGCGGTGAATTATCCGCGTGCAAGGGAATTGACGATTTTCTCGAATTTTTGTTTTCGGGAGGCTTTGAAATAGATCACAGAACCGGTAGGTGTGCTGTGCAAGTGTCGCAGCAGAGCATTTCTATTGGAAAAATGGTGGACCCGATGGGGATCCATGCCGACGGCGACGGCTGTTCGCCCGATCTCCTGGGCTTTTTGTCCGTATGTGATTAGTTGATGCAGGTTCATTCGGGCAGCAAATCGGCCTACCTCACGGTGTCCAGTTCGGGTATATCCCCCTAATTCCATCATATCCCCCAAGACGGCAATACTGGGTCGTTTGGAGGATAAATGTTTCAAAACGGAGAGTCCCGCTTTCATGGCAGAGGGATTGGCGTTCCATGCATCGTTGATCAATGTGCGGCCCTGGGTGCCCCGGATTCTTTGCAGGCGCATTCGAGGCAGTTTCACCTTGGCCAGGCCGTCCCGGATTTGATGAAAACCGATGCCTAAAGTTCTCGTAATGCCGATGGCGGCCAGAGCGTTCAAGATATTGTGGTCTCCCCAGGTGGGAATGAAAAATCTGCCTTTTTTTCCTTCGGTCATCACATCGAAGGACATCCCGTTTGTGCTGTATTGGATGTTCCCACCCCGGATGTCGGCGGGGTTTCGGATTCCGAAGGTATAGACAGATCCTCGAAATCGGCGCGTGGAGAGTTGTTTGGAACGCTGACAGTCGGCATTGAGGTACAGGGTGGCACCAGGGCGAAGGCCATCAATGAGTTCTTGTTTCGCCTTGACCACTTTTTGGACGCCTCCAAGGTGGCCGGCATGGGCTTCCCCCACATTGGTCACTGCCCCCACTGTTGGGCGAACGACCCGGCATTGGCGGGCGATATTATTAAAGGATTTCATTCCCATCTCCAGCATGAGAATTTCATCCCCAGGAGATAACCTCAACAGATAAGACGGAAGGTAGGTAAAGGTATTCAGATTGCCCTGGGTGTGAACCACTCGCTTGGAACGTCGGAGAATGGAAGTAACCATGGAGGTGGTGGTGGATTTGCCAGCACTCCCAGTGACAGCGGCCACCCGAGGATAAATTTGTTTCCAGTTCCAGTTGGCCAAACGCCAGATGGCTTGATTCACATCAGGAACCCGTACAATGGCTACGGAACTCGGAATCGAAGACCCGGAGATACCTTCTTGAAGAACGGCTGCGGCAGGGGGAGTCGACTGCAATCCGGCCAATTGTTTATCCCATGAACGGGACTTGGAGTAAAAGTAGATCTGATTTTTGGCCAGTCTTCGGGGCTTGCCCAGATTGGCCGCGCGGAGGGTCCGCCCCCCATCCCCGCGGATCAAGGTTCCCCCGATAATTTGGATACATTGATTCAGGGTGAGGGATTTCGTAAGTACCGCCTCCTCTTTCCCCATCATGACGGATGGATGCTCGTAAACATCCTATTCGGTAGCGGGGTCATGCGGCACGGAGGAGATGCCCATATTAGAATGAGAGCCGAAGCAAGCCGGCTCTCATTCCCTGTTAGAGTTGTTTTCCCTGCTTTCGCAGTTGTTGTCTATGTGGAGCAGTTTTGTAGAGTTGCCTTTCTTCTTCCGTCTGGGGTTGGACCGGAGGGACCGGCTTCGGTTTTCCGTGTTCATCCACGGCTACCATGGTGATAAAAGAGGTGGCTGTCAATCTCTTTTCTCTTTCGGGTAATTTCTCTGAACTCACTTTGGCATAGACCTCCATCGAAGTGCGCCCTGTCCAAGTGACAAAACCCTCCACGGTGATAATATCCCCTTCTTTTACGGGAGTCAGAAAATCGACGGAGTCAAAGGAAGCGGTCACGACTGCTTCTCCGCTGTGGCGCATGGCTGAGATGGCGGCTACTTCATCGAGATAGGCCAAAATAGTCCCGCCGAAGATGGTACCCATATGGTTGGTATCCGGAGGCAACACCAGAGAGGTTTTAATTGTGCGAGAACGTTCTGTTGGTACGGGTTTCACAGGGATCTCTCCTTTGGTAGCTCATCAGACGCATGAGTCAGGTACTTTCACCTAGTATGTGAAAGTACCTGGATTCAAATGAGGCCAGCGTTCGATGATCAAAGGATTTCATGAAGAGATGAAACTGTCAAGCCTATGACAAGAGTGAAGATTCCTGCTTCGGTTTAATGGTGGGTTGCTTTCTTTTTGACACGGTGACCGAGGGCGAGGACTCCAATGATGATGACTGCATTCAAGGTCCATTTCAACACCGGTTGTTCTATGAAAAATTCTTTCAAGAAGGGCTCATCCACGATCATGTTAGAAGCAGTCCAGGCCAATACACCAGAGCCGACATAGATGATCCAAGGATAGCGTTCAATCCATTTCAGGATAATGGTGCTCCCCCATACGACAATCGGAATGCTGATCATCAGCCCAAGAATGACGAGTAGGTAACTGCTGTGGGCGGCGCCGGCAACGGCCAACACGTTATCCAAGCCCATGACGGCATCTGCTACGATGATGGTTCCGATGGCCCCCCATACATGGCTGCTGGCTTTCACATCTTCCTTTCCTTTTTCTTCGATGAGAAGTTTAAAGGCGATCCAGATCAGGATTAATCCGCCAATCAGTAGCAGGCCAGGAATCTTCAACAACCAAACCACTGCCAAGGTAGCTGCAGCCCGAATGATGATGGCTCCGACGGTTCCGCCGATAATCACTTTCTTTTGATTTTCCTTGGGAAGGTTCCGAGCAGCCAAGCCAATCACAATGGCATTGTCCCCGGCTAAGACCAAGTCGATGATAATGATGGAGATCAGTGCTTGCAGAAAATCCAATGAAAAGATGTCGGTCATGAGTTTCAACCTCTCTTTTTGGGAATATAAAAAGACCTTCACCACAAATTAGTGGTAAAGGTCTCACAAACAACGCCGAGCGTCGTCAACAAAGCCGGGGACCGCCCATCCCGTAATGACGACTTTGTTGTTAAAGCTACTCCCCTTTATCAGGAAAAAGACGATATGTAATTGAATAAAATCATCGTACGAAAAAAACAGGATTAAGTCAAGTCTTCTTTTGCCCGTTTTTTCTCAAAGGAGAGTGGGGGACCCGAGATGGATAACTGATTCAGGGAGGTGCGATCCCCCAGGGCTCCCTGTTGACGAATTGCCCGTCGGATGGACTCCAGATGTTCCCAATGCTTTTTGACTGCGGCACGCCCTTCTTCTGTGATTCGAATGGTGGTCTGTGGGATTTTTTTTCTGACAAAATGTTTGTCGATGGTCACCAGCTGAGCATTTTCCAATTTGGTCAAGTGACTGGAGAGATTTCCCTTAGTCAATCCAGTCAGTTCCTGCAGAAACAGAAATTCAGCCAAGGTACATGCAGACAGCGCGCTCAGAATGGCTAGCCGGGCCGGTTCGTGGACCAGTTTGTCCACACGGGTCAGCTCTTTGTATGGCAACACGTAAAAATCCCCCCAATGGGAATCTTTTGTCTGTTTATTTTACAATAATATACCGACTTATTTTTATCAATAACTAGTTTGTAATATAAACCCTGAATTTCTGATTTGTTTAAGTATAATTACCCTTTGTCTATACATAAAGCCCCCTTTGGGGGCTTTATTATTTCGTTCCCGGTCTCACTTGTTTATAATAAAGGGGACGCAGGAGGGGTCATCCACAAAGCGAATCCGATCCAATTGACTTTTCACGGATCCGCGAATCCCTTGAAGGTATTTTTGGCGGAGCTGTTGCTGCTCTTCCTTTTCTGCGGGAGTGAGTCCCTCTGCTTTCTGTTTACGGGCCAGTTCATTGATCCGTTGGATCAGTTCGTCAGTAATCACCAGCATCACTCCTTCATTCAACACTTTACAGAATGAAAAGGCATATGGCAAGGATGGAAAGGAGGATGCGGAGTTGAAAGGCATTCTGTATGCCAGGATTTCCGCCCAAAACCCAAAGCAGGAGAGCAGTTTGAAAGGGCAAGTGGAAGCATTAAGCGCTTGGGCCAGCGAGCTCGGTGTAGAAGTGGTGGAGACGATTACCGAAGGGCATAGCGGCTGGGATCTGGATCGTGAGGGAATCCTTCGCCTGTTGGACGCCATCCGAGAAAAGCAGGTGGAAGTGGTGTTGGTACATGATGACAGCCGCCTGGGAAAGGAGGATACCAAGCTGGCGATCATTCACCAGTTGACCCGTGCGGATTGTAAGATATACAGTCTTTGGTCCAAAGGAGAGCTGGAGTTGAGCGCGGGCGAATGGAGGATACTGGAAACGATGGCCCGAGTGGAGGAGCTGCAACGCAATTGGATGAAGCGAAAAATTTCTGAGGGGATCCGCCGGGCAGTCCGGGAAGGGTATCGTCCGGAAAAAAACTTAAAAAACAGGGAACAGGGTGGCCGCTCCCGAAAGGAGGTGCCTCTGGAACAAATTGTGGCCTTACGGGAGAGAAAGCTGACTTTCGAGGAGGTTGCGGCCACACTGCAAGGTTTCGTTTATGATGTCTCTCGGGCAACGGTTCACCGTCGGTACCTGGAATGGCAGAAGGCCCAGATTTCTGAAGGGAAGCCAGAAAAAGAAGGCTACATATCAAAGTAATGGAGTGGTTGCAGAATGGATTGGAAACGGTTTGGAGAGTTGACGCAACTGCCCGGAGTGCCGGGAGCCGAAGGTGAAGTGCGGGAATACCTACAACGGGAGATTAGTGAATTGACTGATGAGACCGTCCAAGATCGTCTGGGCAGTCTGTTTGGGGTTCAACGGGGAAAGTCGGAGAGCCCCCGCGTCATGGTAGCAGGTCATATGGATGAAGTAGGATTTATGGTGACCCGGATCACAGATAAGGGATTTATTAAGTTTCAGACCCTGGGAGGTTGGTGGGGTCAGGTGATGCTGGCCCAGCGGGTGGAAGTGATTACGCAAGATCGGAAACGGATCCCTGGAGTGATTGGCTCGATGCCACCGCATCTGTTAAATGCAGAGAAAAAGAAGATACCGATGGAGATCACGGAGATGTTTATCGATATCGGAGCGGATCATGCGGAAAAGGTGGAGAAGTGGGGGATTCAACCCGGGGACGCGATCGTACCGGTTTGCCCGGTGGTGGAGATGGAAGGGGGCAGCCGACTGATGACCAAAGCGGTGGATAACCGATTTGGCTGTGCCCTGTCTTTGGAGCTTCTGGAGGATTTAAAAGACCACACTCACCCCAATACGGTATATGCCGGGGCGACCATCCAGGAAGAAGTAGGTCTCCGAGGGGCAGTTACGGCGGCACAAAGGGTGAAACCCGATGTTTTCTTTGCAGTGGATGTAGGGCCGGCGGGGGATACGCCTGGAGTGGAGAACGGTTTCGGAGAAGTGGGAAAAGGGGTAGTCATCCGCTTGATGGATCGTTCGATGGTACCTCTTGCCGGGATGCGTCGCTTTTTGGTGGAGACGGCGGAAGAAGAGGGGATTCCCTATCAATTCTTTGTCTCTCAAGGGGGAACGGATGCCGGCTCTGTCCATACCACCGGGGAAGGGGTTCCATCCGCTGCAGTAGGGATCTGTGCCCGTTACATTCATTCCCATGCCGCCGTCGTAGATCGGGGGGATATCCAGCAGGCGAAGCGCTTTTTAACCGCAGTGGTTCGTCGCCTCGATGAACAACAGTTGAGTCAGATCCGTGGACAATGATCCATCCCAACCCTACTCTCAGCCCGGAAGCCCATTTCCGGGCTGTCATTCTAAATACAAGGGGGAGATGACTTGACGCAGAAATCACCGTCGAATGGAGGCCTTCGGCCTTGGAGGTTCACTGAAATTCTGGACGGCGTCTTTCGTGCCCTCCGAACCAACCTTCGATCTGTTTGGATGGTGTGTGGAACGTTTATCGGTTTAGGTACCTTTTTTTTGTATTTTTCCATGTTTCAGCTGGATTCCGGTCCAAGTGGGACCGATCCAGCGAATGAGATGTTACTTGTGATCTCTGGTTTGGTCTATATCCTGTGCTACATGTTCCTGGGGCCATTTGCAGGTGCTTCTGTAACGGGAGTGACCCAAGGATTTGTACGGGGTGAGGCTGCCCTCTCTCTGAGACAAGCTTTCCAGCTGGCGATCCGATTCGGTGGGCAGACTCTGGCGACCGTCTGGATCAAATGGATTTTGATCCTGGGGGCGATGATCGTTCCCCTGACCCCCGGACTCTTGGTAGGATTGGCTGGATGGTGGCAAGTCGCTTTGGTGTTCCTCCTTCCAGGGGGGCTGGTCTCCCTGGGGTTCGGGATCTTCTTTTATGTTCGCTTTTTTCTGGCTGTACCTGTGATTCTGGAAGAAAATATCGCTTATTGGGGAGCTTTGAAGAGAAGTTGGCAGTTGACTCGGTGGTCTTTTTGGCGAATTTTTGGTTTGCTGATCCTGTTGGTCCTGATTCTCTATGTATTTAATATGCTTCCCTCTTTGGTTCAGGTGTTGTTGCTCCTTTCCGTTGAAACATTTTTTTCGCCAGGGTGGTTCTGGTTTGCCAATCTGGTTCAGGCTCTTCTCATGGCGATTTTGACAGCGTTACTGACTGCACCTGCCTGGATGATGGCAGCACTAGTGTATTTTGAACGGCGTACAAAAAAAGAAGGGATGGATCTAATCGAGGAGACCGATCGGTTGGAAGGGTCTGCTTTATAGCATGGAATGGACAGGAGGGTTTTCCGCCTATGTCATCGGAATACCAGGAGGTGCGACGACAGCTTGATGAGATATTAAAAGAAGAGGAGAGGGCACGTGGAAGTTGGTGGGTCGATCTGCAGAACCGACTCAATACATGGTACGATCAATGGGATGATCTACTTCGAGGATGGTTGAGGGATCTGTTCGGAATTCAGATACCAGTGGGATGGGGCTGGTTACTTCCGGTACTGATCCTGCTGATCCTGATTCTCGCTTTTTTCTGGATCCAGCGGAGGGTTCATTATACCCGTCGTGTGGAAGAAGACGCAGGTTCTTCTTCGATGCCTGTAGGTGAAGAGGTTCAACACTGGTGGGAAGAAGGGGAAAAGAAAGCGGAGCAGGGAGATTACAAGGAAGGGATCCGGTGTTTGTTCTGGGCTGTGCTTACGGCACTGCATGAACGCGGGGTATTGATCCGCTCAGATCATAAAACGAACCGGGAATACCGGCGAGAAGTGGAGCAAAACGGTTCCAGTCTGTTGTCTCTCTTTTCCGCTTTGACCCTTCGATTTGATTTAGTTTGGTATGGACAACTTCAAGCAGGGGATGGAGACTATCGGAAATTCCGTCGCCTGTCCGCTCTCTTGATACAAGGGGGTGACCGTGAATGAAGGGGAAAGCCAAGGTTTGGGCACTTGGATTGATGATCCTGCTGGTCGGGATAGGGGCCGGTTGGTTCCTCTCCACTTGGTTGGATGCTTCCCATCCCCCGTATTCCAGCCGAAGTTCAGCAGAAGAGGGTTTAAGAGGGATCTACCGGTTATTGGATCATCGGGGAGTTCCCGTGGACCGCTGGGAGGCGAGTTGGAACCGTCTGCCTGATTCCTCAGGACATGTTCTCTGGATTGTGGAACCCCAGGGGATGATGTTGACTAATCCTGCTTTGGAAAGCTTGCAAAAGTGGATTCAACAGGGAAATACGGTGGTGATCTGGTCCAAACCGGGTAATTTACTCTCTGATCGGCTGGGGTTACAGGCCCATGGAGGGCATCAGGGAGAACAAGAGATTCATATGTCCCAGGTTTCCGATGGCTGGCGAACCCAGGTCCGAACTCTCCATTTTGCTTCAGATGGCAGGCTGGATTCCTCTGCTGACCTAGACGAGGCATGGATGGATCAAGAGGGGATCGTCCGGGTGGGGATGCGAAACATCGGGAAGGGAGCGGTTTTTTACATACCAGAGGCGGAGCCGATCACCAATGAGGGGATCGATCAGGGGGATCATGTGGCACTGGCTCTGTACTTGGCTTCTCTGACAAAGGGTCAGGGGAAGGTCTGGTTTGATGAGACGGTGCACTGGGAGGGACTGCTGCCTTCTCAGATGGAAGAGGAGACTTTGGGTTTGACTGATCTGTTCACTCCGATGATGTGGTGGTTTGCGCTGCAACTTTTCTTGTTGTTTATCCTGTGGTTGTATCGCAGAGGAAAACGATTTGCCTCTCCCCGCTGGGAAAATGTGCGTGTGACGCGTACCGGGAACGAATATATTCGAGCTATGGCTTCCCTTTATGAACGGGCTGGCTTGGGACAGGAAGCCCTGGATATTCAGCTAAATGCCTTGATGAAGGAGATGAAAATTCGCCTGGGTCTGCCTCAGCAAGCTACAGAGGAAGTGGTGTATGAGCGGGCCGAACAGATGATGGGTAGGGATTTCACCCGACGTCTGCAAACCCTGGTCAGTGAAGTAAATCATTTGTCGGACTCGCCGAAAGGCCGCACCTTGATGCGATGGAGCCGGGAGATTCAAACCATGAGAGAGGAGATGGAAGCATGGAGTATCAAGGGAGGATCGACACGCAACGGATCGGAGACATTTCCGAAGGAGTGATTTCTCACTTGGAAAAAAAGGTTGTCGGTCAGCGTGAGTCGCTCCGATTTCTCTGGGGTTCCCTATTGACAGGAGGGCATGCACTGTTAGAAGGGGTACCGGGATTGGGCAAGACCTTGATGGTGCGAGCGTTGGGACAGGTGGTGGATGCTTCCTTCGCTCGCATCCAGTTCACTCCGGATCTGATGCCGGCAGATGTGACGGGGACCCAGGTATTTGATCTACAGTCGGGTCGATTTACCTTTAAGAAGGGCCCTTTGTTCCATCATCTCATCCTGGCGGATGAGATCAACCGGACACCTCCCAAAACCCAGGCGGCCCTCCTGGAGGCGATGGAGGAGGGACAGGTGACTGTGGATGGTGAGGGGAAGGGATTGCCACAACCTTTCTTCGTGGTGGCGACGCAAAATCCCATCGAATATGAAGGGACTTATCCCCTGCCGGAAGCGCAGCTGGATCGATTTTCAATTAAGCTGATGGTGGACTATCCTGAGGAAGAAGAGGAGATTGCGGTGCTTCGGGAACATCGGATGACAGAGCGCCGGGAATCCGCTCTTCTCCCTCAGGTAGGTGTGGAGGAGATCCTCGCTTGTCGGAAGATGTTGGAGGAAGTGCAGGTGGAAGAGTCGGTCCTTCGGTATATCGCCGGCATCGTCCGGGCCACCCGTCAGCATCCGCGGGTGATGCTGGGAGCCAGTCCCCGGGCGGGACTGAATCTCCTCAGTTTGGGAAAGGCGATGGCGGCCATGGAAGGGCGGGATTATGTCACTCCGGATGATGTAAAAACCGTGATGAAACCGGTACTTCGTCACCGTGTGGTACCCAACCCAGATGTGGAACTGGAGGGGTTAAATATTGACGACCTCATCGAAGAGATCACGAGTACGGTTGTGGTTCCGCGATAATGCCTGGGTGCCAACGCCTCGGTTGTTGGGCTGGACAGCGGTGGGAGCCGCGATCACTCTGGTGGCTTTCCTGTGGGATTCCACGGGCTGGACGCCTTTGGCCTGTTTAGGGATCGGTCTGATTTTCTCCATTGTGGATTTGTACTCGCTTTATCAATTTGGGAAGGTGGAGCTGAAACGCTCCCATCCCGCTTTTTTTGAAATCGACGAGGAGAATCGGGTGGAGCTGAGAGTCCGTCATCAGGCTCCCTATCCTGTTCGGTGTATCCTGCGGGACGATTTTCCCCAAGGTTTTCAAGTCAGCCGGCGAGAAATGGAACTCCGCCTGTCGCCGGGGCAAAGGGTCCAAGCGGAATATACGATTCGCCCCCACCGCCGGGGAATCCACCGATTCGGGCGGATTCATGCCCGCGTTAGCGGTCGTCTGGGTTTGTGGATGCGACAGCAGTCTGTGGAAGGTGGGGAGGAGATCCGGGTTTATCCCCGTTTGCAAGAGGTGAGAAGGGTGCGGGGTGGGGTTTACAAAAAGCAACTGTCCACGAAGGGCCCCTATGCCCGTCAAGGCCCAGGGCGAGGTTCGGATTTTTCTCATATCCGGGAGTATGTCCCGGATGACGAACCACGACAGATCAACTGGATGGCCACCGCCCGCCGGGGAAAGTTGGCCACCAATGTATATCAACCAGAGCAAGGGCAGCATGTAGCCGTTCTGATCGATTGTGGGCGGGTGATGGGAGTGAAGGATGGGGAGTTGACCCGTCTAGACCGAGCGGTGGAAGCTGTGCTCGCTTTTGTGGCGATCGCATTGGAGAGAGGGGATCAGGTGAGTTTGTTGGCTTTTTCCAATCGGATTCTGCGCTGGGTTCCTCCGGGAAAAGGACATTCTCATCTGCAACGGTTGGTGGAAGCCTGTTTCGATTTGGAGCCGGAATTTGTGGAGTCGGGTTATCGGATGGCGGTGGAGACTTTAGGTTTTCGCCAAAAACGGCGGGCCTTGGTTGCATTGTTCACCGATGCGGGCCATTTGACTTTTGCCGATGAACTGACAGAACAGTTGGCCGTGTTGCAGCGACGGCATCTGGTGATGACGGTGACCATCCGGGATCCGCTTTTGGACCGGGAAAGAAACCTGTTGCCCCGGGAAACGGGGGAGGTCTACCGGAAGTCGGTGGCGGAGGAGGTGAAGGAAGAGCGAACCGATCGCATGGACCTCCTGAAACGACGGGGAACGGTGGTGCTGGATGTCCGTTCCGGCCAGCTGGCCACCTCTGTAATCCACCAATACATCGAGATCAAAAACCGTGCCCTGCTATAGGAAGGCAACCAAAGAGACCCGGATGGCGGGTCTCTTTGGTTGTTGTGAGGGGGAACTGAAAATGATGAATCCAGACATAACCGCACGCCCCGGTTCATGGATTAAAATGAGGAACCGCTTTTTTCGAAAAGGGGGAATCCATGTGCTTGTCGCCGCGAGCGCCATGTTGTCCGTCACCCTTCTCACCGGTTATTCATTGCTGTTGATTCATCGCCACCGGGAGGATCTGACTTGTATGGTGACGATGATGCTGGCCATGGGAGTGGCCATGATGGGGAGTCTCTTGGTGGGAACGTTGCTCGGCGTGTTATTTAATGAAATGTTTGCCCCGACAGTCTACGCGGTCTTGGCAGGTATGGCGGTGGGATATTCCGCCGGCAGGCCTGTACACCTGATGGCCTCTCTGGACGGCATGTTGGCGGGAATCATGGGTGGGATGATGGGGGCGATGCTGGGCGTGATGGTTCATCGGGAGGCACCCATATATATGATCGGCTTGATGAATCTCATCTACGTGTTCACCCTGATCATGATCATCCGACTCATATATGAGGAAGTGAGGAGACAGCGGAGGCGGGTGCAAAAAACACCCCAGCCGATCCCGTGGTTGTTGCGGAAGCCATGGACATACAGTTTGCTCGTCGGGTTGGTTCTGTTGATCGCGGTGGACCAATCCTTATTTTCCGGGGAGATCCCGCTCAACCGCCTGTTGCAATTTCCTGAAGCCAATCCACTGTTTACTCCTTAGAAGCGTTGTGATTTGGTTCTGGCTGGGTCGGTCGGGATTGGGTTTCACATGTCGTTTTCGTTGTTCTGACGATCCAAAATCACTCCATGTGAAACCCACCCCTGCCTGCATAGCGAGACCGGGTGCGAAAGCACCCTGGCGAGACTTGTACTGGTGAGTGCATAGCGTGACCGGGGAGCGAAGCGACCCTGGGCATGTGGGTATGACGGCTTTTTCACAATGCTTTTAGTGGGGATCCGTTCCACACCTGGTGTGGAAAAAAGAAATAGAATGTAACACTCAGTTGAAACGGAAGTGGTGAGGGAGAGTATGGATGAGGGAAATCAGATCGGGATGCTCTTAAGGCATTTGCTGCAGGAACGTTCGATCTCGATGCGCAGGCTGAGCAGGCTGACGGGGATTGATACGGCAACGATCTCCAGAATCGCAAACGGGAAGCAACAAGCGAAGCCGAAGCACCTGAAGTTGTTTGCCCAATGTTTGGATGTCCCTTTAGATACCTTGTACCGAGCGGCCGGTTACAAAATAGACACGGTGAAGGTGGAGCAACAGTCGGATCTGCATGCCTCTGTGGATATGATTCAGGAATTTATCGGGGCTTCCAAAGGGCATGATCTGCAATACACGATCGATCGCGTCAAGCAAGAATTGGTGGTTTATGAACAATACGCCCTGACCGAAGAGGGCGAGCAGATGATTCAGAAAAAATTTCACCCCAAAGTCCGGCAGGTGGGTGGGGCGGGTCCTTTTATCGAGGAGTTGAAGCAGATCTATACACAGTACTCCAGGTCGGATCTGACTTCTTCGGAACGCGCCATCCTGGGGAGTGCTTTGTTGTACTTTATTCTGTCCACGGATATTATCCCCGACTATATCTTTCCGATCGGTTATCTGGATGACGCGATCGCGGTGAAGTTGGTTTTAAACCGTGTATCCAATATGAATAAATCCCGGGATGAAACGGAATCGGTCCAAAACTGAGCGATCCACAGTCGCCCCCCTTTGGCAACAAAGAGGGGCGACCCTTCATTTCTCTATCGAAGTTGGGATAACCATTCCGCCAACTTTTCCCGGTCTTCTTTCGGAATCTGACGCTGTGCGGGCATCTTGCCGATTCCTTTATCCAGGATGGATTCCAACTCTTTTTTGGAATATTTGCTCCCGGTCTTCTCCAGCGACGGACCGTATCCGCCCTGGAGGTTGTCGCCGTGGCAGTTGACGCAACTGGTGTAATAGGCGTCAGGGATTTGAGCGGAGGCAGGCTCTTTCTTGGGTTGAGAGGGAGGATGGGTGTCTTCGCCGGTGCAGCCGGTGAAGAGCAAACCGAGTGGCAACAGAGTAAGGAGAAGTTTGCGTTTGCTGAAGTGGTACCCTTTCATCCTGCAACGTCCTTTCAGAACTTAAATGGTGGAACCTCATTCAGTTTACCTCTCAAAACCGAAGGGAAGCAAATGTTTTCCATCCCGATCGGTGAACACTTCGTGGCCGTTCCGGGAGAAGATGAACAACTGGGGGACGAGTTTGGGGGGGACTTGTCCCCTTTTTGTTCCGGCCTTTTGTTACAATATCCGTATTGGATGCGGAGAGGTGAAAAGTATGGACGGGGAGCCGATCCTTAAAGTCGAACATGTGAGCAAAAAAATCGGGGATCAAGTGCTGGTGGAGGATCTCTCCTTTGCTGTCTTTCCGGGGGAGGTGTTTGGTCTGCTGGGACCCAACGGTGCGGGGAAGACGACGTTGATCCGGATGATCGTGGGCTTGATGTCGATTACGGAGGGGGAAGTATGGATCCGGGGTGCCCGGATCCGCAAGCAGTTTGAAGAGGCGGCCCGGCAAGTGGGGGCGATCGTGGAGAACCCTGAATTTTACCCCTTTCTTACGGGCTACAAAAACCTGCTCCATTTTGCCGGTATGGTTCCGGGGGTTGACAGGGAGCGGATCGATGAAGTGGTATCCTTGGTAAAGCTGAAACCAAGTATCCATCAACCGGTAAAAACCTACTCTCTGGGCATGCGGCAACGATTGGGAGTGGCTCAGGCGCTCCTGCATGAGCCCACCCTGCTGGTGCTCGATGAACCGACAAACGGTCTCGATCCGGCGGGGATTCGGGAGTTGCGTCAATATCTTCGCTATCTGGCGCGGGAAAAAGGAGTGGCGGTACTGGTTTCCAGCCATCTGTTATCGGAGATGGAACTGATGTGTGACCGGGTGGCGATCCTGCAGAAGGGCCGTCTGGTCGATGTGAGGTCCATCGGGGAGAAGGGACGGGGGGAGCTGGAGAGGATGGTTCAATTTGAAGTGAATCAGACCCACGATCTGAGTTCCATCCTGCAGGAGTTGGGATGGAGCGAAAGGGAAACCGAGATATTCTCCGATGGATTTGCAATTCGGCTGGCCCGGGAGGAGATCGCCCGACTGAACACCCGGTTGGCCAACAAGGGAGTCCATGTATACGGGATCCGCACCATCGAAAAAACACTGGAAGAGCGTTTTCTGGAGATGACGGAGAGTGATCGGATTGACTGATCTGTTGCGGCTGGTGAAAACCGAGGGGATGAAAGTGTTGGATCGGACCCGCACCTGGGTGTTTCTGATGCTCCTGGTCCTGTTGTCCTTTCTCTTTGCCATGGGCCGGAAGTGGATGGAAAACACCACCGGTTGGGAGGAAAATATGGGGGGATTTGTTCTGGACAGTTCCTCCCTCCTGTTTGTCGTGCAGTTATTGACGGTTGTGATCGCAGGGGAGATCGTGTCCAGCGAATTTGCATGGGGTACGGTGAAGCTGTTGCTGATCCGTCCGGTAAACCGAACGAAGGTCCTGTATTCCAAATATATGGTGGTCTTATGCTTTTCTTTGCTCTGTATGGCGGTGTTGTTCCTGAGTTCGATGTTGTTCGGTGCGGTATTGTTCCGGGTGTACTCCCCGGAGGGGATGGTTCTTCTCCGGGAGACGGGAGTGGTGTATGGATTGCGGTGGGTGGAGATCGTGATGGTGGCCACGATGGCGTTCATGCTTTCCACTCTGTCCCGCAGCTCCTCCCTGGGGGTGGGGCTCTCCATCTTCCTGGTTTTTGCCGGGATGATGCTGGTGGAGGGCTTGAAGATGATCGGGATCAGTCTGGGGAAGTACCTCCTCTTTGCCAATCTGGATCTCACACAATACCTGGAAGGGGCGATCCCGGCTTTTTCCGGGATGACTCCGGGTTTCTCCATCGGGATTCTGTCAGTCTATTTTCTGCTGTTTCATCTGATTTCCTGGCTCTCCTTCGTGAAAAGAGATATATCGATCTGAGTGGAATCAAAAAAATAAACAGATCCTTCAAGGGGTTGGCATTTGATGTACAGATGCCAATCTCTTGCTTGATCCCGGGAGGGACCGAACAGGAGTGTATGGCTTCACCTGTCTGTTAATTTTGTTCCTTTCATAAAACCAGTCTGCAATCGGAAGGTATTGGGGCAGATGTTGAAGAATATTGTAATATGGTTTTTCACCCCTTATCAGTTTATTTCCAAAAACAGATTGCACATTGGCTCTGTGCGCCTGCAATAAACAGAACATTCTTTCTACTGTTTTTGATTTTCAGATCTTATCATTCATAGGAGTGAGACCATGCACTTCACCAAAGAAGTTCACACCGTGAAGGAAACCGATCAAGTACACCTGAATCATCTGGCGTATTTGGGTCAAATGGCCGCGGGAATCGCACATGAAGTTCGGAATCCGCTTACGGCGGTCAAAGGGTTTTTGCAATTACTCGAGGAACAGGCAAATCCTGATTACATCGATATTGCCAAAACGGAACTCAACGATGCATTGGCTACCTTGGACAGCTTGTTGCAAGTGGCCAAACCGGATCCGGAAGGTGAGACAAGACAGTCTGTAAGCTTATCCGTTGAGCTCGAAAATGTGCTGTCCCTTTTTCAAAACCAATCTTACAGTATCGATGTGAAAAAAGTGTTTAATGATACAGACGCCACGATCTACGGAAAGAAAAATCATATAAAAAAAGCGCTGTTCAATCTGGTCAAAAACGCATTTGAATCGATTGAAGGGAAAGGAACGATCACTCTGCGTCATGATTCCAATGAGAATTATGTAGTGGTTTCCATTGAAGATACCGGTGTGGGAATCCCGAAAGATCAGCTCTCTTTACTGGGAACCCCGTTTTTTTCGACTAAAACAGAAGGAACAGGAATGGGCCTGGCCTGGGTTTATTCGGTGATCCATGAGCACGGGGGTTATATCCAAGTGGAGAGCGAAGAGAATGTGGGGACTACCTTCACCATCGTCATGCCAAGCGACAAAGTTAAAAAGCGTGGGGTGGTTCATTTGACATTGGATTACAGTGAGGGATTGGACATAAAAGACTTTTTTCTAGAGAATAGAAAAACTTTTGAGAAACAGTTGTTAACCGAAGCGGTCAATGTGAGGGACAAGATTGAGGAAATAAACGAAACGGGGAATATCAATTTATTGGAAAACGCTTATAAGCTGGTTGTTTTTATCGTGGAGGAACGGGAGCATGAGTTGATCCGGTTTGCTCAGCGGGAAGGTGTGGCCTGGGCAAAACATTCCCTGACGCTGGCATTTAAACTGGAATGGATTCAAGCGATCCGAAGGACTGTCTGGGATTTTCTGTTCAACTTTGATCGTCTCAGTGCGTCATTCAATGAGCGGGAGGAATTTTATAAACTGGAAAAGCGAATAAACGAATCATTCGACCGATTTTTGTATCACTTCTTCATCAATTATTCCAAGTTCAAAGATGAATTGATCGCGTCCCAGAGGGAAATGGTGGAGAGATTATCCGTTCCCATCATTCCGATCACACCCTCCACATCGATTTTGCCCCTGATCGGACAAATGGATCTTTATCGGATGCGCACCATCGAAGATCAGGTGATAGAAGAAGTGGGGAAATCCCATATTCAAACATTGATCATCGACCTCTCTGGAATTGTCCATATGGAAATTGATGTGATTCAGCAGTTGCTGAAGATCCTGGACGGGATCTCGATGATGGGCTGTAAAACGGTGATCACCGGGATGCGGCCGGAAGTTGTGAAAGGGATGATCCATATGGGACTCTCCTTTGAACGGAGAGCTGAGACCAAAGGCACATTGCAACAGGCTCTGTTGGATTATATTTTTGTGGAGACAGGTGGCCTGGAGGGAAACCCTCCCGTTCGCATTTCTGGGTAGAGTCAGGGTGGAAGTGGCGCCAGCCCCTTTTCTCCGAGAAGTAAACCCGCGCGTTGTGGCGCGGGTCACTTTTTTATAAACATTTGGGTTTCGTATTTGTCATAGGATCCACCGGGGGCGACTCCGACACCGATGTGAGTGAAATGGGGATTCAAGATGTTGGCGCGATGTCCTTCGCTGTTCATCCACCCTTGAACCACCTTTTCGGGAGTGGGATAGCCGGCTGCGATGTTTTCTCCGGCATGGCTGAAGTGGATGTCGAATTTCTGCATCATCTCAAAGGGAGAACCATAGGTGGGGGATTGGTGTGAAAAATAGTTTTGATCCCGCATATCCTCGGATTTCAAGCGGGCTACCTTGGATAGTCCATCATCGATCTGCAAGGGGTTCAAGTCTTTTTTCTGCCGTCGCACGTTGGTCAAGCGGACCACTTCCTGCTCAAATCCGCTCAGTGTTTTTTGCTTGGGTGGAGCGGGGGAGGTATGAGGTACGGATTCGCCGTGGATCTGGTCCGGGTTTTGGACGGGTGGATTTGCTTGCCCCACAGCAATACGGGTCATCCCTAATTTCTCAGCCATTCCTGACAGGGCTTCACCGGATTTCATCACGTATTTGGCAGCTTCAGTCCCATGAGTGTTTGCCCATGTCCATAGAGCGAATATGATCATCAGGCAGGCAGTGATGCTCACCACTTTCTTTCTCTTCATATCTTCCCCTCCTTGTCGCTGAATTCTCTTTGATCCTACCGGAAGAATTCTTCCGGGGAAACAGGGGAATGGTTGGATGGATAAAAGAGGAGTTTCACATCTATAAAAAAAGATGAGTTTATTTTTTATTTTCTGTTGAAAGTTAATTCTGAATTGGTATAAAATATTGGTAGACGCAGTCTAGTGTTTCTAGAGTGAAATCCCAGTTGAGCAGAATTCAAAACCAACAGGGAGGCTTTAACATGCGTAAACAGTCAGGAAAGATCAGATGGCGTCGGTTGCTCGCCGTTGGTGGGATGACGGTACTGGTTTTGATGGGTACGGTGGGTTTTGTTCCAAGCGTCTTTGCACACGGGTACATCGAATCCCCTGCCAGTCGTGCTTATCTATGTAAGCAGGGGGAAAATACCGATTGCGGTCCGGTGATGTATGAGCCGCAAAGCGTGGAAGGGAAAGGATCCTTCCCCGAGTCCGGTCCTCCAGATGGACAGATCGCAGGTGGGGGTGTTTTTCCAGATCTGGATGCGCAAACTGCAGATCGGTGGCAAAAGGTTACACTCCAGGGGGGACAAAATACCTTTAAGTGGCATTTGACCGCACCACACAGCACCCACGAGTGGAAATACTATATCACCAAGAAGGATTGGGACCCCAACCAACCGCTGACTCGTGCAGCTCTGGACCCTGTATTCTGTCATTACAATGATGGAGGGGCCAAACCGCCCGAAACGGTTGTTCATGAATGTAGTGTGCCGACGGACCGCAGTGGATACCACCTGATTTTGGGTGTCTGGGAAATTGCCGATACACCCAATGCGTTTTATCAGGTGATCGATGTGAACTTGGTCAATAACCAATCCAATTCCAAAGAAAGTGCCAATTTGGACCCTGAGAAGGCGATGCATGGCAAGAGTATTCTGCCTATTCAGAGTTGGCAATCTCAAGTGATTGGTAGCCCGGAATGATTGAGGGTCCCGTTGGGAAGATTGATCAATAAAGGGGGCGATAGTCCCGAAATTCTCAGGAAGCAGATGACAAGATCAAAACAACCGCGCCTCGCGCGGTTGTTTTGATCTTAACGGGTGCCCTTCGCTTCAGATAAGGAGTTGGAATGAGTCATTGAAACAAGATTTACTCATCAAGTTCGTATCGAAGAAACCTCTTTTAATCCATATCTATTCCGATTCCGTCTTCACCGATCTCGATTTCAAAGTCCCCGATTTCAATCTCCAGTTCTCTGTCTTCGATTTCGACTTCGATGTCCCCAATTTCAATCTCCAGTTCTCTGTCTTCTTCCTCAGGGTCCCAGAGCATGGCTATCCACCTCCCTCATGATTCATTTTACTATATTGATGCTCTTGATTCCGATCAAAATAGCAGGACCTTGGGGAAAACAGGGATTGACTTTGACGTTACGTTAAGGTTTATCCTGAGGTTGTTGGGAGGTAATCACATGGAATATACCGTGCACAAGTTGGCTCGGTTGGCCGGAATCAGTACCCGCACGCTCCGGTACTATGATGAGGTGGATCTTCTGAAGCCGGCCAGAATCAACTCATCGGGTTACCGGATCTACGGCCGGGCGGAAGTGGATCGATTGCAGCAAATTCTGTTCTACAAAGAGTTGGGGTTGCATCTGGATCTAATCAAAAAAATCGTGACGGATCCTTCCTTCGACAGAGTGGAAGCTCTACGAGAACATCGTGAACAACTCCTCGACAAAAGAAGGCGATTGGATCGATTGATCGCCAATGTGAAAAAAACCATTGCTTCCATAGAGGGGAGAATTAGCATGGTCGATGAAGAGAAGTTTGAAGGGTTTAAGCAAGGGATGATCGATGAGAATGAGAAGAGGTATGGCCAGGAGATTCGTGAGCAGTATGGTGAGGATCGGATCAATGAAGCCAATGCTAAGTTGAAAAATATGACCCAAGGGGAATACGAAGAGGTAACACGATTGGAAAAACAAGTGCTGGCTACTTTGGCGGTGGCTTTCAAAACGGGGGACCCTGCCGGTGAACTCGCCCAACAAGCGGCGGATGTCCACAAACAGTGGCTCACCTATTACTGGAGTGAGTACAGCCAAGAAGCTCATGCAGGCCTGGCCCAAATGTATGTGGAGGATGAACGGTTTAAGGCGTACTATGATGAACAGCAACCGGGTATGGCGGAATTTCTGCGAGATGCGATCCAGGTTTATACAGGCTTGAAGGGAGCGTAATAACAAAAGAGGGGCGACAAACCCCTCTTTTGTGTCATTCCAATGAATCATAGCTTTTAATGACGGCCGTGGCCATTTCCAATACCCGTTGTCGAAGGAATACAGGTTCTAGCACGATCATCCGTTCACCCCAGCCCAGAATCGTTTCGGTAGCTTCTTGTTCTGTGTCAAAGGAGAGGGTGATCGGAACCCACCCATCTGAGGAAGGTGAACCGATCTGCGAAGGAAGCGAGGAGCGAATTTGAGACGAGGTAGGATCGAAGGATGTCCCTTCACCTGCACTTCTACATGAGGCAGCGCTTCCAAAAACGCTTGGGTGGACATCTTCCAATACTGGGCTAAATCGAAGGAATCCGGCCGGCTGAATCTTTCTTCTCTCCACTCAACGGATTGAATTCGTGAGACTCTGTAATTGCGAACTTCTCCCTCAGCAACGGCAACTAGATACCAGACGCTTCCTTTGGCCACTAGACCGAGGGGTTCGATCAAACGCGTTACGGATTGACCATCTGCCCGTTCATAGCAGATCAAAATCTTGTTCTCGTTCCAGATGGCTGCTTGCAAGGTTTTAAAGGAGGCGATCTTTTCCTGGGAGGGCTTCCAAGTACTCGTGTCGATATGGATGCGTTGCTGGATTTCTTTTGCGCTGTTGCGATCCGCTCTCGGAAGAGAGGCTAACAATTTGTTTCTCGCATCTTCAGCGGTACGGTTTAGCCCCAGGTCATTTAACAAATGATCAGAGGGAGAAATCAATAATGCCCGTAGTTCCGATGCTTTCAGACCGGTCAGGTGGGTTCGGTAACCCTCCAGCAGACGCCAACCGCCACCTACTCCCCGTTCAGCTGAGACAGGTATACCAGCTCCACTAAGTGCTTCCATATCCCTGTGGATGGTTCGCTGGGAGACTTCCAGCCGTTCTGACAGCCATTTCGCGGTCAGCCGCCCGTGTACCTACAACAACAACAGAATGGATACCAAACGATCCGCCCGCATATAGCACTCCTTTCTGTGAAAATCATCGATAAATAAGACAATGGATGTCATGTATCGTCTTGTATGCTTACCTTATCAAAGGAGAGAGAGGATGAGAAACATGAGATCCTTGGAAGGAAAAATCGCTTTAGTTACCGGGGCCAGCCGAGGGGCGGGACGAGGCATTGCGGTGGAGTTGGGGAAAGCGGGGGCCACTCTTTATATTACAGGAAGAAGCCTTCAAGGGAAGGCAACAAAGGATCGGCCAGGCACACTGGATGAAACCCTTTCTCAAATTCAAGCTTGTGGAGGGGTGGGGGTGGCGATCCGTTGTGATCATACTCGGGATGAAGAGATAGAGGCGTTGATTGCCCGGATTCAAGACGAACAGGGGCGCCTGGATATCTTGGTCAACAATGTATGGGGCGGGAATGAGCTTGCGATTAAAAATGAACCGTTTTGGGAGTTGTCCCTGGATCATTGGGATCACATGTTTACTGCCGGAGTGCGGGCGCAACTGGTAACCAACCGTTTTGCTATCCCTTTGATACGAGAACAGAAAGCAGGGGTGATCTTGCACACGACTTTTTGGGATGAGTATAAGTACACCGGCCACTTTTATTATGATTTGGCCAAAAGTACCTTGAACCGGATGGCTTACGGGTTATCTATCGAGTTGAAACAGGACGGAATCGCGGTACTGGCAGTCTCCCCTGGCTGGATGCGGACGGAATTGGTACTGCAACATTTCGGCACCGATGAAAATCATTGGCGTGAAGTGGAGGCATTGCAACAGACGGAATCCCCTCATTACGTGGGACGTGGGATCTGCGCCTTGGTAGCGGATCCCGATGTGCTTCAAAAAAGCGGACGAGTGTGGCCGGTGGGGCAGTTAGCCAGAGAATACGGGTTCACGGATATCGATGGTCGGCAGGTTCCGGTCTTTCGCATCCCTGATCCTGATGGGGATTGAACTGATCTAGAGGGATCTACGACGTGCACAAACCGGTTCCTTTATGTGAGGGAGCCGGTTAACTTATGCCGAAAGATATTTAGAAGTGTTATGATTACCTTTCCTTTAGGTCCCTGTATAGCTTGGGGGAGTGAAGCGATCCTAGGCACGACTTTATCCTGAGGATATGACGACTTTTTCACAATGCTTCTAGGAGAAGACGATGCATTGTGAAAGCAATTCGAATAGTTTTCTAACATCCCCTAAGTTTCTAAACGGGGGATATATTTCTGCAAGAAGGTACACTGAAAACATTGAGCTAAGTGCAGAATTATATCTCCAGGGATCCTTCCTACTTAAGCAACCCAATTTAGAACCGGATCCAGATCATATCGCCACGAATCTCATTGTTATACAATTTTGCACTATCGATTGAAAATAAAGGTTTAAGATAAAAAACCAAACCAGTTTGTATAACAAACATCATATTTAGTAAAACGGTAGGATCTTTTGTCTGGAGAAAAGATTTACGTTAACAACGCAAGTACTTCGAAGCATGTGAGGTAACATCAAACCGGAATCCCCCGTTGATCACAACGGAGGATTCCAATACCGAATCTATGACTCATATAATGAGGGGTAGGTACGGGGATTAGTAGCTCCTTCTACTCAATTGTCAACTTATTTTTGAGCGATTTCCGCATGTTCCTTGCGTAGCTGGCGGGCGGCTTCCACTAGGTTACGGAGAGAGGAGACCGCTTCCTCCCGGGTACGGGTCTTCAGACCACAGTCGGGATTAACCCAGAGCTGGGAAGGGTTGAGAACACGCAAAGCCCGGTGCATCAGGCGGGTCATCTCTTCCCTATTCGGTATGCGAGGGCTGTGGATGTCATAGACGCCAGGTCCGATTTCTCGTTCATAGTGCACTTCTTCAAAGGCTTGGATCAAATCTCCATGACTGCGTGAAGTTTCGATGGAGATGACATCGGCGTCCAATTCCTGGATGGCGTCTAGAATGTCGTGGAATTCACTGTAACACATATGGGTATGAACCTGAGTAGCTGGATGGGCTCCTGCGGTCGCCAGACGAAAAGCGGCAACGGCCCATTCCAGGTATGCATCCCGTTCCTTCGCTTTTAAGGGCAACCCTTCCCGAAGAGCGGGTTCATCCATCTGGATGACGGAGATACCTGACTCCTCCAGTTGTTTCACTTCTTCCCGAAGAGCGAGTGCGATCTGTCGAGCGACCTGGGGCCGGGGGAGGTCCTCCCGCACAAAGGACCAGTTGAGAATGGTGATCGGTCCGGTCAGCATGCCTTTGACAGGCTTGGAGGTCAAGCTTTGAGCGTATACGACTTCCTTCAAGGTCATCGGTTTCCGGTAGACAACATCTCCGAACAGAATAGGGGGTTTGACGCAACGCGATCCGTAGGACTGTACCCAACCCTGACGGGTGACGACAAATCCCTCCAGCTTTTCCCCGAAATACTCTACCATGTCGGTACGTTCAAATTCTCCGTGCACCAGCACATCGAGGCCGATTTCCTCCTGAACATGGATCCATTTCCGGATCTCTTGCTGAATAAACTCCCGATAACTTTCATCGGATTGCTTCCCTTGTTTCCAAGCCCGGCGGTTTCTGCGAACCTCATCGCTCTGGGGCAGACTGCCGATGGTGGTGGTGGGGAACAGGGGAAGAGTCAAGCGTTGTGCCTGGATCGTTTTCCGTTCTGAGTAGGGAGCTAAACGGCGAGTATCCTGGTCTGTGATCCGATCTGTGGCTTCTTGCACATCTTTCCGAGTACGCCAAGGAGAATGGGCCAACTCCTCTAAGGCCGAATGAGAAGCAGCCAGTTTCTCTGAGAACTTTTCTGCACCCTCTACCAGCGCATGAGTCAGCAAGACGATTTCTTCTAACTTTTCTTCTGCAAAGGAGAGAGAATGTTTCAGCACCGACGGCAATTCTGTTTCCTGTTTCACTGAGAGAGGAATATGAAGCAAACTGCAGGAAGGTTGAATCCACCACCCACTACAGGCGGCCTGCTGGGTCCATTCATCCTGCAAAAACTCCAATTCCTGCAGCAGATCGGCACGCCAGATGTTGCGGCCGTCTAGAATTCCGATTCCGAGTACTTTTTCTTCCGGGAATCCGTGTTGAGAGAGGGATTTTAGGTTTTCTTCCCGTCCTGCTTGGAAGTCGAGGCCGATTCCTGCGACGGGAAAGGAAAGGGTTCGTTTATAGTGTTCCAAGGAGCCAAAATAGGTCTGTAGCATGATACGAATCCCAGGCGCCGCTTGATTCAATTTTTCATACACGGCGGCCACCATTTCATGTTCTTCCTGGGAATGGGGGAGGACGAGAGCAGGTTCATCCAGTTGTACCCACTGTACCCCTTCGCACTCCAGTTCGATTAGGATCTGTGCGTAGAGAGGTGTTAACTGTTCCAAAATGGTCGGCAATTTTTCCGAGGGGAAGCCTTTGGATAGTTTGGTAAAGGTATAGGGACCGATGAGAACAGGTTTTCCTTCAATCCCCAAACATTTATTCGCTTCTCGATAAGCTTCCAGAGGGCGGTTTTCCAGTAATACCGGTTCAGTATCCTTTTCCCATTCCGGAACGATATAGTGATAGTTGGTGTTGAACCACTTGGTCATCTCACAGGCTGCATTCTCCCCGTCTCCCCGGGCCATGGCGAAGTACGTATGCAGGGGCACAGGGCCTTCTCCGTGTCCAAAGCGGCGGGGAACCAGGCCAAACATGACGGCCATGTCCAACATGTGATCATAACATGTAAAGTCTCCAACAGGGATCCGTGAAAGTCCAGCTTCTTGTTGTTGGCGCCAGCTTTCTAAACGGAGCTGTTTCATCTCTGCGATCAGATCGTTTTCTTCCAATTTTCCTGCCCAGTGGTTCTCCAAAGCTTTTTTCCATTCCCGCTGGGCTCCGATGCGAGGGAAACCTAAATTGCTGCTCTCGATGTTCAATGCGGCCACGCCTCCTTATAGCAATAAAAAAAGCATTCCACGACATCCAGACAAGTGGAAATGCTTAGCCAGGCCGCATGTTTCTCCGGCGGTACATTCCAACACCTCCCTATCTCCCGTAGGTCGAACAGTGTTTTCGGAACAGGCAGGTCTCCTGGCTCCGGGATCCATGCCCCATCTGCCTTCCCGATCGCCAATGGATCAGTGGCTTGTCAGATGGGACTCTTCCGTTACAGTGGCGGGACCGCGCCGGATTTTCACCGGCTTCCCTTTTCAACCCTCTCCCTTCGGAAAAGGGTACCTGTTCCCATGTAATTCATTTTGGTGAAAGAGTCCATGCTTTCAGACTTGGGGATACATTCTCATGAATAAGTATGAAAGTCAAGATCAAAAATCCGTGGGTCGAAGGGAATCATGCATCGTTTCGACACTTCTAAATAAACCCTTGCGACAAGCGGAAGCTTATGGATACATAAAGCTTAATCTCCAATAAGAAAAACCAGTTTGTAATACAAACTAACATAACATCCATTATTAGATAAAAATCACTTCCGAAGAATAGAGAAAGGAAAACAATAGAGGGTCATCAAAGTATAAACCCACCATACTTTAGCAGCGTTGAAGAGGGACGACAATCGGTTTTTTTATGCAAAAACGGAGACGTATTGAATATGACTGTCACAAAGAAAAACAACCGGATTTCAACACCGGTTGTTTTTCTTTGTTTTCACTGTTTTCCCCCTGGATTTCAGGTACAATTGAAAGGAGCTGCTTCATTGGTGGCGGAAGCCTGCGGTTGCTGACGGTGCAAAAGCCAGGCGGGACGGCCAAAGTAAATGAACAGAATTAGCAAGGTGATGAGAGCCACCAGGTACTTACTCCAATGTGGCCACGGAGCAGGGGTGATAAACCCTTCGATCAGGGCAGCCACGATAAACATCGGGATCACACCCAGGATCAGTTGGACCGTCACTTTCCCCTCTCCTTTGAAAGCCTCCATACGGGTTCGTTCCCCAGGGACCCAGAAGGCATAGGCGAGAGACATTCCCGCAGCACCAGCGATGAAAATAGCGGTCAGCTCAATCACCCCGTGGGGCCAGATAAAAGCCCAAAAGGCGTAGGCTTCCCCGGCCCGATGGAAGAGGGCGGCGATCGCTCCGATCAGGAGTCCGTTTGAAAACAACACCCATAGAGTACCCACACCCAAAAGGGCTCCCAATGCAAAGCAAAGGAAAGCCACTTGAATGTTATTGGTCATAATCGTGCTGGAGGCGATGGCATGATTCCATTGTTCGCTGGATTGCAAGGCATGGGGGTTGATATCCACCCCCTGCGGGAGAAAAGCCGCCGCATACGCGGGATTTAGCCAGGTAAAGCCAAAGGCGAGCCCAGCGCCTGCCACAAACAGCAGGAGTGCGACCAAGAAAAAGGGGATCCGCTCATGAAACAATGCTGGAAAGCGACGGGTGAAAAAACGAAGCCCCTCTCTTAAATCCCCTTTTCCTTGGGTGGCATAGATCGCTTCGTGAGCTTGTGCCGCCAATCCATTCAGATAATCTGTCACAGTATGGTCGGGGAAATAGGTCTGCGCATAAGCGAGATGTGAGGTGACTCGGCGGTATGTATGTCCCAATTCATTCAATTCTTTGCGACGAGCCTGACGGGAGCGAAATATTCGGATCAGTTCTTCCAAACGATCCCAGTCTGGCTGATGTTTACGTATAAAATAGGGCAGACGGTAAGCGGATGACCTTGACATTGCGATGTAATCACCTCCATGAATGAATTGTATCACGAAGTTTGTTGGAAAGGAGAGAGGTCGATGGAAAACCGGGTCACCGTGACAACTCCTGAACATGTGAAGCTGGAGTTTACAACAGCGGGGCTGGGGAGTCGGGCACTCTCCCTATTGCTGGACTGGCTGATCCTTGGGTTTGTTCAATCCATCCTCGCTTTCTTTGGAGTCTTGTTTTTTGTCGCCTCGGCCAATCTGAATAGTCCCTTTTGGGCTTCGGTGATGATGGCAATTTTTCTGTTTCTGCTCTTTTTCATTCCCTTGTGTTACTATGTCCTCACGGAATATTTCATGAATGGACAAACAGTAGGGAAACGGGTTGTCGGATTACGGGTGGTGACAGATCGCGGGGTGGCTCCGGGGTTCTTGGCAATATTTCTGCGGAATCTGTTGCGAGTGGTGGACAGTCTGCCCTTTTCCTACTTGGCCGGTGGAATCAGCATCTTTATTAACCGTCGGGAAAAACGGATAGGAGATTTGGTTGCCGGGACGATGGTCGTACAGATGGAAAAGCGAGAGGCTCCTCGTGTCCAACCGTTGTTTTCCCACCAGGAGCCGGTCCTGACCCTGGCGGAATTGACGGGGGTATCGGATCGGCAGTGGATCCTATTGGGTCGTTTCTTGACCCGACGAGAGGCGATATTCCCCGAGGCGAGGAAGAATTTGGCGCAAAGACTGGCTTGCTTACTGTTACCCCCTGCAAAGGCGATCCCCGGTCAGGAGGAATTTTATCTGGAAGCGGCCTATTTTCAGTTGCGCAATCAACAGATGAACTGGGAGGGGGATTTCCGTGGAAGGTGACATCGCTTGGGGCTCCGAAGCAGGATGCTGATTGGGGATCGAGCTTGCCCTTTACCGAGCACTGGCCGGGAGGGAAATCACGTCTGGTTTACCTGTCTTCCCGGAATGGATGGAGATGAGGCCGGAAGGCTGGCAGAGGAGTTACAGTCTTTCGGTATACAAGCGCGCTTTTTAGTCATCAATCTGGGAGATGGCGCATCAACATTTGAAGGGGGAAGTGGAGCGGGGGCTACCCCGGATTCTGATCAACAATGTCGCCCATTTCGAATGGGATCTCACCTTTGAGGAACTGGACGTAGCCCGCCTGGTTGCCTTAAAAGAAGCAGGCCGGATCACGAGACAGGTGATCTGATTTTCACAGTAAAACATCCCGGAAGTCTTGATAAATCAAGGTTTCCGGGATGTTTTACGGCAATTGAACCGAAAATTCAGATCTGGGTGAACGAAGGATAAGGCAAAAAACCGGATCGTCAATGTCGGTCGCCCGGAGAGTCTGTTTGAATTATCCTGATTCCGCAGGCGAAATGGTGGATGTGAGAGTATTCCTCTTGGCTATGGTGTTCTCTCCCCTGAAAAAGACGCTTTTCACTCCGGCCATTGCTTAAAGGTTCCAGGCTTTTTTTGCAATTTGCATGATCCTGTTCACGCTTATAACAGGCCATGTTCAGGCCGACTGAATTTTCAGCGGGAAGTGGGTCTGCTATGATAAGGGGTACAGTTTGGTCGAAAGGAAGGAGATGTCGAGAGGTTGAGAGAGAAAAGCTTCTTTATCGGATGAGATCCCCCCGTAGAGATCAAGAGGGATTGAACAGGGATATGAAGGAGGTATGTTTCGTGAAGGCTGTCGTCCACCATACACCCTCGGGGTTTGAGGGTCTGAAAGTGACGGAGATGAAGGAAGCGGTCCCCGGAAGAGGAGAAGTGAAGATTCGTTTGAAAACTGCGGGCCTCAATCGTCGGGATCTCCGGGTTTTGCAGTTGGAACGAGATACTGATGATCCAGTGATTCTCGGTTCCGACGGAGCAGGGGTTGTAGAAAGGGTCGGAGATGGGGTGTCTGGAGTTAAAGAAGGGGACGAAGTGGTGGTCAATCCCAGTCTGAATTGGCCTCACCGAAGCGTTGCCCCCCCTGAAGGTTTTGATATTCTGGGAGTGCCAACTCGAGGTACCTTCGCCCGTAGCATTGTCATTTCTGCTGACAATGTGGAACCCAAACCCGCACACCTTACCTGGGAGGAAGCGGGAGTCTTTCCTCTGGCATCTCTGACCGGTTATCGGGCCTTGTTTAGTCGTGGCGATCTGAAGGCTGGAGAGCATGTGCTAATTGTCGGGATCGGTAGCGGGGTGTCCACCTTTATGTTGCGGATGGCTAAGGCGGCGGGAGCACAGGTGACTGTCACTTCCCGCAGCGAAGAAAAACGGAGTCGCGCTCTGGAGTTGGGAGCGGATGCTGCCATCGACAGCAATGGAGACTGGCAAGAACAGATGAAGGGAGAGAAAGTCCAGCTGGTAATCGACAGTGTTGGTCCGGCCACCTTCGAAAAATCTCTGGGACAACTCCAGCCCGGTGGCCGTCTGGTCACATTTGGGGAGACCAGTGGTCCCCGTGTAGAGATTCCCTTGCGTCCTTTTTTCTTTGGCCAATTCACCCTGATGGGTTCGACGATGGGGAGTTCAGAAGAGTTTCGGGAGATGCTTGATTTTGTATCCGCTCATCAAATCCACCCCGTTTTGGATCGGACTTACCCCCTGTCAGAAGCCCCGGCTGCTTTCCTCCGGATGAAGGAAGGAAAGCAATTTGGGAAAATCGGATTTACGATTTCATAAGAAAGAGCCTGCCGAAAAAGGCAGGCTCTTTTCCGTTCCCTTAATGGCAGGGACTTTTTATTCACGTCGAATGCGGTATTGATAATTGACTGTAACATATATGAAATGGTATTGTAATTCTATCGTAATAATCAAGTGGAGGAGGGAGAATGGATTGAAAATATTAGTTACCGGTGGTGCGGGATTTATCGGTTCTCATATCGTGGATGCCTATATCCGAGAGGGTCACGAAGTAGTCGTGGTGGATCACCTGGGTTCAGGACAACGGGAGAATCTCAATGGTCAGGCGGTCTTTTATGAGATGGACATTTTGTCAGAGAAGTTTGCGCAGGTGGTGGAGAGGGAACAACCGGATGTGATCAACCACCATGTGGCGCAAAAGTCTGTGCCGGATTCGGTACGGAATCCACGATATGATGCAAAGATCAATATCCTGGGGTTGCTCCAAGTACTTGAAGCGTCTGTTACATATGGGGTGAAGAAGATCATCTATGCATCCACAGGAGCCTTGGCCAGCGAGCAAATTCCTGCCCGAGAGGATCAGGAGCCCCAACTTCTCTCGCCCTATGCCATTTCCAAATACACAGGGGAGAAGTATCTTCGCTTTTATGCCAGCCATTATGGACTGAAGTTTGTTGCGTTGCGTTATGCCAATGTCTACGGAACGCGCCAGGTTGCTGACGGAGAGTGCGGTGTGATTCCGATTTTTTTCAATAACTTTTTGGCTCATCAACCTTCGGTTTTGATGGCTTATCCGGATCAACCTCAGGGAACTACCCGAGATTATGTCCATGTACGTGATGTGGCCATGGCCAACCAGCTTGCACTGGAACAGGGGCAAAATGAAATTCTTCATATCTCCTCGGGAACGGAGGTCCATATTGCAGAAGTGTATCAGCTGATGAAAGAGATTTTGGGACACGATCTTCCTCTGATCCGAAAGGGACCGCGCCCTGGGGATTTAAAACGGTGTTGTCTGGATCCGACTCGGGCCAAGGAAGTTCTGGGGTGGGAACCTCGAATTTCCTTGCGGGAAGGGATCGAGGAGCTATGTTCTCAGATCATGCATGTATAAAAAAAGAGCCTCGCATAGGCTCTTTTTTTATAGGGAACTAACTCATTTTCAATGGATATTGACGGATGAAGGATGAAAATGAATAATGAATATCGAACAACGGGAAGGAGTCTGACCATGACAGAAAAATTGATCCGTGGAAATCAAGAATTTGTCGAGAGAATGCTCCAGGAAGATCCCGATTACTTCAATCATCTGAAGCAGGGTCAGAGTCCAGAAATCTTTCTGCTGGCTTGTTGTGATTCCCGAGTCAGTCCGTCGATCATTACCGGGATGCCCCCGGGAAATCTATTTGTTCATCGGAATATTGCCAATCAGGCGCTGGAGACGGATTCCTCCTTTACCGCCAGTCTTTATTTCGCCTTGAAGAATCTGCAAGTGAAGCAGATTCTTGTGAAGGGTCACACTGGATGTGGCGGGATCGCCGCTGCCCGACAAGAGCGGGTGGATCCGGAGATGGAAAGGTGGATTCAGGAAGTCCGCAGCAGTTTGCCGGATCCCGAAGAGCAATCGGATCTGACTCTAGATGAACTTTCCAGACTCAATGTGCTACATCAAGTGAAGCGATTGAAAAATCATCCAGTGTATCGAGAACACGGTTTAGGTGTAAAAGTTGACGGCATTCTATTTCATTTAGAAACAGGACGGCTGGAATTGCTTACTTGAGGTAATCGTATAAAACCGTTAACCGCAATCCGGCTAACAGCTACACACAAAAACGCCCTTTGGTATGGCAACGATTCTTGTTTCCTGGTCCATAAAGCAATAAAGCATGTTTTGAGTCCGATATCGGGAATTTGCTTATAGCCTTTAAACACAGGAATCGTTGCCTAACACCTAAGGACGTGTTGATTACTATTTCAGGTGGGAAAGTTCGTGTTCACACACGGTCCGGTGCCATCGCAGAAGAAAGTGGAGACGAGCCGCCCCGAATCAGACCATCGGGCAGGGGTAAAACCGGGACGGAAGCAACAAAGATGTTGCCCCTAAAATTCTATGCCGTGCATGGCTATCACTCGGATTTACGTCTTTCATATCGTTTGCTTATTGAATCATTTACTTTTTTCACTTTCATGTCTTTTATGAGCTCACTTTAAACAAATCAACTATTTTTTATACTGTTCATTTTCTGTCAAACACAAACAAATCAGTCGAAATATACTTTTCGTAATTTTCTTTGATTCATCTCGCTGAGGATTTATTTAATGGCAGTAATGGCAAAAACTCGGACTCCAAAACAGGGGATAAAAAGGCTTTGAAAGGAGATCAGATAGTAAGTTATCCAATTAGAATTTTTTGTTCCATTTCTATCTCAAAACCCTAACTGTTTATTGATACTGAGAAATAAATCGCCGAAAAAGATCTGATTTGACTCTCCGCCCTTCGTTTCACCCTATACCGTTACAAAATCATTCTTTTGTAACGGTATAGGGTGGTATTCGGCCCTGCAAAGTCCAATTTATAACAGATATGAGTCTGATTCGAAGCATCCGACCTTTTGATAATCCCTCTATCTTTCTTTCTATTTTCACCTATCCTTTATCCTAACTATCCCAAAAAGGATTCCCTTTTTATTGCTTCCTTCGCGATCTCCCTATAGAATGTAATTGTGGATTTCGCAGGTTTCCACGATCTCGGGCTTCGCAAATAATGGGACCCAATGGAAATGGAGCGGTTTAAAATGAATAGAATCAGTATGATTCTACTATCTGGTGGAATCGGCACACGAATGAAAGTAAGCACGCCCAAACAATTTCTACAAATCGGCGGGAAACCGATGATTGTACATGTATTGGAAAAAGTGGAACAAATCGAAGCGATCGAAGAAATCATCATTCCCTCTCCACGGGGTTTCATAGAAAAGACGGAAGAAATCATTCAGCGAAATCAATTTACAAAACCGATCCGCTTGATCGAGGGCGGTCAAACCCGGCAGGAGTCCACTTACAAAGCATTGCAACGGGTCACCCTCCCCTCTGTGATCATTCATGAAGCGGTACGTCCCTTTGTATTGAAAGAAGAGATCGAACAGTTGGTTGCGAACGAATCAGACCACGCCACCTACGGTTTTGACATCCCCTTCACTGTGTTACAAGGGAAAGAATACATTGAAAAGAATCTGGATCGCGATCATCTCATCAATATCCAGTTACCGCAGAAGTTTGCTACAGATAAGTTGCTGACCTCCCATGAGCAAGCTGCTGCAGATGGAAAAGTATTTACTGAAGACGTCAGTCTTTTTTTCCATTACCAGCATGAACAGGTCAAAGTACTTCCGGGAACGGAATATAATATCAAGATCACTCGGCCGATCGACCAAAAAATTGGTGAAATCATTTACAAAGATTACATCCTAGGGGGAGAATAAATATGAAAACATGTGTAATCACTGGAGCCAGTCGCGGAATCGGCCGTGCCATCGCAGTCCAGTTAAGCAAGCGGGAGGATATCGACAACTTCCTTCTGTTGGCTCGTAGCAAACAAGGGCTGGAAGAAACCAAAAAATTGATGAATCCGCATAAACAGATTGAAATTTACGATGTGGATCTGACACACTCGGAAGAGATCCAACAGATCATCGGCAAAGCCGGGAAAGAATTCGGTTCCATCGACTTTCTACTCAATGTCGCTGGATATGCAGAGCCCAAGTCTCTGATGGAAACTACCTTTGACAATTGGGAAACCACCTATCGCGTCAATGTCCATTCCCTCTTTATCGTCACTCGGGAAGTGGTCAAATGGATGAAGAAAACCGGTGGAAAGATTCTTAATGTGGCTTCCACGGCAGGAACCAGCTCTCGTCCAGGGTGGCTCGCCTACGCCTCCTCTAAGGCAGCGGTCATCAGCATGTCTCAGACGCTTTCAGATGAATTGGCTGAATACGGAATCAAGGTATACTGCGTCTCCCCTGGACGCTGTGCCACGGACCTTCGTCGAACCTTGGCCCCTGATGAAGATCAATCCAAAATCATGCAACCCGAACATGTGGCTGACGTCGTAAACAATCTACTCTCTGAAAGTGGAGTCTGCCTGGACGGCCAAAACATCGTGATCCGTCAGCAACCACAAATTCAGAACCCGAAAGCGACACCTGCGGAAACGGAAGCGGAAGTCACGACCTCTTGAAGGTAAAATACGGGTTGACAGGGCCACCCAGGTTGTCGGGCGGCCCATCTTTCAATCTATATCCAGTCGGGGAATCGATAAAGTCTTGAAAAGTTCCCCTTCATTTATCTTACTGATCGAGAAAAGAGGGAAATCATGTGGAAAAACTGACGCTGACCCAACAGCTGTTGGCAGCGAATACGGTACTGTTACTCATCATCCTAATCGGAGTTTACCGGGGGATTCTCGTCAAGCTTTTCAAGCTATCCAAGTTGTTCACCCGTCGCCTGATCGGAGTCATCATCTATAATGTCGCCCGCATTTTCCCCCGAAATTCTCATCTCGTGGTATTCGGGGCCGAAGGGGGCAACGGATTTCGTGGAAATCCAAAGTATCTATTCCTTCAGATTCAACAAGATCCGCGACTTCGCTGTGTCTGGGTCTTAAAAAATCCCCAAGCGGTAAAACAGGTACGGGATTTAGGTTATGAAGCTTATACCTGCCATTCGCGGAAAGGAATTCGCTATCAGCTTCGCGCGAAATATTTTATCCACTCCCACTCAATCCATGATGACTTTAATCGCTATTTTCTCGGAGGAGCTGTCTCCGTCAATACATGGCATGGCGTGGGGCTGAAAAAGGTTTGGGGTGCAAACAAGAACACATTCACCTACAAGGCGCTTCACGATCCCAACCCGATTATGCGTTTTCTAAAGAGCTTTGTAGTCACCACGCAAAATGCGGGTGAGAGCTATATGATCTCCACCAGCCCAAAAGTTTCTTCCTACTATCCGGAAACCTTTCTTGTTCCGAAGGAAAACATTCTGGAGCTGGGTCAGGCGAGAAATGATGTCTTCTTTCAACAGACAGACGCAGATGAAACCATCCCTGAGTGGATCCGGAATCATAAGATTATCACTTATATGCCCACCCACCGAAACTTTGGCAAGATGGACAAAAATATCAACCGCGTGATGAATTTGGATCGGATCAACTCATTTTGCGAAAAGACCGGATACAAATTTGTGATCAAACGACATATGTTTAGTACTGGTGAGGTTTCTCGCTCGCTGAATCATGTCATCGATATTAGCCAGGAATCCATCGATCCTCAGCTTCTGTTGAAGTACACCGATATTTTGGTGACCGATTATTCCAGTTGCTATACAGATTATTTGTTGCTGGACCGGCCAGTAATTTTCTACAGTTACGATCTAGACGAGTATTTGAGCAAATCCAATGAGATGTACCATAACTACTGGGATGTGACCCCTGGTCCCAAGACAGAAGACTTCTCTTCTTTCATGCAGGCGTTGGAGAATGCCGTGAAGGCCCCGGAACAGTATAGGCAGGAACGAAAACGGGTCTTGGACCTCTTCTATTCCAAGGAAAATCAGCAGCCTGTGACTGAAAAACAAGTGGATTACATCATCCGTAATATTTTCAAAATGAAACCCGTCCCCCGTGAAGGGGAATCCCCCGCACCACAGAGAAATGCAAGTTGAAACAGAAGAAGTCGGCCTCGAATCGAGGCCGACTTCTTCTGTTTCATAAGCGCTTATTTGAAATCGCTTTTCTCATATTCTGCAATGCCCGCTGTCCTTCCTCTTTCCTCTGGATCATCAGATTTACATATATGGCATCAAACAATGTCAGTTGGGCGATCCGGGAGGACAATGCTTCCGAACGGTAATCCGTCTCTTCGGAAAGAGTGAACAATGGAATATCGACTCCTTGACTGAGAGGAGACTTGGCCAAATTGGTGATTCCAATCGTGGTCGCCCCTGCCTCCTTGGCAGTCTGCAAAATTTGCAGAATATCTTTCGTGGTTCCGGAATGAGAGATGAGAACAGCACAATCCCGATCCTCCAATTGGGAAGCGGACATCAGTTGTAGATGGGTATCTGTCGTTGCGCCCACTTGCAATCCTGAACGAATCAACTTGTGATAGGCATCCAAAGCGATTATACCGGATCCTCCACTGCCGAAAAATTCGATTTTCCTCGCTGTCAGCATGGCATCTATGGTTTTTTGCAAGTTTTTGTGATCCACCATGCGAAGAGTCTCCTCCAGGGTCTTCATATTGGAACAGAACACTTTTTCCGTCACGACCTCTGTGGAATCGTGTTCTGATATTTGTTCATGAATGTTTTCTATAGGAGTGACGACTTCCGAGGCAAGGGCAATTTTCATCGCTTGATAGCCCTTAAAACCGATCCGCTTACAAAAGCGAAAAATAGTAGATTCCGCAACACCCAACCGATCAGCTAATTGGTTGATCGTGCTGTGAATCAACTCCTGAGGGGAATTCAAAACAAAATCGGCCACCTTCTTTTCCGTTTCACTCAGATAAACATAATGGGCCCGAATACTGGCTAAAGCCCGACCTCTCTCTTGATCCATCTTCGTCTACTCCTCTCCCCTTAACACCTATTCCCTTCTGTATTGTACAATAAAAAAATATTTTCTGATCTAAGTCATTGCCACGGAATTATTTTTCATTATAATGGAGTTGAGTCGAAAAAATTTCGAAAAGGGGTTCTCTCATGAAAGTCGGCATAGTCGGATTAGGAAAAATGGGTTATCAACTCTCTTTGAATCTGCTCGAACATAGCTACCAATTGGTCGCACACGATGTCGACAAGGATGTGGTTGAAAAAATTTCCGCTCAAGGGGCACACGGAGCGGAGACGTTGCAGGAATTGGTAGACCATTTGCCCTCGCCCCGAATCATCTGGTTGATGGTTCCCGCCGGAGAAATTACAGAAAAGGTGCTCCATTCCCTGCTCCCCTTGTTAGATCCGGGAGATATTGTCATCGATGGCGGGAACGCGCATTACAAAGATACCATACGCCGCTGTCAACTTTTCGAGGAAAAAGGGATTTCCTACTTGGATTGCGGTACGAGCGGTGGCGTGGATGGCGCCCGCCATGGAGTTTGTGCGATGATCGGCGGAGACGCCCAAGCCTTTTCAAAAGTTGAACAGATCTTCGAAGATGTATCCCTTGAAAACGGTTACTTGTACACGGGGGAGTCTGGAAGCGGCCATTTCCTCAAAATGATTCATAACGGGATTGAGTACGGAATGATGCAAGCGATTGCGGAAGGGTTCGATCTTTTGGAGAAAAGCCCCTATGAATATGACTATGAACGAGTCGCTTCCCTCTGGAACCATGGGTCTGTGATTCGTTCTTGGCTGATGGAATTGACGGAGTCAGCTTTCTCCAAGGACCGAACATTAAGCGGAATCAAGGGAGTCATGCATTCCTCGGGAGAAGGAAAATGGACGGTGGAAACAGCGTTGGATCTGGAAGCGGCAGCTCCCGTGATTGCGATGTCTTTGATGATGCGGTATCGCTCCCTTGAGCCGGACACTTTTTCCGGTAAAGTGGTGGCTGCCTTACGCAACGAATTCGGAGGACACGAAGTGGAAAAATCAGATTCGTGAGAATCCATGACTGGAGAGATGAAAATGTCCGGATCCACCTTGATTATCATTGCGATGGCAAGCATTTTTGTATTGTTGTTTCTGGTGATCCGCACTAAATTACACGCCTTTGTCTCATTGCTCCTCGTCAGCCTGCTGGTCGGGATTGCGGCGGGAATGCCTTTCGGGAAAGTATTGGAGTCGATCGAAAGTGGTATGGGCGGTACACTGGGCTTTATCGCTGTGGTGGTCGGTTTGGGTGCCATGTTCGGGAGGATGCTTGAAGTATCCGGGGGCGCAGAACGGCTGGCACAAACGATGATCCAAAAATTTGGCGAGGACCGAGCACAATGGGCCTTAGGGATTACCGGTTTTATCGTGGCCATCCCCGTATTCTTTGACGTCGGTTTCATCATTTTGGTACCGATCATTTACGGCTTGGCCAAAAAGACCGGTAAATCGCTCCTCTATTATGGAATTCCATTGTTGGCCGGACTGGCGGTAACACACAGTTTTATCCCCCCTACACCCGGACCCATTGCCGTCGCAAAATTAATCGATGCTGAATTGGGGTGGGTGATCCTGTTCGGGACGATTGCCGGCATCCCGGCTATGATTTTAGGAGGCCCTTTGTTTGGGAAGTACATTGCGAAGAAGATCGACGCAGCTGTTCCCGAATACATGAACGTGGAAGAAAAGAAATACAACCGCGCTTTGCCAAGTTTCGGCTTAATCGCGACTTTAATCCTTATCCCGCTCATTTTGATTCTTTTGAATACAGTCTCCGGTGTGATTCTCCCTGATTCAAGCATCTTGAAATCGTTTTTTACTTTTTTGGGGCACCCCTTCGTCGCGTTGACCATCGCTACATTACTGGCGTTTATTTTTCTGGGTATCCGTCGAGGATACACTCGACAGGAAGTACAGGAGATTGCAACGAAGTCCTTGGAACCCGCAGGCATTATTATTTTGGTCACAGGTGCGGGCGGGGTTTTCAAACAAGTGTTGATGGATTCTGGTGTAGGAGATGTATTGGGGGAGATGATGGCTGGCTCCAATCTTCCACCAGTTTTATTGGCCTTCTTGATTGCCACAGTCGTCCGGGTCTCCCAAGGTTCAGCCACTGTAGCCATGGTTACGGCTGCAGGCTTGCTCTCCCCTCTCATTGACACATTGGGGTTGGAAGGTCCGGTGCTTGGACTGATCGTGATCGCGATCGCGGCGGGATCCACTGTCTTCTCCCATGTCAATGATTCGGGATTCTGGCTGGTCAACCGGTATTTCGGCCTCGATGTGAAAGATACGCTGAAGTCCTGGACAATGATGGAGACGATTGTCGGGTTTGTTGGGTTTGCTGTCGTCTTTCTGCTCAGTTTGATCATCACTTAAAAACAGAGGGATTTCTCAAATGAACTATATGATGGGTGTCGACATAGGCACCACCAGTACAAAAGCCGTCCTCTTCTCAAAAAAAGGGGATGTGGTCAATCGGATGGCCGTTGATTATCCGCTCCACACCCCAACGCCAGTCGTAGCTGAACAAGATCCCGATGAAATTTTCGGGGCTGTGATTTGTGCAATCCGAAGTTGTTTGGCCGAAAGCGGAATCCCTAAAGTTGATTTTGTCTCTTTCAGTTCCGCGATGCATAGCTTGATCCTGGTGGATGTGGAGGGAAAGCCGCTGACGCCTTCGATCACTTGGGCGGATCAACGAAGCGCTCACTGGGCAGACCGAATAAAAGAGGAATGGCAAGGACATGAGATTTATCTGCGAACAGGTACCCCTATTCACCCCATGTCCCCTCTCGCCAAACTGGTATGGCTGAAAAATGAACACCCGGCTTTGTTCAGCAAGGCGGCAAAGTTTATCTCTATCAAAGAGTATGTATTCCACCGTTTATTCGGGGAATATGTCATCGATTATTCCATCGCTTCAGCCACGGGTTTGTTCCATTTAGAAAAATTGGATTGGGATGAGGGGGCGCTCCGGCTCGCAGGTGTGACCAAGGAACAACTTTCCCAACCGGTTGCAACCACAGCCACATTTAAAGGTCTGACGCCTAAGTATGCCGAGAAACTAGGACTTCCCTCGAATACATCTTTTGTGATCGGAGCCGGTGATGGTGTTCTTTCCAATCTGGGGGTGAACGCCATCGACCCTGGAGTCGCAGCTGTGACGATCGGCACCAGCGGTGCCATTCGGACAGTCACCGATCAGCCGGTCACCGATCCCAAAGGGAGAATTTTTTGTTATGCGTTAACCGATCACCACTGGGTCATCGGGGGGCCGGTGAATAACGGCGGCATGATATTCCGCTGGGCGCGGGACGAATTGGCACCCATGGAAGCGCAAATGGCCAAAGAGATAGGAAAGGATCCTTATGATCTGTTGACGGAGATGGCATCCAAGGTATCCCCGGGATCAGAAGGTTTGATCTTCCATCCCTATATGTCAGGGGAACGCGCTCCCCTGTGGAATGCACATGCACGGGGTTCTTTTTTCGGGCTAGCCATGCACCATAAAAAAGGGCATATGATCCGTGCGGTCTTGGAAGGAATCACGATGAACCTGTACAGTGTTCTACTCGCTTTGACTGAATTGACCGGGGAACCGACAAAGATCCTGGCCACAGGCGGCTTCGCTCGTTCCGAGCTGTGGAGGCAGATGTTGGCAGATGTGTTTAATAAAGAAGTTGTCATTCCAAAGAGCTTTGAAAGCTCATGTTTGGGAGCGGCCGTCCTCGGATTATACGGATCCGGACAAATCGATTCTCTTTCTGCAGTGAAGGATATGGTGGGTGAAGTTCACGCTCATCAGCCGAACCCCCAAGCGGTGGCAGTCTATGAGCAAATCATGCCGATCTTTATCAGGGTCTCCAGGCTGTTAGAAGAAGAGTATTCATCCATTTCGGCATTGCAACGATCTCTTACAGACACGGGTTGAATCCAGTCTCTTTTTGGATTTTCTGAGAAGTGAATCAATACCAGCCGACACCTAGCGAGTATCAACATCTCCGCTCCGAACCATCGGAAGGATTTCAGTCAAGAACAGGGGCCACCGTTTATAGGTGGCCCCTGTAATATTTATTCCAAGGAAACTGTCAGATCCAAAACAAACGATCTGCAATAAGTTCAAATCATAGACATCTTCGCTTCACAACCCGATATCCGAAGCGGCGTTTTCGTTAAACAATTCTCCGTCACGGATATAGCGGCGGACCATGCTCGTCGATTTGTGTCGGGTCTGTTTCATGATAGCCCGTTCATCTTTTCCAGCCATCGCAGCTGAAGTGGCAATCCCGGAACGCAAGCTGTGGCCGGAAAATCGGTTTGGATCCAAGCCGATCGCTTCTACGTTTTTCTTTACAATCAGCGCCACCGATCGGTCACTCAGCCGCCGGGGCCGCACTTGACCATGTCGGTTAATCGGTCGAAAAATTGGACCCTCGGTGATCCCGGATGCAGACAGCCAGGCTTCCAAAGCCCGAATCGGACAAGTTTCCGGACGGGACCCCCTGGGAATCCCTACCTTCTCCCCTCTTCCCTCTTGGTCGGTTTTGGAGCGACGCAGGTGGATGACCCATCCCCTGGGGACCGTTTGCAGGTCTTCACGGTTGATGGATACCAACTCCGAACGCCGAAAGCCGCCGGCAAATCCAACCAACAGTAACGCTCGATCCCTCTTGCCTGTCAGGGTATCCGGGAGTTGGCTAACCATCAGTCTGAGATCCTCTACCAGGATCGGATCCTTCCCTTCCTGATAGGTCCCTTTGGCTCTGCGGATCCCCGCCCAGACGGTTCGCACCACATAACCCGTCGTCGGAGAATCATAACCCGCCGCTTGGTGAGCCTGACTGATGGCAGCCAGACGTCGCTGCAGCGTAGAAGTTCTTCTGGAGTCTGCCAAGTCCGTCAGATACAAAGCGACGGTCTGCGGTTCTGCGGGTAAAGCAGATAAAGATCGCTTTTGACACCAGTCGGTGAAGTCTACCCAGTCCGCCCGATAACTCCGTGTCGTGTTGACCGCTTTAGACTGTCGGGTATAATCCTTGGCTTTCTGTAATATTTCCTGAACTTCTACAGAAACTTCATGATTGACTCTAGTGATTTCCATTCTCTCACCTCCCACTCCCTACTCATATTTAATCACAACCTTCCCTTCGAACCAACGTTCTTCTTTCCTTACGGCATAGTGAATTTAGGTGATCACTAACCAATCAAAATTGAAAATATATCAGGGATATTTACCTTCGACGCCAAATAACCCCCTCTTAAAACGAAGATTTGAGATCCTAATAAATTGAATTAAAATAAAAAAATAAGGAGGATAGATAGGCCGATCTTGACTTTTCCGAATTCCGAAATGAAGCGGAGGATTTGATCTGCTTTCTACATCTGAATTCAGGTATTACTACTCAAATCCCGATCCAAGAGCAGATCAGGATAACTACACTATGCGCAAAGTGTTTTATAAATGCGGATTCGTCAAAGAGACCTAATCTCAAACCAACACTTAATCAAGAAAAAGGCGCTTCTCTATTTTGAAGCGCCTTTTTTTCTGAAAGAACTACGGAATTGATTACGACTCATCGGTCATGACTTCAACAAGGCAACCATCCAAATTGGTCCAGAACAATCCACGAGCAGCAAATGGGTGATCCGTGCGTTGATTGTCCGGTTTACGCGGGCTGTTCCCAAAAGTGACATTCCTTTCACGAAGTCGGTCAAGAATTTGGTCAAAAGTAGATCCATCAACACTGAAAGCCAAATGCTGCTGTGGGGTATCTTCCTTGATTGTCATAAAAAATACAGAGAGATCCTCATTGACGCGAACCGCTGCGAACTTATTGTCAATCCCTTCATAACCCGCAAGGTTAAGACCCATATTCTCGCCAAATTCGCGTGCAGCTTTTTCATTATCTTTCGCAAATACTACGGTGTGGTTAAGAGTAATTGTCAATTTTAAGTCTCCTTTCATGATTTCAAGCTTGTCCATCGGTGTTTTTTGGTTTGCGATATATCGTTATTAAATAATAAACGATATATCGCAAACTGTCAAGAGTGCCCTATCATTTACTTTTTGTTCGGAGTGCGAGCGATGACACGTACCCCAGGACATGGGTCAGCTCATCACTTGGGTCATCTGGCATATCAACGGTACGCCAGGCTACGTATCCATCGGGTCGAATCAGGGAGGCACCGGTAGACCTCAAACCAAACGCTTGATGGAACATTTCTGAATTGGACGGCACCACATCAATGCCGATGCGAAAGCACTCTACCTGAACTCCTGTCTTTTCGCTGGCATCTATTGCGACGGCAGACCAACGACCATCTTCTGTTAGCAACACCCAGCCGTGTCCGAACAGGTCGAGTGTGGATAGCTGCTCACTATCCTTGATTACCCAAAAGTGTGGAGCCCGTGTCCCAGGCTGGCCCCGCCACTGTTCGGTACGCAAAGCAAGAGGCATTTCGGTGTTAGTGCCGATCACCGCTGTGGATCTGTACAGTTGCCCAAACTCTATTGCATCGTCGTCGATGATTTGCACGTTGTCTTCCGCTTTGGACGCATAGGACTTATAATCAGGCCGAGCGAAGGTCTGGTTGTGCCGAAGCCATGCTACCGGGCGCCTTTCGGAATCATAAGTATCAAGCAGTTGCGTTTTCGATTCACCCAAAAGGACCGAGGACAGTTTCCATGCTAGATTATGGGCATCCTCGATGCCAGTGTTCGCCCCGTAGCCACCTCGGGTGGGTGGTAGGGTATGCGCCGCGTCGCCAACGAGGAAGACTCTACCTGAGGAGAAGCTGTCCGCAATGAGCGCGGTTTGCTCCCAACGCCCTGTTGTGATGATTTCGATATCGAGATCCGAGCGGCCGATTGCTTTCTGGATCTCATTAAGGAGTTCGTCTCGATCGCGTTCCTTATCGTCGGTAAACATCAGAACCCAGCGACCATCATCATAGGTGGTGAGAAATGCACTCAATTCCGGCTGGTCAATTTCGAACTGTTTGACTCCCTCCTCAAGGTACTCTTCAAGTGGGGCGCGGAACAAAACACTACGCACCGTTCTCATGTAGCCGCGTCCATCACGACCGATTCCTACCTTCTCGCGAACAGGACTGTGCGATCCGTCTGCTGCGACAAGGTAGTCCGCCCGGATCGTATACTCACTTCCATCGTCGCGGTTGCGAATTGAGGCTGTTATACAGTTAGCGTTCTGTTCGAAATTGATTAGTTCATTATTAAACATTACATCGGCGCCAAGTTCTACTGCCTTATCACGAAGAATAGGCTCCAGATTATCCTGCGCGATAGCGGCACCTCTGTATGGAGAATACTCGATACGGGGCAGCTTTTGCTTCTCAGGTGTCCATTCGGATTCTTCGAACCATTCCCCGGTAATGCTTTCGACTCGCACCCGGCGCAATCGAAAGTTCGCGGGAACCTGGGCAATTTTCTTGTCGATATCGATACCGACCGAACGAAAGAGCTCCAGCGTCCGTGGCGTGAAGCCTGTAGCACGCGGATGAGATGAACTTCCCGAGTGTCGCTCGACGACCACAGTCGATACACCTTTCGAAGCTAAGAACATTGCCATCGATAAGCCGACCAAACTCCCTCCAACCACAAGTACGGATGTCGTATAGGTTTCGTTTGTTTCCGTGGACTGTTGCATCATATCGTTTTTTTTAATCATTTCATAAACCTCCTGTACATTTTTTGCCGCGGTAACGATATATCGCAATACAGATAGTAAGCGATATATCGTAATTTGTCAAATTCAATAAAACAAATTTTTATCTTTGAATTACATTGCGAGGAACTTTCCTACAAACGGACTCTTCGTGATTACTGCAAAACGCAAAATAGAAGTCCTATATATTTCCTTTCGGAGCCGCAAAAAACACAAGTTATCTTCACATCCCCATGACAATTCCATATCTCTCCGATGAATCAAAAGTGTGATCAAAATCACAGAAAGTCTTCCTTTGATTATTTAAGCTAAAGATGGATCTAAAGGAGGGACAAAAATGGATCAGACCGAAAAACAGGAGCGACTTCAGGCAATGTTAGAAAAAGCACTTCATCCATTAGTCGATCGGATGGAATCGATGGAAAATGAAATCAGAGACATAAAAAACATACTGGAAAAGACGAATCAGTAAATCTAGTAAGCCCTCGGATTGAAAATCCGAGGGCTTACAATTACCCTTAAGTCAAAATAAACACCCCTTAAAACGCGAAATTGAAAGCCTATAAATTCCCATCACAGAGAAAAAAACAACCATATTCAGGAATCAAAAGGCTACCATTTTCCTGATACCCGATTTTAAGAGATGGATCGATCCCATCGAGGAAAAAACAAAATATGCTTCTTCGATCGATGATCCTATCCCCTCACTTAAAACGAGACTTTTTCTCACGCGATCTCCAAATTCCCTCTCGACCAGCAAAAGGGGCGTTTTCAGGAGCGATGCTTCCTCCCTCTTGGCTCTAAATCACCTACTTCCCTAACTTCCGGTAAGCTACTATTATCGGAAGTTAGGGGGATTCTCGGATCTGATCGGTTGTCATACCAGCAAATCATGTGATATACCTTTAACTGATGTAACTAATAAAGGGGTGAAATCAGCTGTCCTCCCATCCCTTCTCTCGGCGACTGCCGGAGAATATCAATCGGATCATCATCCAGTTTCCCGATGATGTACAGGAGTTTTTTCTGGAGATGATCAGCGCCGAGCGCTCCCGACAGACCATTGCCAATTACGCCTATGATTTTTCCCTCTTCTTTGACTTTCTGAAGGAAAAAGAAGTGAATCTGGAATCTGTCACACCACGGATATTGCGCCGTTTTTTTCGTCACATCGAAAACGGTTATGAACGCACCGTGTGGGTGCCCGTCAAAAAGCGAGATCCTTCCACCGGGGAAATCACGGAAAATCTAGTGCCAAGAAAACACTTCCGAGAAAATACCCGAGCGGGAAAAGAAAGAAAGCGTTCTTCTTTACGGTCTTTGTTTCGTTACCTGGTGAAAAATGACGTCCTAGATAAGGACCCGATGCAAGAGTATGAGGATGCCACTTTAAAAGCCCGCAACCGAAAGAAAGTCCCGGTGTTCCTCACCCGGGAAGAAGCTCTACGGCTGATCGAAGCCATCGGATCATACCACCAAAACAAAAAAAGACGTCGTTTCCTCTGGTATGAAGCCCGAGATCGGGCCATGATCCTGATCCTACTCAACACTGGAATGCGAGTCTCCGAACTCGTCAGTCTCAATCTGAACAATATCCAATCCGATGCCACCTCCGCCCGGGTGATCGTACTGGGCAAGGGCGGCAAGGAACGAATGCTGAAACTGAACCCGGCGGCTTATACGGGACTCCGCAGGTATATGGAATTGCGGCCCGAAGTGGGGATTCCCCCTGAGCATCAACAAGCCCTCTTCCTCAATAAAAATCGCACCCGCATGAGCCGTAAAGGGGTTTCGGAAGCATTGCAAAAATACGTCCGGGAGGCTAACCTTCCGCCAAAAGCTGCCAACATCTCCCCTCATAAATTGCGCCACACCTTGGCTACGCTACTCCTTTCCAACGGAGAGAATCTGAGGGTGGTGCAGGAGATCTTGGGTCACTCCAGCATCCAAACCACCCAGATCTACACCCATGTGATCGACTCGGAGAAGGATGATGCCCTCGATCGGTTGGGTGAATGGGTATGAATGAGGGAGATTTCGGAAAGGATGATATCCCATTGAAACGAATGCATCTCATTGTTCATGGACGGGTCCAAGGGGTCGGATTTCGCTATTACACCCAGAAAGTTGCACAGGAGCACGGTATTCTGGGCTGGGTGAAAAACCGGTCTGATGCAACCGTGGAGATCGATGCCCAAGGGCCTGCCGAAATGTTGGAACCATTTTTGAAAGCAGTCCAAAAAGGAAGTCCCGCCTCCAAAGTGAGTCGAATCCAAAGGGAACAGAGGAATCCGACTCACTTCCATACCTTTGAAATACGGTATGATTAAACCGGCGCGAGTCCCCGCCGGTTTTTCTGTTTCCTCCCCTCCGGGTGAAACCGGGGAGATTTCATGACACTTTGCCTTTGGATCTGTATAGTATCGTAGGGAAACGTTATGGTATTACTGAAGGTAGTTTATAATAGTTATTAATAGGGGAAGGTGTGGTCTTATGATAAGAAAATCATTTAATGATACGTTCCTCAAAGCCTGTCGCGGAGAATCTGTTCCTTACACCCCCGTCTGGTATATGCGCCAAGCCGGGAGATACCAACCGGAGTACCGGGAAATTCGAAAACGGTACTCCTTCTTTGAGATGAACGAAAAACCGGAAGTATGTGCCGAAGTTACTCGCCTCCCCGTGGAACAGCTGGGAGTGGATGCTGCCATCCTCTTTGCCGATATCATGACTCCCTTAAAGCCCGTCGGAGCAGATGTACAGATCAAGTCCGGAGTGGGACCGGTCATCTCCAATCCCGTGAGAAATTCTGCCGATGCGAATCAGATCCGAAGCCTGAATCCCCAACGGGATGTTCCCTTCGTGCTGGAATCCATCCATATGTTAACCTCCGAGCAATTAGATGTCCCTTTGATTGGATTTGCTGGAGCCCCTTTCACTCTCGCCAGCTACCTGATCGAAGGAGGTCCGTCCAAAAATTATCATCAAACCAAGGGATTGATGTACTCCCAGCCTGAAACTTGGGCAATCCTGATGGAGAAACTGGAAGACCTTACTGTGACTTACCTGGAAGCTCAAATATCCGCTGGCGCTCACGCAGTCCAAATCTTTGATTCCTGGGTGGGAGCCTTGAACATCGCTGATTACCACACCTATGTAGCTCCGGTGATGCATCGGATTTTTTCCCGCTTGAAAGCGACCACCGACGTTCCCTTCATCTATTTTGGGGTCGGAGCTGGGCATCTGTTGCAGGAATGGAATGAACTCCCTGTGGATGTGATCGGCCTGGACTGGCGAACATCCATCCGGCAAGCACGGCAACTAGGAATAGAAAAGACTCTCCAGGGAAATCTGGATCCCTCCCTTTTGTTGGCTCCTTGGGAGCTAATCGAAAAAAAAGCTCGGGAAATTCTGGATGAGGGCATGGAAACTCCCGGACACATATTCAATCTCGGTCACGGAACCTATCCTGAGGTCCCCGTGGAAACCTTACAACGCTTAACCCAATTCACCCATGAATATACACAGAAATGAGGTGTCGTCCATGTCGAAACCGACAATCGGACTCCTGATGATGGCCTATGGTACGCCCCATAACACAGATGAGATTGAACCTTATTACACACACATACGACACGGCAGAAAACCCACCCCGGAACTCCTTGAGGATTTGAAAAATCGGTATCAAGCGATCGGCGGGATCTCCCCCTTGGCCCAAATCACCGATCAACAAGTGGCAGCTGTAGAGAAACGGCTGAACGAGATTCATGACGATGTGGAATTCCGCAGCTACCTGGGTCTAAAACATATCGATCCCTTTATTGAAGATACAGTGCAAAAAATGAAAGATGACGGTATCCAAGAGGCCATCAGCCTGGTACTCGCTCCCCATTACTCCACCTTCAGCATCAAGTCTTACAATAGCAGAGCGCAGGAGCAAGCGGATCAACTGAAGGGCCCTAAGATCCACACTGTGGACAGCTGGTACGATCATCCTTTATTCATCGACTACTGGGTAAAACAAATTCAAGACACCTATGCTGGCATCCCGGAAGAAAAACATGACCAAACCGTTGTGATTTTTTCCGCTCATTCCCTGCCCGAAAAAATATTGCAAGCCGGCGACCCCTACCCGCAACAGCTGGAAGAGACCGCCCGGCTAGTCACTGAAGGAGCCGGGATTTCCAACTATGCTATCGGTTGGCAAAGCGAAGGAAACACGCCAGAACCTTGGCTAGGGCCGGATGTCCAGGATCTTACTCGGGATCTCCACCAGGAAAAGGGATACACCTCTTTTATCTATTGTCCCCTCGGATTTGTGGCAGAACATCTAGAAGTCCTTTATGATAATGACTATGAGTGCAAAGTCGTCTGCGATGAAATCGGAGCAGACTACCATCGACCGCCGATGCCCAATGCCAAGCCGGAGTTTATCCAGTGCCTGGCTGATATTGTCACTCAGAGGTGGAACGAAATTCGAAGGGGTTGCTTATGAAACGATCGCGAATTGCTGTAGTTGGCGGTGGTATCACCGGGCTGTCCGCAACCTTTTATCTGCAAAGAGAAGCTGAAAAACACTCCCTCCCCATCGATCTCGCATTAATTGAGGGGGAAGAACGTCTGGGCGGGAAGGTGAAAACCGAACGAAACAACGGATTTACCATGGAGATGGGACCGGATTCCTTTCTGGAACGAAAATCTTCCGCCAAACAACTGGCCATCGATCTCGGTCTGAAAGAAGAACTGGTCCGTAACCGAACCGGCCAATCCTTTATACTTCATCAAGGCCAGTTGCTACCGATGCCGGAGGGGGCCGTTATGGGAATCCCCACCCGGCTCACTCCTTTTGTAAGATCTGAACTCTTTTCCGTCTCCGGAAAATTTCGCGCTGCACAGGACTTGGTACTGCCCAAGAAAAAAGGGAAAGAGGATGTCTCTGTCGGTGCCTTCTTTCGTCGACGCTTCGGAGATGAATTGGTGGATCATCTCATCGAACCTCTATTGTCCGGGATCTACGCCGGAGATCTCGATCAATTAAGTTTGAAGGCTACCTTTCCCAATTTCGCGCAAATGGAACAGGAACATCGCAGTCTGATCCTAGCCACCATGAAGAATCGGTCCCGGCGCAAAACTGAGAACCGAAAACCCCAGGGGCAATTTCTTACCTTAAAACGGGGATTGGAAAGTCTGGTGGAAGCAATCCAAGACCAACTCCCTGAAGAAACGGTGATCACAGGAAACCCGGTGCAACGGATCATCAAGGAAGGCGACCGATATCTGTTGGTTCTTCGCTCCGGGCGGGTGATCCAGGCTGATGCTGTGATCATGGCCGTTCCTTTTCCGGTGATGAAGCATCTTCTCCCGACGACAGGAGAACTTCCGGAACATCCCCATCCGGTCACCTCCACTTCAGTGGCTACGGTGATCCTGGGATATGACCGCGAAGCATTGCCCGAAGATGTTGATGGGACAGGCTTTGTTATCCCGCGCAAGGAGGATACCACCATCACCGCATGCACCTGGACCCACAAAAAGTGGCCCCACACCACACCAGAAGGTAAAGCACTCATCCGTTGTTATGTTGGACGTTTTGGAAATGATTCGATTGTGGAAGAAACAGATCAATACATCCTGGATCGGGTTCGCACGGATTTGCAAAAGATCCAAGGAATCGAAGCGGATCCGACATTCACTCATATCACCCGCTGGCGGGAAGCGATGCCCCAATATACGGTGGGTCATGCCGACTGGTTGAAACGTATGGAGGAGACTTGTCGTCAGCAGTTGCCCGGATTTTTCCCCGTGGGAGCCTCTTATAGTGGGATTGGGATCCCCGATTGCATCGATCAAGGTAAGCAGTCGATTCAGGACACTCTCCATTATCTCGGATATCGCTAAATGACAAGCCCCTTAAAGGGGCTTGTTTTATAATCCGATTGTTGTGCTAACCTTCTCCCCCTGTCCATATACATAGGGACAAAGCAGTGGAAGCGGGAGGGGACCCAGTGAACGAAAAGTGGAGGTCAATTTTACGCACAGGACTGATCTATCTGTTCGTCATCGTCGCCACGCTGGTAGTCCACTCGGGATACCAGCAGATGCGGACACAAAACTACATCGATCGCTTTGAAGAAGAAAAAGGGATGAAGATCCTGGACGAGATTTCGGACACATACAAGATCACCGTGGAGAACTACTCTAACTACAAACTGAGTCGGGAGATGAAACAACGCTTGATCGGCAAATTGAATAAGCTGAGTCATGATCTACGCCGGGTGGAAGAATCCATTCATTCAGAAGACGTCGTCCATCGAATCGATTTTTCCTTTATCTATCATGATATCAAGCTGGTGAAGCTGGCCCTCTCCGACTCCACCAAAGATGATATCGTACCCGTTATTGTCCTTCATGCTATAGAAGGATTGGGAGATTTAAAAAAAGAGATCACCTATATCCGATACCGTTAGCCTTGCCCAAGAAGAGGCCCTTCAGTCGTTAGGGGCCTCTTCTTTGACGCTCATCGGAACCTTCAGTTTCTGACCGGGTAGGAGATCGCTTTCCTTCAATCCATTCACATCCCGAATCACTGTGATGGTCTCTCGCACATCCCGTCTCGGATCCCCGTGTTTTCTCGCCAGCCCCCACAAAGTATCCCCGGATTGGACTTGGATCACGCGATATGGAGTCTGCCCTTCCGCATTTCCCATCCCTTGAAACCAACAGCCGATGACGACTACGAGGGCAAGAGTTTCAACCACAAGAACGATTCGTCGGGTCCTGAACATGAGATCTCTCCCTCCGGAGGATGATGGTACAAGCTATGTGGATCCGGGTCCATTTATGATGGAAATGTATGTTCTGGCACGATTCGAACTGATGTTTGTTCTTTTGCCAAACATCATGTATACTTGTAGAAAATAACTCATCAGCGAAACCGGGAGCCAAGGAAAGGGGATGAGCCATTTGAGTCAATTGTCGTCACGCCAACAGGCCATCTTAGATTACATAAAACAGGAAGTGCGAGAAAAGGGATACCCCCCCTCCGTCCGCGAAATTGGGGAAGCGGTTGGACTAGCCTCCAGCTCCACCGTCCACGGACACCTCAATCGACTGGAAAAAAAAGGGCTGATTCGACGGGACCCCACTAAACCCCGGGCCATCGAAGTACTGGATCCAAATGATCTGATTCCCGATCTTTCCTCCCAGACGATGATGGTCCCTTTCGTTGGAAAAGTGACCGCTGGGGAGCCGATCACTGCCGTGGAAAATGTGGAAGAGTATTTTCCCGTTCCCCGTCGGATGGTCGGTCCGGATCATTCGGCATTTATCCTGTCTGTTCGTGGAGATAGTATGATCAACGCCGGAGTGATGGACGGGGATTATGTCGTAGTCCGTCAACAAAAAACGGCGAACAACGGAGACATGATTGTAGCTATGACCCCCGAGAACGAAGCAACCGTGAAGCGTTTCTACAAAGAGAAAGACAACATCCGACTACAACCTGAGAACGATACCATGGAACCGATCCGGCTACCGGAGGTGACCATCCTCGGCAAAGTGATCGGGGTGTTCCGGGAGCTGGAATGAAAAGACTCATCTAAGGGTACAAAAAAGACTCGGCCTGTAGGCCGAGTCTTTTTTGTTACTTCACACAAGAACGTTCTCCCATTTTTTCTGGATCCACTCTTTCCCCTCCACAAATCGCGCGACTAGCATCCCGGCGACAGTATCTCCCGCGCTGTTGACCATCGTCGCCACCGGATCCACTAAGGTCCCCAGGACAGCCAAGACGGGAAGGGCTTCCGGGGGAAATCCATACAGACTGACAATGAGGAGTTCACCTGTGAATCCCCCACCGGGAACTCCCGACATCACCATTCCGGAAAAGATGGCTACCAGGATCGCTGTCAAATAATCCTGGATATCATGGAAAGGCATCTGGAACAATCCGAACAAAAATGAGATCTTCAGAATGGCGCTCAAGCAAGAGCCATCCATATGGAGGGTGGCTCCCATCGGAATCACCATCTCCCGGATATCCGGGGGAACTCCGATTTTTCGTGACACTTCCAAGTTGATTGGGATCGATGCCACGCTACTACCGGTGGCCAATGAGGTGACTGCGGAGGGAAAAATGTTAGACCAAAATTTCCGGAAACCAATTTTTCCAGCTGCCACCCAAGCATACAAGCTGAAAAAAACTAAGAAATAAAGAACAGCTACAGGATAATAGACCGCGACTGCCTTTAAATAGGAACCCACCAGACTGGGGCCAAATTCCCCTACTAGAGAAGCGAAGTAAGATCCCAACCCCACCGGGGCAAACCACATAATCACCCCAACCAACTTGACCAGAACTTCAGACAAGGCTGCCAGTCCCCGAGCGACGGTTTTTCCGTTCTCTCCCGACATACTGACCGCCGTACCAAATAGTATCGCAAACAGAATCAAGGCGAGCATATTTTCCTTGGACAAAAGATCTTTGAAATCTGGAGCAGTCAGTGCCTGGACGATCTGCTCCGATAAAGTCAAGGAGTTTTCAGGACTCTCTTCTTTCCCCAGGGATACCGATACACCTTCCCCTGGATTGAACCATTGAACACTAAATAGCATCACCACGGACGCGATAATTCCGGTCAAGACAAAAACCAACAATAAAGTACCCATAATCCGTCCCAATCGTTTCAATGTTCCCATGTTGGCAATGGAACTGCTGATCGTAACAAACACCAGCGGCACCACTACCGTGAACAACAGATTGAGAAAAATATCTCCCAAGGGTTTCAACACCACGGATTTCGGCCCCAAAAACCATCCCGCCACACTGCCTGCGACCACGGAAGCCAACAATAGCAATGGAAAGCGGTAGGCTTTTAATCGCTTCATCGATCTCCCTCATTTACGTAATCTACCGAGGGATGCAGTCTCTAGGCATCCCTCGGTATTGATGTCCTATACTTGTTTAGATTTAATATACAGGAGAAGTCCACTGGTTGTAAATCACCCCCGGGTTCCCTGCTTGCCCGCTTGGATTTGAGCCGGTATGATATCCATGTCCAATCGTCATTTAGATGGGGTGAAAAAGATGAAACTATGGATCCGGGCTGGACTCGTTTGGACCGTCCTGGTCATAAGCGTCTGTGCCTGCACTCTGCCACAAGCACAGACGCCAGAGGATTCCAAAACCGAAACTAAAGAGAGTCCATCCCTGGATAAGCCAAAAAGTGAGGAGCTATCCAGGGATCCCTTGTCCAAAGAAGAAATTCGGCAGGTGCTTTCCACCTACCAACACCAACATCCGAAACACTGGGGCGAGAAAACCCCTGGTGTGAAACAGAGGTTAGACACCGAGGAGAAGGTGATCGCCCTCACCTTTGATGCTTGCGGCGGCATCCAGGGAAACGGAGTAGACCAAGAGCTGATCCGCTATCTGGAACGGGAAGAGATTCCCGCCACGCTCTTTATCAACGGGCGCTGGATCGATGCTCACCCTTCTCTATTCCGCAAACTGGCGGCCCACCCTTTGTTTGAAATCGCCAATCACGGCACCGAGCATCGTCCGCTATCCGTCGACGGCCGTTCGGTTTATGGTATCCGGGGAACAGCCAATCTAGAGGAAGTACTGGATGAGATTCTGGTGAACCATCGCAAAATCAGCGTGATGACCGGCAAGCCGCCGAAATTTTTCCGTTCCGGCACCGCCTACTATGATGACATAGCGGTAAAGGCAGCTGCCGAGTTGGGAATCCAAGCGGTCAATTTTGATATCTTGGGTGACGCCGGGGGCACTTATAATTCCCATCAAGTGAAACAGGCACTCCTTCATTCCCGTCCCGGCTCAATCGCCCTTCTCCATATGAACCGCCCCGGAAGCGGAACTTCTGCAGGGGTGCAAGAAGCCATCCCCATCTTGCGCAAACAGGGCTATCAGTTTGTCAAACTGGGGGATTACAGCCTCAGATGAAGAAAACCCGGAAACGCCGCAACGCGTTTCCGGGTTTTTGATTTACTCTTGCAGTCCTTGTTTGATCCAACCGGCAACTGTGACCGTCCGTTTGGCCTGATGTATCACCGCATCTTTGGCATCTTCCACTATGTTTCCTTCTGAATCCACCGTGACACTGGTTCCATAGGGATTGCCGCCGCCCTTGTAAGCCGAATCATCTGTGTACCCTGGCGCTACTACGATCGCTCCCCAATGATACATGGTGGTATACAGGGACAAGACCGTCTGTTCCTGTCCACCGTTGGCGTTGCCAGCTGAGACCATGGCACTGACCGCCTTGTTGGCCAGTTTTCCTTGGGCCCAAAGACCTCCGGCCGTATCAATAAATTGCTTCATCTGAGAAGGAAGGTTTCCAAATCGAGTCGGGATACTGAACAGGATCGCATCCGCCCACTCCAAGTCTCCCAAGGTGGCCTCTGGCACATCTTGTGTTGCTTCATAGTGAGCTTTCCATGCAGGGTTGCCTTCAATGGCAGCCATCGGTGCCAATTCAGGAACCTTGACTATTTTCACTTCAGCGCCGACCTGCTTAGCACCTTCTTCTGCCCATTGGGCCAGCTGATAGTTGGTTCCAGTAGAGCTGTAATAAATAATCGCCAATTTCACGTTCGCCATGTGAGATTCCCCTTTTCCTATTTGGTTGCTCCGGTTGTTTTACATATCGATGAAGGTCAAGGTGTACCCGGATAGCCCATGTATCATTGCTGGAGGGTTTTTCACCCACCTCAACCCCAGGATTAAGTACAAAAATCCAGGCTAGCGCAGTGAATGTAGGGCGTGGTAATCACGTTCACTGCAACCACTTCACCTCCTTATTAAGATTGCCCATTCTTGAAACCTAGATTCAATAGCACTTCCCTACCTAACTATAATAATTAAATTGGCTTACTTTTGTCAAGTAACTATAGAAAAATATACCCCCCTGTCTCACTAGACAAGGGGTGAATGCATTTAAGAGTGGATCACAAAGTTTTCGATCCGGTCCATCGCTTGTTGCAGTTGCTCCAGAGAAGTGGCATAAGAAAGACGCACATGAGAGGGGGAACCGAAGGCTGCTCCCGGAATCAACGCCACTTTTTCCTGCTCCAGAAGAGCCTTTCCCCATGCATCAGTATCTTCGTAGCCACCGCTTTGCGTCGCTTCTTCCACGTTGGCGAACACATAAAAGGCACCTTGAGGGACATCACAGTGTATACCGGGGATTCTTTGCAAACGGTCCACTACATAATCCCGTCGCTCCTTGAATGCAGATAACATTTTCTGCACCGGCTCTTGGGTTCCGGTCAAGGCCTCCAGGGCAGCATATTGGGCCACTGACGTTGGATTGGAGGTACTGTGACTGGACAATCCAGACATCGCCTGGATGATTTGCGTGCTCCCTGCCGCATAACCGATTCGCCAACCGGTCATGGAGTAGGTTTTGGACACTCCGTTAATCACCACCGTCCGGGCTTTTAGTTCAGGGCTCAGGGTGGCGATGCTAACGTGTTTTTCATCTCCGTAGATCAGGTGTTCATAGATTTCATCAGAAATCACCGTCAGCTCATGCTCTACACAGAGGTCACCCAACGCTTGAAGCTCTTGTCGAGTATAGATTGCACCGGTGGGATTAGAGGGGCTGTTGATCAAAAAGGCGACGGTGTGTTCCGTAACAGCAGCCTCTAATTGTTCCGGTGTCACCTTAAACCCTCTCTCCTCTTTGCCTTCGATAATCACTGGAGTTCCGCCGGCCAGCTTCACTTGCTCAATGTAGCTGACCCAATAAGGGGAAGGAATAATCACTTCATCACCAGGATCGAGAATGACCTGAAACAGATTATACAGGGCGTGTTTCGCCCCGACAGTCACCACGATCTCCTCCCGCTTGTATTCTAGACCCTGATCCTGTTGGAATTTGGCCCGGATGGCATCCTTTAATTCCACCACCCCGCCGGCAGGGGTATATTTGGTCAATCCTTGCTTCATCGCATCTGCAGCAGCATCCAGGATATGCTCAGGCGTATTGAAATCCGGCTCCCCGGCTCCCAGCACGATCACATCGTGCCCCTGCTTTTTCAATTCATTGGCCATACTTGTGATTTCGATCGTTTTTGAGGGTGTTAACTGTTGAACTCGATGGGATAGTTTCATCCTGGTCGTTACTCCTCTCCTTCTCCCGGTCCATTCTTATTTTAACACAGCCTTCATCGTATTGTTTACATGGAAGTCCATCTGTACCCGCTGATAACGAATAGACGATTAACCGTTTTTTCCAAAATGAAAGGGAAAACCGTTACGCTCCACAGCCGCCGTCACTCAGATGATTCCTCGAATGAAACCCTTTACAGAGGAACACGTCTGGCACTGTCGCATCATTGACTGAGGACCACAAAATGATGCATCCTTTTCTTATAGTCAATAGAAAACAGTCATAAAAAAACAGCCGGCCCAAAGCCAGCTGTTTTTTTTATATTCAACCTCTGATGTGTACCGGATCCGATGATGGGACCGCACATTGGAGAAGTTCACGGAACTGATCTCCCGACAAGATCTCTTCTTTCAATAACACATGCAAAGCTGTTTCAAATACACCCGCGTATTGTTGCAGAAGATTCTCAGTCCGTTCATAAAGATCTTTCAAGATTTGATCCGATTCCGCATGTAACATCTCCTTGCCCACCAAATCTTTGTCGATGATCCCCAGATCGGACAGTCCCGCTTCCATCAGGGTCCGGATATAGCGGGTGGCCTGTTCGAAATCATTTTGTGCACCGGTGGAGCGGTTTTGGTAAATCATCTGTTCTGCCGCAGCCCCGCCCAAACAGATCATCACCTGATCCTCCAGCTGTTTCCGGGTGTACAGATAACGATCCGGTCCCGGATGGTGCCGCACATATCCCAAGGCTTTCCCTCTGGGGGACAGAGAGACTTGGGAGACAGAGCCTGAGTGGACCCATTCGGAAACCACCGCATGGCCCAGTTCATGAATCGCCACCCGTTCTCTCTCTTCCCGAGTGGTCTCCCGATCCGTTTTCTCCCCCATCATCACCTTATCGATTGCTCGGGACAAGTGTTTGTGGCGGATCAGAGGGCTGTCCTCCCGCAAAGCATAGATCGCCCCTTCGTTGGTCAGGCTTTCCAATTGCGCTCCGGTGAATCCGAAAGTCTCCAAGGCGATTTGTTCAATATCGGCATCTTCAGCTAAAGGTTTGTTTCGGGTATGCATCTGGAGTATGGAGATTCGTGCCTGTTTATCCGGCAAATCCACCGAAATTTGACGATCGAAACGCCCTGGACGTAGCAAAGCGGAATCCAGCATATCCTTTCGGTTGGTGGCCGCAACTACCAACACCTGAACCTCCTGGTCCGTCGTAATTCCGTCCATCTCCGTCAACAATTGGTTGAGGGTCTGATCATACTCCCGATGCTGGGCGCCTTCCCGTTGACCGCCAATCACATCGATTTCATCGATGAAGATAATGGCGCTGTTCTTTTGATTCTTCCGTGCCTGGGTGCGCGCTTTTCGGAATAATTCCCGGATTCGCTGTGCTCCCACTCCCACATACATCTCCACAAATTCGCTACCACTGGTAGCCGCAAACACGGAATCAGTGTAGTGAGCCGCCGCCTTCGCCATCAAAGTTTTCCCGGTCCCGGGAGGTCCGGACAAAAGAATACCCTTGATCGGGCGAATTCCGTACTGATCGATCTGATCCCGGTGAATCAGAAAATCCAAAGCCTCTTTCAGTTCTTTTTTGGAATGGGCGTGCCCTCCGATGTCCTCGAAGGAAATATCGGGAACCGAACCCTTGTGTTGCACCCCTCTGTTACGCCCCACCCCGATCTGTGCACCTGAACGGGACTGAAAGAAATACCAGGCCATCCCGATAATCGCTGCTAACACCAACAATGGCAACGGGCTTAATCCTAGATAGAGAAGGAAGACGAGAATCGCTGAGGCTGCACCGAGTGCGATTCCTTTACCCACGATCCTTCACCTCTCTTTCTGGTTGATGCAAGGGCAACACTTGATACAGATAATGTCCGCCCCGATGAAGTTCCACATAAACAAATTTTTTATCCATTCCGAGACGGTATTGAATCCCTTCCTTTTCGGCTACCTGCTTCACCGCTTGAGGAATCAGAGTATATTGTCCGTGAGACATTCCTTCCCTCACGCCGAAGACCATCTGATTCCATGCTTCTGTCAAGGTGGAATCCGGTCGGTCAGAAAACTGGATCTCCAGCTTTCGGTCGCCCCCATGAGTCTGGATCTCTTCACGCAATGGAATAAAGTCTGAAGCCAGTAAAAATCGATCATCCGGCCGAAGTTGGATGACAATGCGCTCCGGAGACACTTGTATCTTCTCCAATTTCACATGATCCGTCTGTTGAACGGTATCACGAATCGGTTTTTCCACCTGAAACCATTGAAAACCAAAATATCCACCGAATAATATTAAAAGACTAATGAATAATACCGAAACCGCGATGGGCCAACGAATCTGCATCCTTCGCCAACCCCCTTTCTAACCGTTTTCTGTTCTTCCGTAATGATCACAGTATATCATAATATATATATTAATGATGTTAAGGATATAAATGGTAATAAAAAAGAAAACCATGATGAGTTTATGGTTTTCCGAAGCGATAAACCATCTTTTCATGGGGTTGATCCTTCGCTTGTGGGTGAATCTCCAATTTCAGAATGGAGATCCCTTCTTGATGGGGCGGATACCACAATTGATAACGGATTCGGAACTTTCGACTGGCTTGGTTAGCCGACCCCTGTTCAAAGGTGCTTCCCATCCACTTTCCCAATCGATCTCCGATCTCCTCGCTGGATAAAACCACGCGCACCCCAATCAATCCCCTTTTGTTCTTCGACAAGGGTTCAATCTGGAGCCCTGAGGATTTGACCAGCAACAGATGATCCCGTGGGGATAAAAGACCGAATTGACGTGCTGTCAATTTTTCCTTTTGCTTTCCCCGAACCAGAAAGATGTCGCTCCCTTCTTTCCGTACACGAATCCTTTCTTTCCCATCTGAATCCTGGCTTTCCAGGAGCCAATCTTTCCCCTGTTGCTGTCCCTCCAATCGCATGGGGGGAACAGACAAGGTAAAAGGATAGTGCGATTGCTGCACTTGAGCATCGATGTGCCGGAACAAATGGGAGCGGAGCTTTTTTTCATCTGGTGTTCCATCATCTTTGTGAATGCACCCGGAAAGCATCACCAGGATCGCGATCAACAGACACCTCTCGGTCCGGTTGCGCAAAACCCTTCCTCCTCCACCCTTTTTGTCATTTTACTTGCCCCTGATGTGGATTATCACCTGAAAGTGAAAACCCTCACTGATAAGCCCAGGGAGACAAAAAAATGCCGTATGTTTGCAAAGGAATTGCAAACATACGGCCGGGAAGCGAAATCCCTTGTTCCACTGGACAGGGGACGTTGAATACGTGAAAAAAAGTGCTAACATAACCGATTTCACCGAGGTGATACTATGCTTACGCAAGGAGGTGAGCCAATTGGAGGCTTTCCTTCCGTCCGGATGGATCTGCGATTGCTTGCAACACCAAGTGTCCGGTGAAGAGCTGGAGAAGATCCAGGCTTATATGCAAGCGGAGTCCTGGGCCTCTCCTGCCTTTAGGAGAAGGAACGGTTCCGTTGAAGAGGAGTCCAGGATTCCTTTGCGTTTCCATCTGGAAATCGATTTGAAAATGTAACCTATCCAGTATTTTAACGAATTTTCTCCTGCCTATACCCCCTTCCATGATTTCCCTACCGCCGATTGGCGGTTTTTTTCTATTGGGCGATTTCAGCAAAAGCCCGGTTGGTTTCAAACCGGATTTTTTCCTCATCCAAAGTGAGAAGCTCACGGTTGCGCATCAAAGGACGGCCCGCCACGAAGACATCCTGCACATCTTCCCGGCTAGCGGCATAAACGAGATGAGAAACCGGGTCATGCACGGGTTGCAAATGGGCACCCTTCAGGTCGATCGAGATCAGATCCGCCTGTTTGCCCACCTCCAAGGAACCGATTTGGTCCTCCAAAAACAGAGCTTCCGCTCCATACGAAGTCCCCATGCGCAATGCGATCTCAGCAGGGACTGCCTCCGGGTCCCGTCGCGCCCCTTTATGGATCAGTGCGGCTAGATGAACTTCCTCCATCAGATCCAAATTATTATTGCTGGCCGCTCCATCCGTTCCCAGGGAAGGACGAATCCCCGCATTCAGCATCTCGGGGATGGGAGCAATTCCACTCCCCAATTTCAGGTTGCTCCCCGGATTATGGGATACTTTCACATCCTTCTCGGCCAAGATCTCAATCTCCTCGGATGTCAGATGCACCGCGTGAGCCACCAAGCAAGGGCGGTCAAACACCCCCAATCGGAGAAGATGATCCACCGGTCGAGCGTGATAATCCCGCTGGTTTTGTTCCACTTCCGCTTCCGTTTCAGACATATGGATATGAATAGGAACCCCCAGTTCGGCAGAATCGGCAACCAACTCTTCGATATATTCCGGCGGACAGGTGTAGGGAGCATGGGGGGCGATCATCACTGAAATACGCCCTTCAGCTCCTCCTTTCCACTCCCGGGCAAAACGAACTGCTTCCTGTCGCTTTGCCTTGCGCTCCTCCTGGGAGCCCAATCCAATCACGCCCCGGCATAGGCTGGCCCGGATGCCGGACTCTTCTACTACCGCGGCCACTTCATCCATATGGTCATACATATCGGTAAAACAGGTGGTGCCACCGCGAATCATCTCCACAACCGCCAAAGACGTCCCCCATCGGATCTGTCGCGGAGCGAATCTCGCTTCCATGGGCCACACCTTTTCTTCCAACCAGACTTGTAAGGGCAGATCATCGGCAAAGCCTCTGAGGAGAGTCATCGCTGCATGTCCATGGGTATTGATCCATCCCGGGAGAATCAATTTCCCTTGCATAGAAATCACTTCGTCCGCGTCTATCTTTGGATTTCCTGTCCCCACCTGAGCAATCCTTTCTCCGTCGATGAGCAACCAGGCATCCTCTAGAGTCCGGGTCTCTCCTTCTTTCATGGTCAGCATGCGAGCTTGGGTTATGAGCCGTTTCATGAGTTTCCTCCTCTATTTTCTATCCTCACCCTCCAACATACCCCACTTCTTTTCTTCGGACAATGGCAACTCCATTCATTTTTGAGACGCAGCCCCCTAGCGAAGATGCCCACCCACTAAATGAATCAGACAGGCTCTGGCTCGTGGCGGGAGATAAAGTTTAAGATCTCTGATAAGTCATAGGCTCCAACAGGGCGGGCGATCGGTGCAAACAGATCTCCCGCCTCCTTCAGGCGACGGTGGACTGTATTCAATGTAAATTGTGTCGGCGTCAATCCCGGTTTTAACTCTTCCCACCGCAGAGGAACCGATAGGGTGGCCTCCCGCCGAGCTCGGGGGGAATAGACGGTGATCAAAGACTTCCCCTGCCAATGTTGCAGATAATCAAAGTAGACCCGACTGCCTCGCCTTTTCACCTGGCGCTCCAAGGTGATCAAGCGCGGGTTTTTTTCCTGCAGATAACGAGCGACAAAATGACTGATCCTACGGGTCTCTGCAAAAGGATACTTGGGCTGGATCGGAACATACAGCTGTAGTCCCGTCGCCCCCGAGGTTTTGACAACACCATCCAGACCCAGAGAGTTCAGCACCTCCCGGGTGAGATGTGCTGTCTCCATCACGGCCTCAAACCCCTCCACCGAGGGGTCCAGGTCAAAGACGAGTTCGGTGGGATATCCAGGGCGCTCCACCCGATCGAAGGAGACATGAAACTCCAGACAGGCCAGATTGCCCAGCCAGATCAGAGTCGGGGCATCCTGGAGCAGGATGTGATCCACTTCCCTCCAGCGAGCAGTCTGAATCCAGTCAGGGGTATGCGCCGGCGCGTTTTTTTGGTAAAAGTAATCCCCTTCTACGCCGTCCGGATAGCGAATCGTCGTCAGATACCTTCCTCGGGCATAGGAGAGGATCCAAGGTGCCAAACGACTCAAATGCAAAATCCAATCCCATTTAGTGACTCCGGGAAATAACTTTTTATCTGGATTAGAGATCGAAATCTCCTTTCCTTCGACTTGCACAATCCGGTTCATGGTACCACTCCTCATCGCGATCCGCCCAAATCCACCGGGACAAATGACCCAAAATCGACTTCGGACATATAGTGTTTGCAGAGAAGAAAAATCAATCAAGGAGGAAACATCATGATGTCCGAAGAACAACAGCCTCAATTTGAAGGTCCTTCACCCTTAATGCCTTATGTTCCTAACGGGGATCCCAGCGACTTTTATGGCCCCTACGGCATTCCCGCAGATGCCTATAGTTATTCCCCCACAGTCTCGGCATACAATGGAGGGGATTCGCAGACCAGTCAGTTTCCCTTTTTCGGATTCCCCTTTGGTGGATTCGGCCCTTTCCCTTTCTACCGCCCGTTCTTTCCCTTCTATCGTCCCTTTCCCCCTTTCTTTTGGTGAATCCTTGAAAAAACCCGGTTGTCGCCGGGTTTTTTCATGATGCGGGCAGGCGGAAACCGATCACCGTGGGGGAACGCAAGGTCCCGTGGGGAGTCCATTCCAAGTATCGGACTTCCACCCGTAGCACCGGCTCCACCCAAAGGGTGTGGAGCCGAGCAGATGGCGGATTGACCACCACCGGAGATTCTCGCTTTAAGCTGGGGAGAACTTCCGTCAACAAATTCCGTTCCCGCTCACTCAACCCAGAGCCCGCACGGCCGATATAGGTCCACCCCTCCTCCTCTTTCCTTCCCAACAGAATCGACTGTACCTGATGGTCACGAGTAAATACCCCCACCGCTGTGGCGGTCAGAGTTTGAAAGTGCTTGACTTTTTGCCAAGAAGGGTGTTTCTGCCCTGGATGGTAGGGGCTTTTTCGTTCTTTCATCACGATCCCTTCCAACTGTTGCTGGCGGGTGGCTTCCCATAAACCTGGACCGTCATCAAAACTGTCACAAAGATGCAAGGTGGATGAACTCGGGGGGATCAACTGAGCCAAGATCTCCAATCGACTGGTTAACGGCTCCTCCATCAGGTTGCGTCCCTCCAGGGATAATAGATCAAAAACCATGTATTGCACGGGAATCTTGCCTAGAATGGCTGGAAGTCTGTGGGGGTCCGACAAGAGTTCTCGCTTTAACACCCGGAAAAAATCCGGTCGTCCCTCACGAAGGACGATCACCTCCCCGTCCAAGACCGTAGAGGTGCAATCCAGTTCGGCCACGGCCTCGGTCAGTTCGGGATACCAGGGAGTACGGCGCCGTTGCTTGCGGTTGAAAAGTTCAACCTGACCTGGTTGCAAAAAAGCGAGCATGCGGATCCCATCCCATTTCACCTGATACAGCCAGTCTTCAGATGCGAAAATTTCTGTTCGAGGAACCGGTTCCATGGGAGGGATAAACTTCATCTGGGGTTCACCCGCCTTTAGGATCTTCAATATGTCTCATGGTATGGAAAAACCCCCTCACCGAATAACATGGAGTGGGAGGGATAAGGATGCCAACACTTCTGGTTCAGATTGCCCTGATTTTCATTTTGGTCCGGTCAGTATACCGGGTGATCCGTTACTTTCAAGCTTCCAAGCCCGATTGGTTTGAAGTGGCATTTTTATTGTCAGTGGCTGTCGTCTCTTTGTGGTGGTTGATCGATTTCTTTTAGGATGTGCCTCCCCGATCTTCCTCCTGTACTCCGCATGAAGCGGCGAGAGGGACCATAGACATGTATTATTCGGGAGGCGGGCAAATATGGAAGCATCATGGAAACAAACCTGGATCCAGTCGCTATTGGTGACGGTGATTGCAGTCAACCTGATGTGGATCGGCTTGTTGGTGGCCCGTAGCCAAATGCAACCGACGGGGTCGGCACCTGCCATGGGCCAACCTGCTACTCCGGCATCATCCCAAGAGGTGCGTCAGAAGTATGAAGGAGTTACCCGGGAGGGAAAGTGGGAAGTGGAGCACTATCGGACGATTGAGATTCTCCGGGATGCAAAGGGACAGGAGATCCGGTCTCGTCCCACCGGGGAAGAAACCCACCTTCGCTATTGGAAAGGAGATCGCTCCTGACAGTCGCAGTCATCTTGCGGCTGTTTTCTTTTTTCGCGGTTTCTTCTTCTGTCCCCCGGATTCTGCCAGACTCGCCTTTAGGGCCTCCATCAGATCCACTACTCGCTCCGGTTGACGCTCGGGAGCTTCCACGACTTCCTCGCCTTTAACCTTTTTCCCTATGGCCTCTTCCAGCGCCTGCCGATACTCATTCTGGTACTTCTCAGGTTGAAAGGCGGTGGTTAACTGATTAATCAGCTGTTTGGCCATCTCCATCTCCTTTTCCGGCAACTCCACCTTGGCGGGAACCTCCGGGACCTGGCCTGCATCCCGGACCTCATCAGGGTAGAAGATTGTCTCCATTACCAAACAACTCTGATGTACACGTACCACCGCCAGGGACTGTTTGGATCGGATCGTGATTTTGGCCACTCCGATCTTGCCTGTTTCGGCCATCGCATCCCGTAGCAGGGAATACGCGTGATCCCCATGTTCTCCGGGGCCGAGATAATAAGATTTGTCATAATAGATGGGATCGATCTCCTCCAGCTTGACAAAATCCAAGATCTCAATCGCCTTCCGGTTTTCAGGAAGGATCGCATCCAATTCCTCTTTTTTCATCAATACAAACTGGTGATCTGCATATTCATATCCCTTGACCACCTCTTCCCAGGGAACCTCCGTGTCACAAGTGGGACAATACCGGGAATACTTGATCGGGGTTTTGCATTTCTCATGAAGATTGCGGAAGGAAATGCTGTGATCCTGGGTAGCCGAAAACATGCGGATTGGAATATGAACCAGACCAAAACTGATCGATCCTTTCCAGATGGTATGCATGAATGAATCCCTCCTTACGGGCCAATAGCATCCGCCTTCGATAAAATTCCTTCCCAACATTGACGGGATTGCTCTCTCCGCCCAGTCAACAGATGACAAAGACCCTCATAAAAAACAGGTTCTTCCCACTGGGGAGAAAGCTCCTGTGCATTTTGAAAGGAGATCGCGGCTTGCTCGGGATCCTGTTTTTCCAGGAGCACCCGTCCCAATTGGTAATATCCCAGGGAACGAGCTAGGGTATCCTCAGTTTCAATCCCTTGGCGGGCGATGGTTTCCGCTTCATCTAAATCCCCACAATGGACAGACAGTCGGGAACGGAGAGCCAGCCACAAGGGATGTTCAATCAGCCCTTGTGGAAGAGCGGAGAACACCTTTCTCACCTGGTTCGCGTCACCGGTCTGCAGAAGATACCAAACGTAAGTAAACAGGAGATCTTGATTCTCCCGATCCAAAGTCAGTCCCTTTTTCAGGATCGCGAGGGCCTCTTCACTCTCTCCTGACACCCACAGATTCCAGCTTAACCCGTGATAGGCTCCCACCCTTTGGGAATCCGCATAGATCAATTTTCGGTACCATTGAATCGCTTGCTGGGTTTTTCCTTGCTCTTCAAAATGATGAGCGATCGACTCCACGACAGCCGGATGGCGAGTTTTTTGATACGTGGCCATTCTCCAGTAGGATACACTGTCATGATGCCCCAATTTTTCATAACAACAGGAAAGATAATACATCGCCTCCCAATCTTCCTCATCCACTCTCAAGGCATGAAAAAAAACCGGGATCGCCTCATGATAATCACCCAAACGATAATAACAGGCTCCTAGGTTGAACCAGGTGTCCCCGCTCTCTTGATCCAGAGTCAACGCCTGCTTAAATTGACGAATCGCCGTTTCATCCTCCTGCTGCCGCACATGGATACAGCCCAGCATATGGTGGGCAAAGGCATTTAACTGGGAGACCTCGGAAGTTTGGAGCACCAGTTGAAATTGGCGCCGGGCTTCATCCAATTTCTCCTGTTGAAAATCGCTTAGACCCAGGTACAACCGTCCCAACAGAAACTCAGGCTCTTGTTCCACCACCTCATGAAAGTAAGGACGGGCCTCTCCAAACATCTTCAGTTGGTAATACCCCTGCCCTTGGCGAAAGGTTTGTACCACCTGACTATCGAGGAAAAACTCCCCGCTAACTTCCTCTTCCTCCTCAGCCAATTCTGGATGTTGCTTAAGAATCGAGGCTACTTGTTCCTCCAACACCGCCCAACCTTCCAATAAAGAATGGGTATGTTGATGGATTTTTTGAAACTCCGACCGCAACTGACTGCGCTCTTCCAAGGTAACAGTACCGTTTTCATAAGTTTTGGCAATCTGGGACAGATGGGTTTGCATTTGTTGCAACCAGGGTTGTAACATCGTTTCACCTCCTGTCAGTCTTTGTCGGTTTCAAAGTAGTCTCCCCACAGGATGTAAAAAAATGATCTGTTGTTTTCTTCCGGGATCCGGTGGCGGTATCATAAATCGCAGAAAAAGGAGGAGAATGGTTGGATCTAGATTAAAGTATGCAGAGGAGACAAATCTCAAGGGAGGACCAAAAGATGATCGTACTGACCACCCTGGAAGAGGATCAACTGCCATATATTCAGAGGTGGGCCGAAGGAAAATCGACTCCATGGCCCTGGAAGCGAGAGGTAAAGGAAAAAACTCTATGGGTATTAAAAACCCCCGGAACGTGGGCGTTTGTTGTCGCTTTTGTTGAACAGAATCCTGGTAGTCCTTCTGCGACGCCGTTAATTCTCTTGAAAAATGCTTTACCTTTGTACGAATCTCCCTGGCTGACATGGACCGGACCTTTGGAAGCAACAGACTGGTCGCGAATGAAAAGACGAGTCCTCTTTCACAATCCGGGTCTGGCAGGGTGTTTAACCGAGTGGGAATCCCGTTTGGGACCATAGTCTCTTTATCACATAGGCCCTTTGCAGTTTCGCCGCTATCAACTGAACAAGCCCTTTGCCGCCAATCGGCAAAGGGCTTGTTTGTATCGCAAACTAATTTATCATTTAAATAGTCGTACCATGGACCTCTTCCCCAATCATCTCCTGCACTTGATTCCCCTCACCCAAGATGGCTACTCGAGGGCGGTGGTGTGCCGCCTCTTCTGAGGTCATCATGGCATAGGAGATGATAATCACCGTATCGCCGGGTTGGACCAGCCGGGCAGCAGCCCCGTTGAGGCAGATGGTTCCGCTACCCCGGGGACCAGGGATCACATAGGTCTCCAGCCGGGCCCCGTTATGATTGTTCACCACTTGCACTTTTTCATTGGGCAGGATCTCCACTTGGTCCAATAGATCCTCGTCGATGGTGATACTGCCCACATAGTTGAGATGGGCCTCAGTTACGGTAGCTCGGTGGATTTTGGATTTCATCAGGGTGCGGTACATCTTCTTCCCTCCTCTTGGGCCAGATCACATTGTCAATCAGGCGGGTCGATCCCAGATAGACGGCTACCGCCGCGATCGATGGGCTATCGTCCAGTCTCTCTAGAGGTTCTAGCCCAGGGTAGCTGAGGACTTCCACGTAATCAATCGAGAGACCTGCGGTCTGCTCCAACCTTTCCCGTATAAACTGGACCGCCTCCTCAGCTTGGCACAGCCGCCCCGCCTCCCGTTCCCGAGTCGCCTCCCGGAGGGTTTGATACAGGGTGGTGGCCTGCCTCTTCTCTTCTGGGGTCAGATAGACATTTCGGGAACTCAGCGCCAGACCATTCTCTTCCCGCACCGTCGGACAGGTGATGATCTGGACGGGGAGGTTGAGATCACGCACCATCTGTTGGATCACCGCCGCCTGTTGCGCATCCTTTTGTCCAAAGTAAGCCCGGTCTGGCTCCACGATATGGAACAACTTCGAGACCACGGTAGCGACACCGTCGAAATGGCCCGGGCGGGAGGCTCCACATAATCGATCCGTCAGACCTGCGACCCGAACCGTGGTCTTCCCTTCGCCGGGATACATCTCTTCCACCCCAGGGGCGAACACTAGATCGGCCCCCGCTTCTTCTGCTAACTGACAGTCCCTCTCCAGGTTCCGGGGATATCGATCCAGGTCCTCATCGGGACCAAACTGCAAGGGATTGACAAAGACAGATACGACGACCTGTTCGCATTCTGCCGCAGCTTGTCGGATCAGACTGAGATGACCCTCATGCAGAGACCCCATCGTTGGCACCAGTCCCAGCTGCCTCTCCCGCTGAGGGCGGAGCAGGTCTCTGAGCTGAGCAATCGTCTTTATTCTCTGCATGAATCGTTCTTCCTTTCACCGGTGAGGTAATCCACCACCGCTGGAGCCCGGAATGTGTGTTTTTCTCCGGGAAAGCTTCCTTCCCGAACCTCTTGTACATAGTTCCGGATGCCCTGGACGGCTATTTCCCCCAACTGTGCGTAGGTTTTGACAAAAGAGGGCTGGATCTCGCTTCCATACTGAAGCAAATCATGATAAACCAGAACCTGTCCGTCACAGTTTACCCCGGCTCCAATCCCGATCGTGGGGATGGAGAGAGAACGGGTGATCCAGGCGGCTACTTCATCAGGCACACACTCCAACACCAGAGCAAACGCTCCTGCCTTTTCCAACTGTCGGGCTTCCTCCAACAGTCGTTGAGCGGTTTCCGCGTCTTTTCCTTGAATCCGGTACCCCCCCAATTGATGAACCGACTGCGGCGTCAAACCGATATGACCCATCACGGGAATTCCCGCAGCGGTACAGGCGCGAATTCCGGGAAGAACAGCTTCACCGCCTTCCACTTTCACCGCCCGGGCCCCTCCTTCTTGCATGAGTCGTCCCGCCGCTTTCAATACTTCCTCCCGATCGAGATGAGCGGTCAGAAAGGGCAGGTCAGCCACGACTAGGGCTCTTTGCGACCCCCGAGTCACCGCTCGGGTATGATGAATCATATCATCCATGGTGACCGGAACGGTGGAATCATATCCGAGCACCACCATCCCCAATGAATCCCCGACCAAGAGGAGATCCGCTCCTCCTGCTTCCGCTAGTTTTGCCGAAGGATAGTCATAGGCAGTAATCATGGCGATTTTGCTGTTTTCAGCCTTCATTCGGCTGAGCGTCCGAAGCGTCACGCTTTTTCCTTGTGCAGACATGGCACAAACCTCCTTGTGTGATGCTCCGGAGTCAGAGGTGGAAACCGTTAAAAAACCACCTTTTCAGCCCAAATAGGAACAGAAAGGTGGTGGCTTTTTCAACCATACCTCTGTCTCCGTCCCATAGGCTCAGAGCAGATTGAGAACAGATGAAACAAACCAAAGAACCCAGGTGACACGTGCGACTCCAGAAGGATGCCGCCGCTGTCCTCTTTAGGGTAAACGAAAACCGATCGCTTCTCAATAGTCGATTTCTGCGGAAAAAACTGGACTCACCTGCCCCCCTCGCTGGATCAAAAGCGCTCCAGATGAGTCCAGTCCCACCGCCGTCCCTTCGACAGGACCGTCAGGAGTCAGGGTTCGAATCTGGCGTCCCAGCATTCCGGCATACTCCTCCCAGAGGATTCGGATGGGATCGAAACCATGAATGAGATAAGCATCATACAACCCTTCCAGCTCTTTGAGGATCTCGGCGATAAGTTGCGCTCTAGGATAAGTCCTCTTTCCTTCGATGGCCAAAGAAGTGGCTGTTTTTTTGACATCTTCGGGCCAACTGGACTCGGTCACGTTGACATTGATCCCCATTCCTACGACCACATATTGGACCTGATCCTGCTCTCCCCGGGTCTCCGTCAGGATCCCGCAGATTTTCTTGCCCTGGATCAGCAGATCATTGGGCCATTTGATCTGAATCTCCAAATCCGTCGCTTTCCGGAGCGCCCGGGTGAGAGCCACCGAAGTGAGCAATGTGAGTTGGGGAGCCTGGATGAGGGGAATCGACGGCTGTAAAATCAGGCTCATCCAGATTCCGCTACGAGGTGGGGAAACCCAGGTGCGACCCAATCGCCCCCGGCCCTGTACCTGTTCCTCGGTGATCACCAGGGCTCCCTCCTCCACTCCTTCACGGGCCCATTCATGGGCCAACAATTGCGTGGAATCCACCTGTTGTCGATAGCGAATCTGTTGCCCGAAACGATTTGTGGACAGATGGAGTTTGACCTCCTCCGGTGCCACCCGGTCCGGACGGTAAAGCAATCGATAACCTTTTTTGGGACGAGCTTCGATCTGATACCCCTCTTTCCTTAACTCTTCTATCTGTTTCCAGATGGCTGTCCGGCTGCATTGCAACCGATCACTAATCTCTTCTCCGGATACAAAATGATCTTGCCTATCCAGGAAAAAAGAGAGCAACTGTTCACGAACTCGACTGGACAAGTCGACGTCCCTCCTCCAGCAGTGCCTCGGTCTCATTGGGAAGTTCTCCGAGAGCCACTTTTTTCAGCAAGATGTCCAGTACTTGCCCGGTCCAAGGTCCCCCCTGGCGTCCCATGGCTTCTATCAGTTTCCCGCCATTGACATTTAGCTCCCCTAGATGGCGCACTGGCATCTCCTCTTGCCACCGAAGCAAGGCCTCCCGGAGTCCCTTCTCTTCCTCTGAAACCCAAGGATGGATGGCAGCCGCGGTCTCCAAGGCAGAGAAAAGTTTTTCTACTCCATGGGAGAGGAGCAACATTTTCCCGTTATAGACATCTTCGCGGGTGAGGCACCAATCCGATCCCAATCGGTAGACAGAAGCGATGTTTTCCACGTCTCGGGCCGGCAGGCGAAAACTTCTCAGACAGGCTCTGGATTTCTTTGTAGAAACTCCACACAAGTGCAGAAATAAAGCCCAGCGGGCCCATCGCCCAATGGGGCGATCGATCTCCTGCAGGGAGCTAGAGGGGGGGCTGACAGGATCCTCCCAGTAAGAAAAGGGAGGCAGGTGCGGAAACAATCCGAATTCCCATAGCGGCCGAACCCCTTGGGATGGCTTGTTTGTCGTCCACATTTTCTCCAGCTCCTGTGTCACTCGTTCCACTGCCAAGTGACACAGGAGGGATTTTTGACGGAGTAGGGCTTTTTTTGTCTGTTCATCTATCCGGAATCCCAACTGGGCGCAAAATCGGAGGGCCCGCACCATCCGCAGGGCATCCTCCTGGAATCGCACTTCGGCTTCCCCCACCGCCCGCACCACTTGGGATTGGAGATCTTTTCTCCCTCCGAAAGGGTCGATCAGATGCCCACGACGGTCCCGAGCCATCGCATTGATCGTAAAATCCCGACGGGCCAAGTCCATTTCCAGAGTCTTTACAAACTGCACTTTCCCTGGATGACGGTGATCTTCATAAGCGGTTTCTTGCCGGAAAGTGGTCACCTCTACCGGCTGTCGATGGATCAGGACGGTCACAGTTCCATGTCCGATGCCTGTAGGCACTGTCTTTGCAAACAGCGACTGAACCTTTTCAGGGGAAGCATCTGTCGCTACATCATAATCCGTCGGTTCCTGCCCGAGTAACTCATCCCGCACGCAACCTCCCACCCAGTAGGCTTGAAATCCGGCCTTTTCCAACCTGCTCAATACCTGAAGGGAAGCAGCCTGGGCTTCCTTCATAGTTGAATCACCCTTTGGTAGAGGGATTCATACTGATCCGCAATTTTTGATGCCCCAAACTCTTCACGAGCTCGTTGGAGACCCCTTTCCGCAAACTGATGATGCAACTGGGGATCCGAAAGTAATTGGATCGCATAGCGGGCCATTGTCTCCACCTCTCCAATCGGGGCCAGGTATCCTGTCTCGCCATGGACCACGACTTCCGGAAGGCCGCCGGCATTGGAACCGACCGTGGGCACACCGCAAGCCATCGCCTCCAGCGCCACCAGTCCGAAGCTTTCCTTGGAGGAGGGGAGTAACAGAAGGTCTGCCAGGGAGATCAATCGAGCCACTTCATTCTGTTTCCCCAAGAAATCGATCCGGGATTCCAGACCCAGCTCTTGAGCCAGATGAACCGCCCCGGAGGAGTCCGGCCCTTCCCCGACCAGGATCAGGCGAGAGGGAACTTCCCGGTTTACCTGTTCGAAGGTCCGGATCACATCGAAGACCCGTTTCACCGGGCGGAAATTGGAGATATGCAATAAGATCTTTTCATGGGGAGCTGCATACTCTTTCCGCAGATCTGACACGTCTGTGGGTTTGTACACCTGCGGATCCACAAAATTATAGATTCGCTTCAGTGGTTTGTCCACACAGAGAAGTTCTCTCGTCTGTTGGATCAGATCCTCGGATACCGCCGTCACCACGTCGCTCTCACGGATTCCGAAACAGATGATATCTTTGAGGGAAGGATCTTCTGCCATCACTGTGATATCCGTCCCGTGTAGAGTGGTAACGACTTTCAGCGAGTCTCCTACCATCTGTTTGGCGAGATAAGCACAGAGAGAATGGGGAACCGCATAATGAACATGAATCAAGTCGAGCTGGTGTATTTTGGCCACTTGGGCCATCTGGTTAGCCAGTGCCAGGTCATAGGGCGGATAACGAAACACCGCATAGCGGTTGGCCTCCACTTCATGATAATGAATATTATGATGAAATCGCCCTAGCCGAAAAGGCATGTCATAGGAGATGAAGTGTACCTGATGACCTCTTTCTGCCATCACCTTCCCAAGCTCGGTCGCTACCACACCCGATCCGCCGTGACTGGGATAACAAGTGATTCCGATACGCATAGCTCTCTCCCTCTCTCAAATCAGCTGATCCATGGGGATCGCACTCGCCGATACCAAGCCCTCAGCATGGATGGTTCCAATCTGGTGTCCCCAGATCTGATCCCGTCCCTCCACCATCCTCAGATAGGTGGGCCGGTTCAAGGGGGTATCCGCCCGGTTTGGACCGGGAACAAACTGACTTTCAAAAGCGAGGATCGCCTCTTTTTTCCGCGGGTAGACATCGCTCACATCGATAATCACATCCGCCTGGCCTGTGTGATTGATGAAATAGAAAAAGAGCTGCTGAACCCGGTGGGGAGCCTGTCCATCCTCTGCGGCTTTCTTGCGGATCCCTGCATCAAACACCGCTTCACGAACCAAACGACTGCAGGCGGTATGATCTGGATGCCGATCCTCCCAGTGAGGCGCCAACACCACCCGCGGTTTTAGACGACGGATCAACTTCACCATTGCAGCCAGTTGCTCCGGGGATCCTACCAGCCCTCGATCCGGGAATCCCAAACGATACCGGGCGGATAACCCCATAATTTCCGAAGCCCGGTCGGCCTCTTTCCGACGAGTGATCACATCCCCGTTGGAAGAAAGCTCGCCATCAGTCAAATCACAGATCGCTACAGAGATGCCCCGGGTGGTATGGCGTAGGACAATCCCAGAGGCCCCGATTTCCACATCATCGGGATGAGCGCCAAAAGCGAGGATCTCCACTTGAGAATCAGATTTTTCCATCGGTTTCATCTTCCCCTCTCTCTTCACGTTGGTGCACCAGATGTCGCCAATCGAAATCTCCATGTGGAATCGAACGGATCAACACCTCAGCCGCCGCCAAATTAGTGGCCACCGGAACATTGTGCACATCTGCCAATCGTAACAATGCCAGAATATCCGGCTCATGGGGTTGCGCAGTCAGCGGATCGCGCAGGAAAATGATACAGTCCAGCTCATTTTCCGCCATTAAGGCCCCGATCTGTTGATCCCCTCCCAAAGGACCTGACAAAAACCGGTGAAGTTCCAGCCCAGTGGCCTCCTGAATCCGCTGCCCTGTAGTTCCCGTTGCATACAGGGTATGCTCCTTCAAAATCTGCTGGTAAGCGATCGTAAACCGAACCATCTGTTCTTTCTTGCGATCGTGAGCAATCAGAGCGATCTTCATAGGCTTCCCTCCAGGACCATATTCGTGAAAAAACCCACCCGGTAGTGAAATCACCTACCGCGCGGGATGTCATCTGGAAATCAGAGCTTAACTCGGGTTGAATCGAGTTCATTATATTCTAATCCAAAAACCGAAATCAAGGAAGTGGAAGTCATGGATTTCTGTAAATCATGACTTGTATAGAAGTGTGATGTCTGTAGTGCAAACCAGTTTATTGATTAGTTATAAGAAATAACCTCATTTCCTCCCTGTTTCGCCGGGTCAGATAGATTAGGTTTTTCTTGGTGCTACCCGACAGCGGATTGAAGTGTAGATTCTCTTCACCCCCAGCGTTGTGAAAAGTGCGCCCTACCTACAGAACATCCATCGGCCTTGGATCACTTTGCTCCCCTCGCACTAGCAGGGGGGTAGATCGGTAACGGAAAAGATCATGTGAGATCCCATCTTGACCGTCTGTAAAATCTTGACCCTATAGAACTGCCCATGAAAATCGCACACCCGGACCTTTCCAACATAATATGGGTGATATCAGACAACCGCTGAGAGAATCGAATAGGTGGAGGAGAACAGCAAACGATGCTACCTATGGAAAGATATTTCGGTGAATTAGAACTGGTTCACCAATTTTATGGAGCCATGCCTACAGGGGTCAGTTTGTCAGAAACCGGTCGCGTTTTTGTTTGCTTTCCAAAATGGGGAGACGATGTTCAAGCTACCGTGGCCGAAATCATTGGAGGTCAATTGTTCCCTTATCCGAGTTTAGAAGCCAATGTGTTTCATCCTGAGAGAATCACCAGCTCGTGGATCAGTGTCCAAAGTATCGTGGCGGACGGTAGAGGAACGCTGTGGATACTCGATACAGGAGCACCTCATTTTTCTGAACCGATTCCAGGGGGGGCTAAATTAGTCGCTGTCGATTTAAAAACGAATACCATCCGAAAAAGTTATACTTTTACAGAGGACGTGGTTCTACCCACCACTTACCTGAATGATGTCCGATTTGATTTTCGTGCGGGAAAAGCAGGTACTGCCTATATCACGGATTCTTCATCTAAAGGACCCGGAGCAATCATCGTCCTGGATTTAGAAAGCGGAACCGCGTTCAGACGGTTAAATGGAGCCCAAGCCACTTCCCCCGATCCCTTGTTTTTACCGAAAGTGGAAGGCACCATTTTGATGAATCGAAACCCGGATGGCTCCACTTCCCCCTATAAAGGGGCGTCGGATGGATTAGCCATTTCTCCCGATGGGTTGACTCTGTTTTTTTGTCCACTAACCAGTCGTCATCTGTTCTCAATCTCTACAAAAGCCTTACGGGACCAAAGGATTCCAGATGTCGATTTACCTGATCTTGTACAGTATTGGGGAGAAAAAGGGGCATCGGATGGAATGATCACCGATGCCCAAGGAAACCTTTATGCCGGGGATTATGAAAACAACAGCATTCGAAGGATCCGTCCCCATGGTGTCATAGAAACCATTGCACATGACCCCAGAATCTTATGGCCAGATACTTTTTCCATCGGTCCAGACCAATACTTGTATTTCATTGTAAACCAATTGCATCGGCAAGCCCGATTCCACTATGGAAAAGACCTCAGACAAAAACCCTACAGTCTACTGCGGATCAAAATCGATGAATTACCGGCCCCTAACTTCTAGTTTCGCTCCGTAACATCGCATCGATTTTGACCATCTACTCCGTCCTCGGGGGCGGTTTTTTTCGTTTGTGAATTTCCAAATTCCCTTCGGCTAAACGTTGATGTACTACAGTCCATCCGAACATCGCATTGAATGATGTGATTCCGTTTGGATCAAGATATAGTTGCACAAAAGAAAGGGAGCGATACAAATGAGATTTTCAGATAAAATCGTCTTGATCACAGGTGCGGCTGGCGGAATTGGGATTGCGGCAGCCAAAGCCTTTGCAAAAGAAGGGGCTAAGTTAGCCCTGGTGGATCTTTCAAAAGAAGCATTAGAAAAAGCTACAAGCTCCATGACTACAGAGGATGTTCTATTACTGACTGCCAATGTTGCCAATGAAGATGAAGTGAAACGATACGTGGAAGAAACCGTGAACCATTACGGACGTATCGATGTGTTTATTAACAATGCTGGGATAAACGGCAAGTTTGCCAACCTGGTCGATCAGACAGCAGAAAATTTTCAGGCGGTATTCAACGTAAACGTCATGGGCGTCTTCTATGGTTTGAAACACGTATTGAAAACCATGAAGGAGCAAAAGAGTGGGGCCATCGTCAATACCGCTTCCAATGGCGGCTTACTCGGCTCCCCGGGGATGGGCCCCTATATTGCATCCAAACATGCGGTGATCGGTCTCAACAAAACCGCGGCTTTGGAAGCCGTTGAGTATGGTATTCGAGTCAATGCAGTGGCTCCTTCAGGTGTCGATACGGCGATGATGAAATCCATCGAGACCAATGCCATGCCTGGTAAAGAACAGGAAGCAAGGGAGCAGTTTGAATCCACAGTACCTATGAAACGCTATGCCACTCCGGAAGAGATTGCCCAATTGATGCTATTCCTCGCATCCGATCAAGCTTCATTCCTTACAGGATCCTACTATCGAATCGATGGGGGACAAGGAGCAAACTCTGTTTAAACAGGATTTCCTCTAGCAGGCTTCTGAAAATCAGGCCATCGCCATTTCAGTGCTTTCGTCCATCTGGTAAGATGGACTTTTTTCACTGTCTACTGTCCGTGCGTTGATAAAATATCTCCTCTGGATAAGGAATTGTCAGCTTAGGCCTGAAAGTAGGATTGATATAGCGCACAGACTCCCCATCCATGGCTTGAAGAGTCCCACTTTCAACCGTGCACTCATACATGATGATCAGATATTCCACTCGGTTTCCATCCGAATAAGTAAATCTGAAATCTTTTCCGCCAAATACATCCATTAATTTTTGCGGAAGCACGAGTAATCCCGTCTCCTCGTAGACTTCACGTTACACCGCCTCCACAGGAGTTTCACCCAGTTCAATCGCCCCCGCTGGCAAACTCCATAAATCATGATCCATCGATGGCCTTTGAAAAAGAATCTCACCTCCTTCATTGCGAATGATGACTGCAACACTTGGACTGAATATCAGTTCCGTCCCAATCCTGTGACGGAGGTTTTTGTAATAATCGGACATTGGCATTGATTTTCCCCCGATCCTGAACGTAGTTGATTTCAGACCTATTCCCCTTCATCCGATAAGGCTTCCCGAAGTTTTTGGATGCAGTCGATGACATAGGTGAGGTTTTCTTCATCATTCATCATCGTTCTTGCATGCAGTAGTGAAGGTCTCAACGACTCCACTGATCTTCCAAAAGGGTTCATCCACTATCCACAGGTGAAAATGATGAGTGGTGTCCTCATTGTAAAAATAATAAACATGGTCAATGCCCACTACTGCGGACTGGGCACTGCGGATTTTCCTTATGAGATGGATATAGCGGATGGCCTCCACCTCCGTCAGTTCATCCAACCGGTAAAAATGCCTTTTGGAAGCTAGGATAACTAACCCCGGAATCGGATAAGCGATATCTTGGTGAACATGAAAATACTCATCCTCGTAGATGGCTCCACCTGTCGGTTCGATCACCCCGCTGGTAATGGCGCAACTTAAACACTCCACTTCAACCACACATTCCACCCTCCCCTTCAAAAAGCCGGAATCCCCTTCCTACGGGGACTCCGGCTTTTTATTTCCTCAGAGATCCATCACCTTCTCTAAACCATAGACCAATCCGGTCTGTTTCATCACTTCTTCCACCGCCAACTTGACACCGGGCATGAAGGATTCCCGGTTCATCGAATCATGACGCAGGGTCAAAAGTTGTCCAGAACCGCCGAACAGAACCTCCTGGTGGGCGACTAAACCTGGCAGACGGACGCTGTGGATGCGAAAGCCATCCCGGTAGCCACCTCGGGCCCCTTCCAGGATCTCTTTTTCTTCAGGGTGTCCCTGTTTTTTCTCTGCCCGTTCTTTAGAGATCAACTCCGCCGTCTTCAGAGCCGTACCTGAGGGGGCATCCAATTTGCGGTCGTGATGCATCTCAATGATCTCCACATCCGAGAGATACTTGGCTGCTTTGCCTGCAAAGACCATCATCAATACTGCCCCGATAGCGAAATTGGGAGCGATGATCCCGCCGAGCCCCCGTTCTCGACATCGATCATCCAACTGTTGCATCTCCGCCTCCGTCAGACCCGTCGTTCCCACTACCGGACGGACACCGGCGTCGATGGCCAATTCCATATGTTCCTTGACCAGGGCAGGGGTTGTCAAATCGATCAGCACCTCCGGCTGCCCCTGTTGCAAAGCCTCCTCCAAGGAATTCGTCAAGGGGACACCCACCCCCCCGATACCGATCACCTCCCCGATGTCCTCTCCTGTATGGGTTCGGGCTACCGCACCGGTCAGCTTGAAATGGTCTTCCCCAGCGATCATCCGGACCGCCTCCCGACCCATGCGGCCTGTGGCTCCCGCCACCACAATATGAATGGGATTCATGATGTTCTGCTCCTGGCGGCTTCCTGTCAGGAGCACTTCCCTCCTTTATATCTAGAGTTATGTATCGATCCGGGTCCAGCGATCCGCATCCCGGCTGTTATATTTTTGCATCACCATTTGGAAGGCATCTTCCAGACGGATCCCCTGGGAGTTCGCAAAACAAATGATGATGAACAGAAGGTCCCCCAGCTCCATCTCCATACTGTTTTCCTCTTCTTCGGCTTTTTTCGGTTTCTCCCCAAAGCGATGATTCACCTCTCGCGCCAGCTCCCCCACTTCTTCCGTCATGCGGGCCAGCATGGATAAAGGTTGGAAATAACCCTCCTTGAACTGGGAGATATAGGCGTCCACTTCCTGTTGCATCTCCTTCATCGTCTTTCCGTCCATCTTCTCCCTCCTCTCCATCCTTTTCTTATGGTAACCCATCAGTTTAGCGAAAACAAACTCCCTCCCGAGAGAAATCGACCGGGAGGGAGAATACTAAAAAAACTCTTGCTGAACTTTCTGCAGACCGGAAAGAACCCTGACCCTTTTATCCTGATTTATATTGCCGGACAGGCCTGTTGATTAGCCCTATTTTAGGCAGGAAATCAGGTCGGGAGGGTGGACGGTAAAGACGTTTTTTGCAAGAGATCGTAGCCGTCCCACCCTCCCTGTCCCCTCAAGCGATGTTTTACGATGGAGGGGCAATGGGAAGAGCGATCGTTTCGTTCCCATCATCCACTTTGTGATTCATCAACAGCCCTGATTGCCGGAGTCGAAGCAGGTCGCTATAATAGACCGAGGGTCTCTAAAAAAAGGAAAGGAGGCAACAATGTGTACAAGCACATCAAGCCTGTGTTAATGATCCTGACCGGTGCGTTTTTATACTCCATCGCCATTAACTATTTCGCCATCCCCAATAAATTGGCTGAGGGTGGTTTCACCGGGATCGCTTTGGTGTTGCACTACTTATTCGGTTACTCCCCGGGAACCGTCATCCTCGTCATGAACATCCCGCTCTTTTTTGTCGGGTATAAGGTGTTTGGAAAACGAGCCTTCTTTTATACCGTCCTAGGTACGGTATCTGCTTCGGTCGCCGTCTGGATCACAGAAGGAGATTATCAACCCATCGGCGATCCACTCCTTGCTGCCCTTTATACCGGTGTCCTCATCGGCGGCGGACTAGGACTGATCTTCCGAGCCGGGGGAACCACCGGGGGAGTCGATATTATCGCCCGTATGGCCCACAAGTATTGGGATTGGAGTATCGGCCGAACGATGTTTCTCTTTGACCTGCTCGTCATCGCCGGCTCCGCTTTCATCATCGGCCGGGAAAAGGCCATGTACACAGTGGTTACCGTATTTGTAGGCTCTCGGGTGATCGACTTTGTCGTAGAAGGATTGAACACTTCCAAAGCAGCCACTATCATCTCCAACAAAGCCGTCTCCATTTCTGAAAAGATCACGCGGGAGATGGACCGTGGGGTCACCCTGTTGAAAGGACGTGGCGGATACACCGGAACCGATAAAGAAGTGCTGTATGTCGTGGTCAGTCGAAACGAACTTCCAAAAATGAAACAGTTGATCCATACCATCGATCCCTATGCCTTTGTCGTCGTCCACGATGTGCGGGACGTACGAGGAGAAGGGTTCACCTACGACCGAGAGTAACCACTTCCTGTTGCTCGCTACGATACTTTCTCCACCCCACGTAACCGAGGGCAAGCAGGAGCACTCCACTGACAGTGAAAGCCGGTAGCCTCCAATCGGGGCTTTCACCACTGACGGCCCATACCCCTTCTTCTTCCCTGAGCATAGACGGTTGAATCATTGGCTCCCATTGTTCCAGAGCAGATTGCAGAGGAACCCAAGTTACTGGACTCTTTCCCGCCTGACTCTTCAGGGAATAAACATAGGATTGAATCCTCCCAGCTGTTTCCGGATGACGGGAGACCCACAAGGCGGGTTCAATCTGACCGAAGTGAACTTTCAATTTTTCTGCCCCAGAAAGGACTGTCTCCGGATGGTCTTTTTTTATTCCCCTTTGGATCTCTCCAATATCATTACCTATCTTGGAAACATAGCCCTGCCACAGAGGCTGATCCGGATGGGCCAGTGCGTCGAAGGCCAACCGCAACCGTTCCGAAGCTTCACGTAATCTTTGAGGTCGTCTCATCACCCGCACCAGCTCCTGATCCAAATCGACCAGTGTGTCCGACAGCGCACCGATCCCTTCTACAGAGAGATGCACCTCGGAAAAATCCCCTTGGGAGAATCTACTCGCCAGCTGGGACAACTCCTCTTGTGCTTTTCCCACCTTCCCTTCCCTTACCAACTGATCCACCCGCTCCGCCTGCTGTGACCAACCCTCCACGGACTCCTTTCCGGACGCCCAGGCCCAGCCACTCCCTCCCAACCAAATCAAAATCCCACCCAACACCCCAACCATCCAACGCATCTACTCATCACTCCCCGGACAGGCTCTTCTACTCCATCCTATGCACAACCTGTCCAAACATGAGAAGTGACATTAAAGGAGCTCTGTTTCCTTACCGGCTCACGAGCCGGTAATTCAGTTGGGTAAAGATGGTCTGCACTGCAAACAGGTTTATTTATATTGAATCAAAATGAAGCCCCTTCACATCCGTATCTGTGATCGGGATAAGATGAATATAAAAAATATTCCGTTTTTTTGAGTTCGAGACCCTATGACCGGCAAGACTCAAAAGAACACAAGCCTCTCCAGATTCGCCTTTCGCTCTCGGCTCTCGGTATTCATTCTTTGCAAGAGAACGTAGCTGTCCCCACAAACCATATCATGATCTTACTTCCTGGTTAACCAACAACTCTAAAAATTTGTCACCTTTACCATTCTGAACAGCTAATTTCCAAGAACAGGCCTTGCCCCTAGCAAAAACGCAATAAACCGTCACCAGATCAGGCCTGTTGATTAGCCCTATTTTAGGCAGGAAAAAGGTCGGGATGGTGGGACGGTGAAGAGCCTTTGCGCTCTTTGCAAGAGATCGTTAGCCGTCCCACCATCCCCTCAAGCCATATTTTACGATGGGGGTAATGGGCAGCGGAAAGGATCGTGTGCTGCCAAAGCGAGACCTGGGAGCGGAAGCGACTCTGGCGAGACTTGTGCCCTGTGGGTGCAAAGCGACCTTTGCGCCATGGGCACTACAATTTGAAGTTAAGGATGCGCCACAGGCACTACAATCTCGATGGGCTGAAGCCCTGGAATAAAGGTAGCACCACAGGCACTACAATTTAAAAGAGCTGAAGCTCTAAATTAAGGAAGCACCATAGGCACTACAATCCAAAGGAGATGAAGCTCTAGATGAAGGAAGCACCATAGGCACTACAATCTCGATAGCAAGGTTGCCATCCTACCCAGCGGAGAATCTGGAGAGAGGACGTTTAGGGGCATTCTTCCTTGTGTTGCTTCCGTAAGGCTTTGCCCCTGCCCGATGGTCAGATTTGGAGCGGCCAGTCATTACTTCCTTCCAAAATACGGATAATCAACACGCCTGAGTTGACCTATATTAATGCTCGATTACTCTCTTAGTAGGCCCCTTGGGAGTATGTCAATTCATAACTATGGCTGTAGATTTCAACTAAATTGCCGAAAGGATCTTCACAATAAACCATACGATAGGGCTTTTCCCCAGGGTAATATTCACGTATTGGCATACGCTGTTTTCCCCCATGAGCTTTTATTTTTTCAACAAAACCCTCCACATCCGGATCTTGAACTGCATAGTGAAAAATACCTGTTTTCCAATACTCGAAATTATTTTCAGGCGTTTCATTGTTTTGGAACTCAAATATTTCAATACCTATTCCGTCAACAGTTGATAAGTGCGCAATACGGAATTGTTCCCATCCGGTGCCGAACACATCTTTGCACATTATCCCAATTGGACTGTCATCTTCTTTTACTTCTGACGGTTCCATGATTACATACCAACCCATCACCTCTGTATAGAATTTGACGGCTTGATCCAGATCAGGAACAGAAAGGCCGATATGTGAAAAAGATCGTGGATACCTCATCTTGATCTCTCCTGTCATGATATGTTTTGTAAACCAAACTATTTTCCGAATTAGTATAACATGATTAGATGTGTCTAATACATCCACCAAATCAAATCCACTGTATTCCTTCATTTGACCAAGGGCACAGGCTATATCTCGACGACTCTGAGAAGCAAGTTTAGCTACCAGTGTTGACTGGGCTGAGCGCAGGAAAACAGTTGCCGCCCCTATCACTGCTGCCAGAGCAAACACTTGCCAAGGTGCAGCTGTCAAAGGAAAAACCATAAAGCCCACTATTAATATCCAGAGCAATCTCCAAGATCCAGCGAGCTCCTAGTCGGTTAATAAGAAAAACGGCCACGGGGGTTGGTCTTGACCCCGTCAAGTAGACAATGAAAAAAGAACGGTTATGCGGCGACTTTTTCCCGATGCTCAACAGGGGAAAAGTCGCCCAATTTTTTC
>NZ_JBNPXF010000005.1:0-165664 GCF_050433445.1 Kroppenstedtia sanguinis | reverse complement strand
TAACTTCAAATTGTAGTGCCTGTGGCGCATCCTTAACTTCAAATTGTAGTGCCTGTGGCGCATCCTTAACTTCAAATTGTAGTGCCTGTGGCGCATCCTTAACTTCAAATTGTAGTGCCTGTGGCGCAAAGGTCGCTTTGGCAGTACACGACTCCCTTCCGCCACCCATTTTCCGGTGAATCAACAGCCCTGGAGAAATGTAAAACCGGGAATCACCCCATCGAGAGCCGAAAAAGCAAAAACTTGTTTGATCGAAAGAAGATCAAACAAGTTTTTGCTATCAATGGATTCCTTTCGATCCCTCGTTCCACTCGCCTTCAAAGACCATCTGAGCGGGACCGGTCATATAGACCCGATCCTCCGCTTCCCGCCATTCGATTTCCAGATCGCCGCCCTTGAGATGCACCCGAGCCCGGCGATCGGCGATTCCGTTCAGGACAGCCGCGACGAGGGAGGCACAGGCCCCTGTCCCGCAGGCGAGGGTGGGACCGACGCCCCGTTCCCACACCCGCATCTCCAGTTCCTGGGGAGAGTGAACCGTCACAAACTCCACATTGGTTTTGTTGGGGAAAAGCGGGTGGTTCTCCAGCCGAGGACCCCAAGTCTCCACTGGAAATGCGGCGGCATCATTCACAAAGACCACCGCATGGGGATTGCCCATGGAGACCGCAGTCAAGCGGAAACTCTCTTTCTCGATCTGAAGGGGATGGTCCACCACCCGCTCCCCTTCCCTAGCCACTGGAACCCGATTCGCCTCCAGAATCGGCTGCCCCATATCGACGCAGATACTTTCCACCTGGCTCCCGTCGGTTTGCAGCCAGATCCGTTGTAGACCTGCCTGCGTCTCCACGGTGATCTCCTTTTTCGCCCCGGAAATCCGCTCATAATAATACTTGGCTACGCAACGAACTGCATTTCCGCACTGTTCCGCCTCGCTACCGTCGGCATTCAGAATCCGCATGCGAAGATCCCCCGTCTGGGACGGGAGCAGGAAAACCCAGCCGTCGGCCCCGACTCCAAAACGACGGTCACACAGACGGCGCGCCAGTTGGGGAGCCCCCTCTGGCAAGGCATCTGCTGTAACCACGATAAAATCATTGCCCAATCCGTGCATTTTTGTAAATCGCATCATTGACGGCGTCTCTACCAAGCGCCTATCTTCCTTTCCGGACAAGAAGAACCCGATGGCACCGAAGCACCATCGGTCTCTCCCCTTTCCTGGGATATGCATTGAGCATACCCCAGAGACACACTTTTTTCAACGACTCATCCAGGGTGAACCGGCTGCCGGATCGGACGGATGAGATCAATCAATCCCGCCAACAAGGTGGGCAACGTCGATGCCGCAACCACCAGAACCCATTCTCGGAAGCCGAGGGCCACTGTATGGAAGATCGGTTGCAGCGGAGGATAGTACATCACCACCAGCAACAACAGAGCCGAGGAGACGACAGCCAATAGCAGTGGAAGATTGTTCAAAGGGTTGCGATGAAAGACCGACTGGTTACTGCGACAATCAAAAACATAAACCAACTGGGCCAGCACCAAGGTGGCAAAGGCGATGGTCTGAGCCCGTACCAGGTCATCCGGCATCTCATGATAAGCCACCCAGAACGCGCCTAGGGTGAAGGTGCCGATCAGCAGACCCCGGGAGACGATTTTCCACCCGACCCCTCGGGCAAAAATACTTTCGCGGCTGTTACGGGGCGGTCGGTCCATCGTATCGTCTTCTCCCGGATCCACTCCCAGAGCCATGGCCGGGAGCCCATCGGTGACCAGGTTGACCCACAAAATCTGGATCGGGACCAAGGGCAAGGGCATCCCAGCCAACATCGCCAGAAACATGACCAGGATCTCGCCCACATTGCTGGCCAATAGGTAGCTGATAAATTTGCGGATATTGTCGTAGATATTTCGCCCTTCCTCAATCGCCGAGACGATCGTGGCAAAATTGTCATCGGACAAGACCAGAGAGGAAGCCTCCTTGGACACATCCGTCCCTGTCATCCCCATAGCGATCCCGATATCCGCCGCCTTGATCGCCGGTGCATCGTTCACCCCGTCTCCAGTCATAGCCACTACATCTCCGTCCTTCTGCAGGGCTTTCACGATCTTCAGTTTGTGTTCCGGGGACACCCGTGCATAAACCTGGATGTTTTTCGCCTTCTGTTCAAACTCCTGGTCGCTCATCCGCTGCAAATCATTGCCGTTGGCCGTGAGCCCTCCCTCTCTCAAAATCCCCAACTGTCGAGCGATAGCTACGGCGGTGGTCTGGTGGTCCCCGGTGATCATCACGGTACGAATCCCAGCCCGGCGACAGGTGCGGATCGCTTTTTTCACCTCTTCCCGAGGCGGATCGATCATCCCGGCCAGCCCGACAAACACCAACTCTCGCTCCGCTTCAGATTCCCCGCCGGGATCGGTTCCCTTCCATTCGCGATAAGCGAAAGCCAGGTTGCGAAGGGCCATCGCCGCCAGCTGATCGTTATGGGAAAGAATTTTCTCCCGCAACGCCTCCGTGAGGGGAACCGGGCGTCCCCCTTGCAGGAAGTGTGTACACCGGTTCAGCAACACGTCAGGGGCCCCTTTGGCCATCAACAGGCGCTGTCCTTTCCCCTTTTCCACGAGGACCGACATCATCTTCCGCTCTGAATCAAAGGGGAACTCCCGCACCCGCTTCCACTCTCTTCCCAGGTTTTCCCCGGTGTGCCCTCCCTTCGCCCCGACCACCATCAGTGCCCCTTCCGTGGGGTCCCCGTCTACCCGCCAACTCGCCTGTTTGCGTCTGAGCATGCCCTCCCGGTTACTTTCCCGGATCAGTCTCGCATTATTACAGAGAACCGCCACTTCCAATAGACGCTTTAATCCGAGGTCTCTGTCGGGATTCACCTTGTGGCCGTCAAAACTGAACTCCCCTTCCGGCTCATAGCCGGATCCTGATACCTCCAAGCGGCGCCCGTCCACCCACAAGTGAGTCACCGTCATCTTGTTCTGGGTCAAAGTCCCGGTCTTATCCGAACAGATCACCGAGGCACAGCCCAAGGTCTCCACAGAGGGAAGTTTGCGGACAATGGCCCGCCTCCGGATCATCCGTTGCACTCCGAGGGCCAGAGCGACGGTGACAATCGCTGGCAACCCCTCAGGGATCGCGGCCACCGCCAGACTGACACCGGCGAGGAACATTTTGTAGGCGTCATGCCCGTGAACGATCCCGGTCAACACCACGACCGCCGTCAGGAACAGAGACACGACGATCAACACTTTTCCCAGCTGTTCCAGCCGATTCTGCAGCGGGGTCTGCATCGACTCCGTGGTTTGGATCAGGTGGGCGATCTTTCCCATCTCCGTCTTCATCCCGGTAAACACCACCACCCCGATCCCGGTGCCCCGGACAGCCATCGTCCCTAGGAAGGCCATGTTTTTGCGATCTCCCAGAGACACTTCCTCGCCTCCGCGAATAGCGTCGCCGGTCTTGCTGACCGGTACCGACTCCCCGGTCAGAGCTGATTCTTCAATGTATAGATTCTCCCCATGGATCAAGCGCAGATCGGCGGGAATCCGATCTCCGCTCTCCAGGGAGACGATATCCCCCGGCACGATCTCCGCCGCCGGGATCCGCTTCCAGGAACCGTTTCGCTTCACTCGAGCCATGGGAGCGGACAATTCCTTCAGTGCCGTCAAGGATTTCTCTGCCCGGAATTCCTGAATAAATCCGAGGATGGCGTTCAACAGGACAATGGCAATGATGGCGATCGCATCGGTATATTCCCCCAGAAGTCCGGAGACCAGTGTAGCCGCCAATAACACCAGCACCATAAAGTCCTTGAATTGGTTTAACAACAAGGCCACCGGGGACAATCTTTTTCCCTCGGCCAACTGGTTGGGCCCCACCTTTTTCTGTCGTTTCTCCGCTTCCGAATCCTCCAGCCCTTCCGCTGGATCCACATCAAAGTGGGCAGTCAACCTCTCCATGTTCCAATCCAGATAACGGCTGCCTTCCGACACGTTCCCTCCCCCTTTGTCCCAAAAGCGTCTTATGATCACTCTATTCAGACAGGCTGTGAATCATGCCCAGAAGAAAAGGGGGGAAGGCGTGAGATCCATCTCCGGATCATCACAGGAGGTCTTCTTTCGTGCTATACTGATAGATAGATTTTTTGCCCGTTGCCAATGAGAGGTGAAGCACCGATGTCTATAGATGGAATCGCAATTCGAGCTGTGGTGCATGAGCTGGAGGAATGTCTGGTCGGCGGCCGGATCGCCAAGATTTATCAGCCGGGGGAAGCCGATCTGGTCTTGCACATTCGTACCAAAGGCAAAAATCGGCGACTGTTTCTGTCGGCCCACCCCGCCTATCCTCGCCTTCATCTGACAGAACAACCCCTGGACAATCCCCTGACCCCGCCGATGTTTTGCATGCTGTTGCGAAAACATTGTGAGGGGGGCGTAATCGAGGGGATCCGCCAGGACGGGATGGAACGGATCGTCCATATGGATCTTCGCTGCCGAGATGAGTTGGGAGACGAAGTGATCCGCCGCCTGGTGGTGGAAGTGATGGGACGACACAGCAACATCATCTTGATCGATCCCGCCTCAGGAAAAATCCTGGACGGCATCCGCCGGGTCACCCCGGATATCAGCCGTCACCGTCAAATCCTGCCCGGCCTCTTCTATCAAACCCCACCGGAACAAAACAAAAAAGATCCCTTGGCGACCGACCGGGGAGAATTTCTGCGCTCTCTCCACTTCAATCAAGGAAAGATGGATCGACAGATCGTGGCCCAGTTTGCCGGGATCGGACCCCAAACTGCCCGGGAGATCCTGCACCGAGGCGGTCTGGGAGATCGGGAACAGCTGGGGGCCGCCTTTCACACTCTGATGGAGGAGATCCGAGATCACCAGTACCATCCCCAGATCGTATATGCCCGCAAACCGTCTTTCTCTGTGATCCATCTCACCCATCTCCAAGGAGAACGGAGGACATTCGACTCGGTCAGCCGCTGCCTGGAATCCTTCTTTTACGGAAAGGCTGAACGGGACCGAGTCCGGCAACAAAACCATGATCTGATCCGCAATCTGAAAAACATCCTCGACAAAAATGAGACCAAGATTAAGAAGCTGACACAGGAATCAAAGGACAGCGAAAAAGCGGAGACCCACCGGATCTACGGGGAGCTCCTTACGGCTTATATGCATCAGGTGAAGCGAGGGGACTCGGTATTAAAAGCCATCAACTACTACGACCCTGAAGCACCGGAAGTGACCATCCCTCTCGACCCCCGGTTCACTCCGTCGGAAAACGCCCAGCGCTACTTCCGGCTGTACAATAAAGCCAAATCCGCCCGCAAATGGAACCGGGAGCAAATCGAAAAAACCCGCCGGGAAAATAAGTACCTGGAATCCGTTCTGGTCCAGTTGCAGAATGCGGGACCCCGAGAAGCGGAAGAGATCAAAGAAGAACTTCAAGAAGAGGGCTGGCTCAAGACGAAACCGCAAAAAAAACGTAAAAAACAAACCCGTAAACCCGAGCCGGACACCTACTTTTCTTCGGAAGGGATTCCGATTCTGGTGGGACGGAACAATAAGCAGAACGATCTGCTCACCCACCGGATCGCCTCCCCCACGGACACCTGGCTTCATACTCAAGAGATTCCAGGCTCCCATGTGGTGATCCGAGGGAAGAATTTCGGAGAGGCGACTCTCCGGGAAGCGGCGATGCTGGCCGCCTGGCACAGCAAAGCCCGGGAATCCAGTCAGGTTCCAGTGGATTATACCTTGGTCAAACATGTGAAGAAGCCATCCGGCACCTCGCCCGGCTTCGTTATCTACGAAGAACAGAAAACACTCTACATCACACCGGAGGAAAGCCAATTGCAAAAACTAAAAACCAAGGAATAACTTTCATGGAGGTGCGGATCGCCTCCTTTTTCATTTTCAAAAAAATTAAAGAAGGAAATTCCTACTCCTGCTAGAACGGAATAAATAGACAGTAAATTCCGTCTATTAGGGAGGGAATTTGTAATGCTCAAAAGAGGCAGCAAGTACTTACTGGTCATCATGCTGGTCACCACTCTTTTGATCTCCCCTCAGGTGTCGGCCACTGAGAATCCCCACTCTTTGCAGCGCGCTTTCGAAGAAGCGGCAGCGGAATTCGATGTGCCGGTCCAGTTATTGATGGCGGTCAGCTATGCAGAAACCCGCTGGAATGATCACCAAGGCCAACCCAGCCACTTAAATGGGTATGGGGTGATGCACTTAGTGGATCATCCCAACCACCACACTTTGGATCAAGCCAGCCGCTTGCTCGACGAATCACCGGAACGTCTCAAAACAGAGACTCCCCTAAACATCCGGGGCGGTGCCGCCGTTTTGGCTCGGATTGCCAAGAAGCAGAACAACCATCACTTGCCCGAGAAGCTTGGACAATGGTATACCGCAGTGGCGGAGTACGCTGGATATCAAGATGAAGCCGTCACCCGCCTTTACGTCGATGAAGTCTTCAAGGTGATACAAAAGGGAGCCAAGAAAAAGGTGAAAGGGGAAACTCTCCTTTTATCCCCTACACAGGTCAAACCCAACAAAGGAAAATATGAGAAAGCAACCACCCCCATCGGGAAAAAAGCCACCCCGGATTACCCCAACGCCCATTGGGTCGCCGCTCACGGCAATAACTACACCGCCGCCAACCGAGAGAGAGATGGGAACCAGATCCAGTATGTGGTCATTCACACGACCCAGGGTTCCTATGCTGGCTCGATCAGCTGGTTTCAAAATCCCAGTGCCAGCGTCAGTGCCCACTATGTCATCCGCTCCAGTGACGGAGACGTCACCCAGATGGTTCAAAACCAGGATATCGCCTGGCATGCGGGCAACTGGGATTACAATGTGCATAGTATCGGCATCGAACATGAAGGCTACGTCGAGGAGGCGGGATGGTATACAGACTCCCTCTACCGCTCTTCCGCCGCCCTTACCCGCTGGTTGTGTGACACCTACGATATTCCCCGGGATCGGAAGCACATCATCGGACACAATCAAGTTCCCGGCGCCACCCACACCGACCCCGGTCCATTGTGGGATTGGGACTGGTATATGAGTTTGGTCAATCAGTAAATCTTGTCCGACCTTGAACAAGCTCTTTCAGGAGGCGATCTGCCTCCTTTTTTAAATGAAAAAAACCAGGCGTATTGCGATAGCCTGGGGAATCATATACCATCTATTATGACTCGCAGACAACAAAGGACGTGAAATCAATGCCCTGGATGTATTTGATCTTTGCCATCCTTAGCGAAATCGCCGGCACCGTGTCGATGAAGCTGTCCTATGGACTTACCAAACTGTGGCCTTCTCTATGGATGGTGTTTTTTTATCTGTTGGCTTTTGCCAGTTTGAGTTTATGCTTAAAGCATATACCCGTCAGCGTCGCATACGCGATCTGGTCCGGCTTGGGCACAGCAGCCATTGCCATCGTCGGATACTTAGTTTTCCAGGAATCGATGACCTGGCTAAAAGCCGGTTCGATTCTGCTCATCGTTCTCGGAGTGATCGGGCTCAATTTAGGGGGAGGGTCTCCATCGGAATCATCAGATGCAGATCCACATCCGGTGGAGACCGTCGACGCGGAGTGAGGTGCCAAAGGGTCCAGCTCTCTTTGCTATTCATTCCACCCGTGCCCCTAGGGATTGTGCCAGGGCAATCGCCTGAGTCAAATCGATGCGCGTTCCCTCCAGGTTGAGCTCCTTCCACGGGACCCCCTCCATCACCGCCTCCCGCAGATCTGCTCCCTGCAGACAAACCCCATCCAGAGTAGCATAGGAAAGATCCGCTCGCCGCAGATCCGCACCGGTCAAATCGCATCGATATAGATCAGCCTCCCGGAAATGAACGTCGCCCAGTTGAAAACCACTAAGATCCTGATTCGCCAGTCGGGTGAAGGACCAGTCCCCGCCGGAGATCCTCATCCCCTCCATGCGGGCTTCCTCAAATCCGGAACCAGTCATTTTGCAGGATGCGAACCGAGATACATAGAGATCGGCCCCTTGGAAACGACAATTGAAAAACGCCGTCCCTTCATGATGGGACGCATTCAGCTTCGCTCCGGTAAAATCGCAGTCTTCAAAGACAGAAGATCGGGTCTTCCATTCCTTCAAACCGGCCTGCCCAAAACGACAACGGATAAACCGACACCCTTCCCATTCCGCCTCCTCAAATATCCGATCTTCCCAATCCTCATCGATGAACTCTTCTTGTTTCCACAACAAAGGGGGATCCCCCTTTCATTATGATAAATCCGGCTCCCAAAGGAGCCGGATTGCTTGCTTCAGTTTATGTAAGCAGGGATATCCAACAGTTGATCCACCGTCACAAACTCATACCCTTGTTGTTTCAGATCGCGGATGATCTGTGGCAGAGCCTGGACGGTTGCAGAACGATTGCCTCCACCGGAGTGCATCAGGACGATACTGCCTGGAACCACTTGCTCCTTCACCGTCGCCAGGATCTGTTGGGAGGAGCGTCCCGGCCTCCAGTCATTGGTATCCACGTCCCAGTTGATAATCCGATGTCCCGTCTGGGCGATCCGCTTTTCTTTTCCCTTCACCGCTCCGTAGGGTGGACGCATCAGGGACATCTCCTTGCCGGTCGCCTTTTTCACGGCTTGGACAGTGCGAATCAGCTCCGCATCGACAAGTTTGTCCGACTGACGAGGCAACTGCAGATGATTCCAAGTATGGTTGGCGATCACATGGCCTTCGGAGACGATCCGCTGGGCCATATCACCGTTTCGGTTCACTTCTTTCCCGACAACAAAAAAAGTAGCCGCCACTTTTTCTCGTTTAAGAATATCCAGAATTTGGGGAGTATAAATCCGGTCGGGACCATCATCGAAGGTGAGAGCCACTCGTTTCTTTTTATTCGGTCCCTGGTAAACCACCACAGGGAGATCCGCCTTCTTCTCCTCCTTCTTCGGATCCTTTTCCCTATTCTGGGCGATCTTCTCCTCATCGGGTGGTTTCTGCCCCTCCTGTTGCGATTTCTCTATCGGAGCTTCCTTTTCCGCCTCGCGTACAGTCTCTCCTTCCTTTTTCCCCGATGACTCTGACTGGGAAGATGCCTTGACCGTCTCTGTGGATTTCTCCTCCGGGACAGGTTGGAATCGTGTCCCCGCTTGACTCGCATAGGAAGCATTCCAGGCTGTGGAGAAACCGACCCAAGCAGCCATAAACAAAAAGAGCCCCGTGCGCAACAAGGTCCTCTTCATAACTGCGTCCTCTCCCATTCTCTCTCTGTTGATCCCACAAGTACTGATCCTCTCTGTTCAGCAACGAGAATTCCCTGTACTCATGAAAGGATCTTTTATTAAGAGAGTCTCACAGCTTCCAAAACTTTTCAAGGGGAATTTGACTCTGGACACGAAAAATATCGATTCTCCGCTGATCCATCTGCCATGAAACCCGTCGAAGCCTCATCCCCACTCAGGGAGTCTGTCGCTTCTTCAAGCTCGGGTGGTCCAGTGCAAACACCATCCCCACCATCAGGCCCAGGTTGAGCCAGGTCAACAGGCTGAACCAAATCCCGTCGGAAGAAAACAAAATCGACAACGTATGCCGGATATAAGGGATCACTCCATGGACATAAAGGATACCTACTTCTTGGGAATAGAGTGACAAATCCAACCCCCACCAGCTCACCCCCGCCGCGATGATGAGGGGAATCAGGTAGAGAGATTGCACCGCCGAAGGGGAGCGCCATACCCGCTTTCCCGCATAGAGTGCAAACATCGCACCTGCTGCCACATGAAGCGCCGTTTCCAACCAGAGCCCCATCAGCATCCAGACAAAAACCCCTGCCCCTAAGAGAGGGATGGCTCGAAACCAAGGGATCATCTTTTCAACTCCCGTTCCGTTACAGTGTTCATGGTTCAGTATACTGGGCACAGGATGGCAACATACCGGCGGAAGGGAACAAAAAACTGTCCCCGAGGATTCGCCTCAGGGACAGATGGGATCAGGCGTGTTGATCATCCATATTTAAGGCAGGAAATCAGGTCGGGATGGTGGGACTTTGATTCGCCTTTGCGCTCTTGGCAAGAGATCGTAGCCGTCCCACCATCCCCGTCCCCTCAAGCAATAGTTTACGATGGGGCAATGGGAAGAGCGAAAGATCGATTTAGTTTCCTTCACCTATTTACTGGTTAATCAACAGCCCTGAGTTGGGATGCAGCTCTCAGACGTGTTGATTCGCCCTATTTTGGGTGGGGAGATCGTGTTCACCCACGCGACCGTTGCCATCCGGCAAGGAAGTGAAAACTGGCCGCTCCAAATCTGACCATCGGGCAGGGGCAAAGCCTTACGGAAGCAACACAGGGAAGAGGTTGCCCCTAAACGCCCTCCCTCTAGACTCTCCGCTGGGTAGGATGGCAACCTTGCTATCGAGATTGTAGTGCCTGTGGTGCTACCTTCATCTAGAGCTTCAGCTCCTTTGGATTGTAGTGCCTGTGGTGCCACCTTAATCTAGAGCTTCAGCTCCTTTGGATTGTAGTGCCTATGGTGCTACCTTTATTCCAGGGCTTCAGCCCATCGAGATTGTAGTGCCTGTGGCGCATCCTTAACTTCAAATTGTAGTGCCCATGGCGCATCCTTAACTTCAAATTGTAGTGCACATGGCGCATCCTTAACTTCAAATTGTAGTGCCTGTGGCGCAAAGGTCGCTTTGGCAGCACACGACTCCCTTCCACTGCCCATTTTCTGGTTAATCAACAGCCCTGTGCAGCTCTATACTTTTTCCGTCTGCCGACTGCCTGGCTTTTCCACAGGCAGTCCCTGTTTGCAGAGAGGGCAATCGGCGGGATCAAAGCTTTCAATAGATTGTTGCAGCAAGGAACGGAAGGGAACCCGAAAAGGATTGTGACCACCACTGCGGTCGACGAGGGAGGCAATGCCCACCACTGTGGCATCTTCGGTTTGCACCAGGTCAGCCACCTCCCCCACGGAGCCGCCGGTGGTAACCACATCCTCCACCAACAGTACTCGCTCCCCCCTTTGGAGGGTGAAGCCCCGGCGCAGGGTCATCTTCCCATCTTTCCGCTCAGCGAACAGACAGCGTACTCCAAGGGCCCGTGCCGTTTCATGAGCGATAATCACTCCACCGAGGGCCGGGCCGACTACCACATCCACCCCTTCCTCCCGGAACAATTCCGCCAAGGCCCTTCCCGCCGCCTCAGCTTCCTCAGGATATTGAAGCAACTGGGCACACTGCATGTATTGGGCGCTGTGTCGGCCTGAGGAGAGGAAAAAATGCCCTCTCTTCAGCACCTTCCTTCGTTCCATCGCTTCTTCCAGTTGCCACCTTTGACTTTTATTCATCGTAATCCCTCTCCTTCCATTGGATCTGTTTCATCATCCCTTCATAGGTAGCCACTGGATCCGAGGATCGGGTGATGGAGCGCCCCACCACCAACAGATCCGCCCCGGCACGAACCGCCGCTTTCGGGGTCATCACCCGTTTTTGATCCTCCTGCTCCTCTCCTTCCAACCGAATGCCAGGAGTGACGGTCCACATCTCTCGGGAAACCCGCTCCTTGATCATTCCCGCCTCTTCTCCGGAGCAGACGACTCCGTCGATCCCGGACTGATGAGCGAGACGGGCCAGGTGAAGGACGGAATCACGGACCGAACCGGGAATGCACAGCTCGTCATTCATCATCCGTTGATCGGTACTGGTCAATTGTGTAACCGCCAGCAGACGGGGGCCCCCCCCTCCAGAAGAAGTCGTGGCTGCCTCCTGGGCCGCTTCCATCATCTCCCGGCCTCCAGTAGCATGGAGGGTGAGCAGGAGAACCCCCAAACCCGCGAGGGAGCGGACGGCACCTGCCACCGTATGGGGAATGTCATGTAATTTCAGGTCGAGAAAAACCGGATAGCCCTCTTCCACAATTCCCTTTACCCAGTCCGGACCCGCCGCGTAAAAGAGCTGCATCCCCACCTTGATGAAGGGTTTTTCCCTGTCTCTCCAGTGGGTAAGAAAACGATCCGCCTCCACCGGCGTGGAAAAGTCCAAGGCGATGATCACCTGGGAAGCGGCTTTCCTTTGGATCGGATGGATCATGCCTTCACCTGCTTCCTGCGGATCTCTTTCACCGGGGGATCCATGGGTTCTGCGGTCATGTAGATGGAGTCCAGGGTGGAAAGAAGAGCCTCCACTGTATCCAGGGAAGTGAGACAGGCGATGCCGTGCTCCACTGCCTCCCGCCGAATCCGGAATCCGTCCCGTGCGGGGGTTTTTCCCCGGGTCCAGGTATTCACAACCAAATCCACCCTTCCCTGCCGGATCCGATCCAGAATATGAGGGGAACCCTCCCGTAACTTGTTTACCCGCTCCACTGGGAGCCCGGCGCCCTCCAGAAGCTCCGCTGTGCCGCTGGTGGCGAGGATCCGGTACCCCAGCTGGTGGAAACGGCGGAAGAGAGGCACCGACTCCTCTTTTTCCTTATCGCTGATGGTGGCAATCACGGTACCAAACCGGGGCAGCGAGATCCCTGCGGCCAACAATCCTTTATAGACCGCCCGGGCATAATCTCGGTCCCGTCCCATCACCTCACCTGTCGACTTCATTTCAGGTCCCAAAGTGACATCTACTCGGCGCAGTTTGGCAAAGGAGAAGACCGGTACCTTCACCACTGTCTCTCCTTTCTCCGGCCATAATCCTTCCGGATACCCTTGCTCCGCCAGGGATTCTCCTAGCATGATCCGGGTGGCGACCCGAGCCATGGGGATCCCCGTCACTTTGCTGAGAAAAGGAACGGTACGGGAGGAGCGGGGGTTGACTTCCAGAACGTAAAGTTCCTCCTCATGCAGGACGAACTGGATATTGATCAGCCCTCGGATTTGAAGGGCCTGGGCCAGCTCCGTCGTCATGTGGACCAACCGCTGTTTCTGTTCATCCGTCATCGTGGGAGGCGGATAGACCGCGATGGAATCCCCGGAGTGAACCCCTGCCCGCTCGATATGTTCCATGATTCCCGGAATCAGGACCCCCTCCCCGTCGGAGACGGCATCGACTTCGATTTCTCTTCCTTGCAGATAGCGGTCGATCAGCACCGGGTGGCTGGGGTGGAGATGGACTGCTTCCGCCATGTAGTTCTTCAGTTCATGCTCACTATCAACGATTTCCATCGCCCGTCCTCCCAACACATAAGAGGGTCGGACCAAGACAGGAAAGCCCAGCTTCCGGGCCGCCGCCAGCGCCCCTTCTTCGGAAGTGACCGCCATGCCCGGTGGCTGGGGAATTCCCACTTCTCCCAATAGCCGTTCAAACTTTTTCCGATCCTCGGCGCGGTCAATCGATTCCAGGTCGGTTCCCAAGAGGGGGACCCCCTGCTCCTTCAAATCTCGCGCCAAGTTGAGAGCCGTTTGTCCCCCGAACTGAACCACCACCCCCAGGGGACGTTCCCTTTCGATGATGTTGAGGACGTCTTCGGTGTATAGAGGATCAAAGTAGAGGCGGTCGGAAATATTGAAATCCGTGGAAACCGTCTCGGGATTGTTATTGATGATGACTGCCTCCATGCCGGCAGACCGAATCGCTTGGATGGCGTGAACAGTAGCGTAATCAAATTCCACCCCTTGTCCGATGCGAATCGGACCGGAACCGAGCACCACCACCCGGGGGGGATCCATCGCCACCTTTTCACCCCTTTTTTGCCCATAGGTGGAGTAATAGTAAGGAGGGGTCGTCTCAAATCCTGTTGCACAGGTGTCCACGCTTTTGTAGACAGGACAGATACCCGCTTCCAGTCTCTGTCTCCGCACTTCGGACTCCTCCCGACCCGTCAGCCTGGTGAGGGTCGCATCGGTCAGGCCACTTCCCTTTGCCTGTTCGATCCAGGACAAATCCCAGGTTTTCATGGCACTTAGTGCCTGCTCCAGATGGATGATCCCTTCTATCTTCCGCAGAAAGAAAGGAGCGATCTGGGTCCAGGTGTGAGCCTCTGTCACTGAACCGCCTCGGCGGAACCATTCCGCCAACAGGAACAGGCGCTCATCATCAGGGACGGCCAGCCGTTTTTGCAACTCTTCCACCGGGATGTCCACCGCCTCTGGGAGTTGCAAGTGATCCACTCCGATCTCCAGAGAACGAACCGCCTTCAATAGGGACTCTTCCCAGGTCTGTCCGATGGCCATCACTTCTCCCGTCGCCTTCATCTGCGTCCCCAGCTTCCGATTAGCCCCTGCAAATTTGTCAAAAGGCCAACGGGGAATCTTGGTCACCACATAATCCAGTTCCGGTTCCAAAAGGGACCGGGTTTCTCCTGTCCCCTGATTGGAGATTTCGTCCAACTGGTAACCGATGGCGATTTTGGCAGTGATGCGGGCGATGGGAACCCCTGTCGCCTTGGAAGCCAGAGCACTGGAGCGGCTCACCCGAGGATTGACTTCAATCACATGATATTGAAGGCGGTCCGAATCGAGGGCAAACTGCACATTGCATCCGCCGCGAATATCCAAAGCACGAATGATTTTCAGGGCGGAGTTGTGCAACATCTGCTGCTCTCGCTGGGACAAGGTCTGGCTGGGAGCAAAAACGATGCTGTCCCCTGTGTGCACTCCGACGGGATCGAAATTCTCCATATGGCAGACCACGACCGCCTGGTCCGCGGCATCCCGCATCACCTCATACTCGACTTCCTTCAGCCCGGCGATGCTCTCCTCAATCAGACACTGTCCGATGGGACTATGTTGAATTCCGTTTTCCACCGTTTCCCGCAGTTCCGCTTCCGTTTCCGCCATCCCGCCGCCGGTACCGCCCAATGTATAAGCCGGGCGAACGATCACCGGAAAACCAGCCCTCTCAGCAAACCGAACCGCCTCCTCCACGGAGTGGACAATCTCACTGTCCGGAACCGGTTCCCCTATCTCATGCATCAGCTTGCGGAACTGCTCCCGGTCCTCGGCGCGGGTGATCGCTTGGAGGTCGGTTCCCAACAACCGCACCCCTTCCCGCTCCAAAACCCCGGCCTTTGCCAGTTCCACCGCCAGATTGAGAGCGGTCTGCCCCCCCAAGGTAGGCAACAGACCATCAGGACGTTCCTGACGGATCACCTGGGTGAGAAACTCAGAAGTCATCGGTTCGATGTACACCTTGTCCGCCACATCCGTGTCTGTCATGATCGTGGCCGGATTGCTGTTGACCAGGACCACCTCCACCCCCTCTTCGCGCAGGGATTGGCAGGCCTGGGTACCTGCATAATCAAACTCCGCCGCTTGGCCGATCACGATCGGACCGGAGCCGATCACCAGAATTTTTTTCAGCGTATGATCTTTAGGCATGTGCTGTCCCCTCCCAAAAATTCGTGGACATCTTAGCAGCTTCCATCTTGGACACAGAGCTGTTCATTAACCCATAAAGTGGATAATAGACGAAACGATCTTTTCGCTCTTCCCATGCTCCCATCGTAAAATATCGTTTGAGGGGACGGAAAAGTCATCTCCGTCCGACCCGTCTGTCGGGATTTGATATTCGCTAGCCATCGCGGTAAGAATTTCCCCGCAATCAAATGCTCCTCTTTATCTCGTCGGTATGGAAAATTCCTTTACCCCCTTTGTCCCCTTCCCCCATCAACTCCTCTGACTTCCCCCTGTGTTCGCGATGTTCACCCTAGCTCCGGATCCCTGTAAATGATCTCCCCCGCTCTCAGAGTGATCACTGGCCACCCTTTCAACTTCCATCCTATAAAAGGAGTGTTTTTCCCTTTGGAAGCAAACTCTTGCGGGTTCACGACACGCTCTGCCGCCAGATCCACCACCGTCAGATCGGCGATCCCACCCTCTTTCAGCACACCCCAGGGGAGACCAAAGGCACGGGCCGGGAATCGGGTCATCCGCTCCACTAGTTGAGCCAGGGTCAGCTCTCCTGTCAACACCAAGTGGGTGTACAACAGGGGAAAAGCGGTCTCCAGACCTACGATCCCAAAAGGAGCTTCCCGGATCTCTTTTCTTTTCTCCTCCGCCGTATGAGGGGCATGGTCTGTGGCGATAAAATCAATGGTTCCGTCCTTCAGTCCTTGAATCAAAGCCTCCCGATCCTGGGAAGATCGGAGCGGCGGATTCATCTTGAACAGCGGATCCGGCCCTGGAATATCTTCCTCACACAATATCAGATGATGGGGGGTCACCTCGGCGGTCACCCGCTGTCCCCTAGCTTTCGCTTCCCGTACCAGCCGGAGGGAAGACTCTGCACTGATATGACAGACATGGTAATGGACTCCGGTATCTTCCGCCAACAAGAGATCCCGACCCACATGGATCGATTCTGCTTCCCCCGGAATCCCCGGCAGATCGTGGCGGCGGGCGAAATCTCCGTCGTGGACGCAGGCGCCGGGGACCAGCAAATCTTCCTCTTCACAGTGGGCTACCACCGGAAGGTCGACAAGGGCAGCACGGCGCATCGCTGCCTTCATCACCCGCGGGCTCTGCACCCCTACTCCGTCGTCGGAGACCGCCAACGCCCCTGCTTCCTTCAGCCCCGCCATATCGGTCAACTCACTTCCCGAGGAAGCTTGGGTGATTGCGGCGATAGGTAGCACACGTACCCCGCACCCCTGTCGCTCATTCATCTGAAGAATCCGACGAACTCCAGCGGGGGTATCCGTTACCGGCCGGGTATTAGGCATGCAAGCGACCGTGGTATAACCTCCCCGTGCCGCCGCTTGGGTACCGGTGGCGATCGTCTCCTTCTCCTCCCAGCCGGGCTCCCGCAAGTGAATATGCAGATCGATCAGGCCTGGAATGACCAGTTTACCAGCCAAATCCAGCACTTCATCGGCTTCTCCTAGCAGGTCTCCTCCGATTCGCTCCACTTTTCCCTCCCGCAGTCTTACATCAGCGGTATACCTGGCGCCAGTGGCAAAATCCAGTAGCTGACCGTTTTTTAAAAGCATAGTTTTCATTTTACAAACCTCCTTCGATGGCTCGTTCCAATACTGCCATCCGGATCCAGACTCCGTTTTCCACCTGATCAAAAATTTTGGACCGGGGATGCTCCACCAGTTGCCCGTCGATTTCCACTCCCCGGTTGACAGGACCGGGATGGAGGATCACCCCATGGGCAGGCATTCTCTCCAACCGCTCCGAGGTGAGGCCGAATTGTCTGTGGTAATCTGCCGGTGAAGTGAACAATTCTTCTTGGTGTCGCTCCAGCTGAATCCGCAGCAACATCACCGCATCGGCTTGCCGCAGTGCCTCATCCAAAGGCAGGTACGGGGCCTCCTGCTCCAACGCTGGATCTCGCATCGACTCTGGACCACTCAACACCGGCTGGGCGCCAAAGGCCCGCAACGCACACAGGTTGGACCGGGCCACCCGGCTGTGGCGCAAATCTCCCACAATTGCCACTAACAAACCAGATAAAGCGCCAAAGTGTTGATAGAGGGTGTACAGATCCAGCAAGGCCTGGGTAGGGTGACCGCCTTCCCCTTCCCCCGCATTCACTAGAGCTATCCCAGGGGAGCGCTTCACCATCTCCGCCAATAGCCCCCCGCCGGAGTGACGGATGACCGCCACATCCACCCCGACAGCGGACAGGGTGCGAAGAGTGTCATAGAAGGACTCCCCCTTGACTGAACTGGAGCGCCCTTCATCCAAACACAGCACCTCCATCCCCAACTTTCGCTCCGCCACTTCAAAGGAGAGACGCGTCCGCGTGCTGGGTTCAAAGAACAAGTTGGCGGCTAACCGCCCCTCATATCCTCCTCTGTGGGCGGGAGAGCGGCGAAAGATGCTCGCCCGTTCAAACAACGCCTCCATCTCCCCCCGAGTCAGTTCCGTGTCGATCAGGTGGCCAGTTTGACCGGTTTGGATTTGAATCATGTGAACCCCTCCTTTAGTAATAAAAAGCTCCTTCCTAGGGAAGGAGTCGAGGATGTAAGCAGGTCTCAGCCCGGCCGGGCAAGGCCCGACCCATCCAAACACTTCCTTCCACAGCCTCACGGGGCTGGATTTAAAGGTTGTGCTTCATATTCAGTGATCAGGCAGCGGGAGTGGTCACCTCCGGCTTTCCCTTGTCTTCCCTGGAAGGGGGCAGGATCAGGTTGAGCAGAATCCCGGTGAGGGTGGCCAGTGCCATCCCTTCTACTTCAAAATTGAGACCCGTAAATTTGAGGGCCGCCCCGCCGACACCGATGACGAGTACTACTGAGGCGATCACCAGATTTCGTTTATCATCGAAGTCCGTCCGGTTTTCCACCAGCATCCGCAGACCGGCAGAGGCGATGATCCCGAAGAGCAGAATGGAGACCCCGCCCATCACCGGTGTGGGGATGGTGGAGATCAAGGCGGACAATTTTCCGATGAAGGAGAAACTGATGGCGATGACTGCCGCCCCTCCGATGACCCAGACGCTGAAGATGCGAGTGATGGCCATGACGCCGATGTTTTCTCCGTAGGTGGTATTGGGCGGTCCACCGAACAGAGAGGCAATGGAGGTAGCCACGCCGTCTCCCATTAAGGAGCGATGCAATCCAGGATCGTGGGTCAAATCCCGACCCATAATGTCACTGGTAACCATCAAGTGACCAATGTGTTCGGCCAGCGTCACCAAGGCGACAGGGAGGATCACCAGGGCCGCTGTCCAGGAGACTTCCGGTGTCGTAAATTGAGGCAGGGCGAACCAAGGCGCTTCCCGGACTGGGGAGAGATCTACCATCCCGGCGGCCAGGGCGGTCAGATAGCCACCAACAACCCCTAACAAAACCGGAATCAGATTGAGAAAGCCCCGCAAGAACAGATTGGCGATCACTGCAATCGCCAACGTGGCCAGAGCAACGCCGAAGTGTGGCAGCGAATATACTTTCAGTGTGACGGTGCCTGCCTCTTCATCGATGCTTTCCACTTGGCCGGGAAGCGCCTGAAAATCTTTCACATCCTCCGGCAAGGCCTGGGTGATCTGATGAGTACTAGCCATGTCCACAGCGGTTCCTGCCAGAGACAAGCCGATGACAATCACCACCGAACCGATCACCACTGGCGGCAACATCTGATGCAACCAGTCCGATCCGAAACGGGTAATGATCAGGGCAACCGCCCCGTAAACTAAACCGGCTAGAAAACATCCGAAGAGCGCAGCTCCCACCCCTTCGTTCGTTGACACACTGATGATCGGAACGATGAAGGCGAAGGAGGAACCCAGGTAAGCCGGGATTTTTCCCCGTGTGATGATCAAGTAGGCGAGAGTCCCCACCCCGCTGGACAAAAGGGCGACGGCTGGTTGCAATCCTGTCAATAACGGGACCAGGATCGTCGAACCAAACATGGCGAACAGATGTTGCAGACTGAGGGCGATCCATTTCCATGCTTTCGGCTTTTCGTGTACATCGAGAACTATGTTTTTCACGCTGTTTCCTCCTTTTCCGCATTAAAAAACCTCTCCGTCTACCGACAGAGAGGTGGATCCTCGTGCGCATTCCAAAGCACACCAGGTACCGCCGCCTCTTGTCGGTCTCACGGGACCGCCTTAAAGGGCGAACATCCTTTTATTTGGTGATAATCACATGTTCTTGCTGATCATACTCCGATACTGCCACATGGACGATTTCATTTTTAGATGTGGGCACATTCTTTCCGACATAATCCGCTCGGATGGGAAGTTCCCTATGCCCTCGGTCTACCAGGACCGCCAGCTGAATCATGCGGGGGCGTCCCCGGTCGATCAAAGCATCCATAGCCGCGCGGACGGTACGCCCTGTATAGAGCACATCATCTACCAAAATGACTGTTTGACCGTGGATCTCCACCGGGAGATCGGAATCCCGGACTTCGGGTTGCCCCGTTTTTTCCGTCAAATCATCCCGATACAAGGTGATGTCCAGTTCCCCGACGGGGATCTGTTCTCCCTCAATCTGATGAATCCGTTCCGCCAGCCGCCGGGCCAAGTAGATCCCCCGAGTGCGAATCCCGACGAGAACACACTCCTCCACTCCTCTGTTCCGCTCCAAAATCTCGTGGGCAATCCGAGTCAAGGCTCGTCGGATCGCAGCTTCATCGAGAATGGTCTTTTGATACGACATCAGGCTCCCCCTTTTTTTCATAAAAAAAGCACTTCCCGCCCAGATCGGCAAGAAGCGCACACGTCTCCCCATACGTTCCCTTGCCAGCCTCTCCGGACTGAATTAAAGGTTCCTGTTCAATTGCTACCATTATGGGGGATGAGCAATTGATTGTCAATGCCAAATTATAGGGACTCCCGCCGAAATCCCGCCACCAGGGACTGCATGTCCTCTGGCATCTCCACTTCTCGACAGATTCGCTCCCCAGTTCGGGGATGATCAAATCCGAGTAGGCGTGCATGAAGGGCTTGTCCCTTGATGGGAAAAGTATGAGAACGATGGCTGTAGATCGGATCTCCCACCAGCGGATGGCCAATCGATTTCATATGGACACGAATCTGATGCGTACGTCCAGTCTCCAATCGACATCGGATCCATGTAGCTCTGGAAAATCGCTCGATCACTTCAAAATGGGTAACAGCCGCTTTTCCGTGGCTGTGTTCCACCGCCATCCGCTTGCGATCATGGGGGTCCCGACCGATAGGAGCGTCCACGGTCCCGCGGTCATGGGGAATATTCCCTTGAACCAAAGCCGTATATTCCCGATCCACCGTATGATTCTTCAATTGGGTGACCAAAGAACGATGAGCCGCATCATTTTTGGCAACCATGATCAACCCGGAGGTATCCTTGTCAATACGGTGTACAATCCCTGGCCGCAATTCTCCGCCGATCCTGGACAGGTGGTCACAATGGGCCAACAAGGCATTGACCAGGGTGCCTGAGGGGTTTCCTGGAGCAGGATGGACCACCATGCCCCGAGGCTTGTTCACCACCATCACATCCCCGTCCTCAAAAACCACCTCCAGCGGAAGCGCTTCCGGTTTCACTTCTGGCTCTTCTGGCGGCGGGACGGTTACCTCCACCTGCTCACCACTCTGTAAGCGATAGTTGCTTTTTACCAACCGGCCCTCCACTCGGACCCGATGTTCCCGAATCCATGATTGGACGACCATGCGGGACCAATCCGCTTCTTTTCCCGCCAGAAATTTATCTACCCGTTCGCCGCGATCGGACTCCTCCACTTGCCAGGAATGAATCTCTCCTTCGGCAGTCATCAGAGATCCTCCGCACCTTTCGCGAGGGGCTCCTCTTTTTCCTCGGGTTGCCGCAGAGTATAGAGGAGCATGATGCCGACACCTACTACAATGGAGGAATCCGCCACATTAAAGATCGGGTAATGAATCCATCGGAAGTCAAGGAAGTCCACCACTTCACCCCACCGGATTCGATCCAGCAGATTTCCCAAAGCCCCTCCAAGAATCAGGGCAAGGGACCAGGACAGAAGGGGCTGACTCTTTTTCAACCGGACGAGATAAACCAAAATCCCCACCACGACCAACACAGTAACCAAGATAAACAGCCACTGTTGATTCTCCAGAATCCCGAAAGCTGCCCCGCGATTCCGATGAGAGGTGATATGAAAGACATCTTCCCACAAGGGGATGGTCTGATAAAGGTCCATTTTGTGAACAACCAGCCATTTTGTCCATTGATCCAAGGCCAGAATGACAAATGCAACAAGAATGTATCTGAATATGGTTGGCTCCCCCTTCACCGACATCCGGATACCGTCTTCTTCCAAGACCACATTGTAGCACAGTCCTCAGGGGCACACAACTGAAGGGATTGGAAGCACTGGAAGGGTAGTAATATTGCGCTTTAGGAGTTCGGTGGGATGGGGTTCATATTTCGCTTCTGTTGTGCTGAGTGAACCCACCCTCCCTGCATAGACCGGAAACGGAGTGACCCAAGCGAGACTTGTGCTGGTGAGTGCGTAGCGAGACCGAGAAGCCAAGCGATCTTGGGCACTACTTATATCCTCAGGGTATGACGACTTTTTCACAACGTTTCTGGCAAATGATAGAAAGATCTTGGTTCTTCCCATAGGTCATCTAAGCACGCTTCTTTGCCATGTTTATTAAAAATGCCGTGATAAAAATAACCATACCTATATAGATAATAATGTAACTGGATTTAATATAGTCGTAACCTAGACCGATCCATATAAGTAAGCCGACTCCCAGGAGTAGATAAGACCATAAAAGCGACCCTAACATCACCTTTTGTGAAACTGCGTCTGTTCTTTCATCCCGATCGGGCACACCATTTTTTTGCAATTTTCTCTTCCTGATCACTGATATAATGAAAACCGCTAAGACTCCAATCAATACAGGAGGAAAAATGTCTAAACGATTTTCCATAACATATACAACTAAAGCACCCGCCAAGAAAGAAACAAAGAAATAAAGATCCCTTTTACTCAATTGATTCCCTCCCATCTGGATCTAACCAGAAAATATTTTCGACTGTCATATCAACGTATACTGCGATTTTGCAAGCCCGTTCGAGGCTTGGATTATAACGTTTTTTTCAATAGAAATAACAGTCTGCCGGGTTATTTGTAAGTCCTTTGCCATCTGCAATGGTGTGATCTTTTTTTACTCCCAACTTTCCTCGACCCGATTATTTACCAAATGAATGGCCCCTGCTCACACCTCGACGTAAGGCAACCTTTACACCAGGATATAGCAAGGTATCATTTTTATAAAGATTTAATGTAAGAGAAGCTCTTCGCATTATCCAGGGCTGTTAATTAACCATAAAGTGGATGGTGGGACCAAAACGACTCTTTCGCTCTTCCCATTTTTGCCCCCATCAAAAAATATCGTTTGAGAGGACGAGGATGGTGGGACGGATCCGATCTCTTGCAAAAAACGCAAAGGCTCTTCACCGTTCCACCATCCCGACCTGGTTTCCTACCTAAAATAGGGCTAATCAACACGCCTGGTCCTGTATATAAATACTCACTTTCAGGCGTGTTGATTAGCCATATTTTGGGTGGGGAGATCGTGCCCACGCGACCGTTGCCATCCGGCAAGGAAGTGAAAACTGGCCGCTCCAAATCTGACCATCGGGCAGGGGCAAAGCCTTACGGAAGCAACACAGGGAAGAATGTTGCCCCTAAACGCCCTCCCTCCAGATTCTCCACTGGGTAGGATGGCAACCCTTAATCTAGAGCTTCAGCTCCTTTGGATTGTAGTGCCTGTGGCACAAAGGTCGCTTTGCACCCATAGGGCACAAGTCTCGCCAGGGTCGCTTCCGCTCCCAGGTCTCGCTTTGGCAGCACACGACTCCCTTCCACAACCCATTTTCCGGTTAATCAACAGCCCTGACTCACTTTATCTCTCAAGGATCTCACCGCTATTGGATTGAATTTCGCCTTTTGCTTCCTCGAAGTTACTAGAGTTATAAATGAACTCTTTCACTTGTTTACGCTCTTCCGGGGTGCCCTTGGGAAGATCCACTTCCTCTTCGCTACATGCTGGACAGCTTACCTGTTGCAATTTTTCTTGCTTCGTCTGAGCAAGTACGTTTGAAACGACCACCTACAATACCATTATGGAGTGCCGTTGAACTGTAGGTTATTTATTATTAAGACCCATGGTATTACCTTGGCGTTCGTATATGGAGTTATAATTCTATTTCTCCCATATTAAAAGAAAAGAGCCAGGTTCATACCTGGCTCAACTTACATACGACATCAATGGATTTTTCACAGATTCCAGTCGCTATAGTAGGCATGCTCTTTTCCCTTGGGTTCCTCTTTATTATTAAACCAGCGGAACCTATCCAACTACCCATGGTTGAGTGCCGTTTGAGTCTAGTGCCCCTTCAGGCAACTTTGATCTTGTTTTTCAGCAAGGCGGAGGCAGGATGGTGGGGCGGCTCCGATCTCTTGCAAAAGAGAACGCAAAGGCGAATCAAATCCCACCATCCTTACCTTTCTGTGATTTTCCACACAATGTTCTCTGAGGGGCACTAGGAAGACCGTTGATCCTCCTCTTCTTCTTTGCGCCGGGTGGCGTCATTGCGAGTAATCTCCGCCGGGTTGTCCACCGGGCGTCCGTCCATCCCCGCCAGGGCGATCTCCTCCACATCCTCTACATAGCCTCTTCGCTCATCGTGGTCGATGTTCAGTTCATTATAATTGCGCCCTTCCCGGAAAAAATCCGGCGGGTTGGAAGTTCCATACTGGGCCACCTCTTGCCAAGTATCTTCAGCATCGTAGAAATTGGCATCCGTCTGATCGTGAAAATGATCCCCATAGGGCGGGGCAATGATCTTTTCCTCTGCAGGGCGTCGACGGGATAGATGCGGATCCGGTTTATGCTCCTTGCAATAGAGGGTCTCGGGGATCGCCTCCAGACGGTCAAAGGGAATCTCCTCTCCACAGACGGCACAAGTGCCGTATTGACCCGATTCCATGCGGAGCAGAGCTTGCTGTATCTCTTCCAGATGCTCTTCATCCTGCTCATTGAGGGCGACATCTTTCCCTCGTTCAAAGAGCTCCGTTCCGAGATCCGCCGGGTGGTTGTCATAGCCTGCCAGCTCCCCGACAGAGTCGTTCATTCCCTCTTCCAACCCGTAATGATCGTTTTGTTGCTTCTTTTCGGTTAAACGGGCCTTCTCCTGCTGCAGTTGCTGTTTCAGTTGTGCCAGTTGTTGATCTGTCACCTGGAATCCCCCTGTTCACTCAATACTTTCTTCCATCCAGCTCCAATTCCGCTTGAACAATCCGGACAATCTCCGCAATAAAATCTCCCACCACAGGTAGATTTAACGCTCCTAGCTTTTGTAAAAAATATACGATCATTGCCGTAAAGAGGGTGACCCCAATGGCGATCCCCACCCCCCGGGCAATCCCGGTCAAGATATTGATCAAGATCAGACGCCCAGGGGAGTTCAACAGTTGAACATAGTCTGCAATTTCCCCCACCTCCATCCTGCGTCCGATCTCCGTCAGCCGTTGCTCCACACGTTGTAGCCCTTCCCGGGTCTCCTTAGGTTCTTGTTCGCTCATCAATGGTCCCCCCGCTGTCACTCCTCTTTTCAATGTGCCCCGGCTACAGCTTTTTCTTTCGAAGATGTCCGGATCCGCTCCGATCCCGCAAGAAAATGAAGACGGGGCTCTTAAGAATCTGACCCTCGGGCAGGGGAAAAGCCGGGAGATCAGTAACCCCCTTGCTATGAGGATCGCTTTCGGGTTTACTCTTGCTTATACACGCACTGGAAACAGCTGATGGGACGGCACCTTCCGAAGACGGTTCAATCCCAATCGATAGGCTGATCAGAGAGGTTTGCCTCCGCCAGAGCCACCATTCTCTTGGTCATCTCCCCACCGATCGACCCATTGGCCTGGGCGGTCGCTTCCGGACCGGGAATCACTCCAAGTTCGCTGGCGATTCGCTCTTTCCATGCGGCCCACCAAACTTCAGCATCTGCTGTTTCATGATTCAAAAAATCTACTCCCGGTCGCTTTCTTCTCGATTGAGACGGCAATCGGTATCCCTCCTTCGTTCTTCTTCTCTTCAAAGACAGGATTTGCTCCTGAACGCCTTTTTATGCCAATTGGGCAGAGTATAACGCCTCATTCCTCACTACGGTTCAAAATCCCCGCAGCATTTCAATCCTCCTATAGGATTAGAATAAAAAAGGTACTCCCGAATTCCAAAAATTTTCGGGAATACCTTTCTGCGTCTCAAAGGATTAACGGATGGCCGTTTTCAGGGGATCCTGACAGGGGAGTCCCTTTCCAAAAAGAGAACCCCATGAATTTTCTTAAAAACATGCGCATGTTCATAGCTGAATGACTTGATAGTCGGTTATAGAACCAATCGGTCATTTTTTGGTGTTGCACTCTTCCCCAAACAATAATAAGGTAAATTTGTGTTTGTAAAATTCGCAATGTCGGAGGTTTTTTTTGCGATGGCTAAATATGCAATCGTTAATCAAGAAACATGCATTGGCTGTGGAAATTGTGAAGAATCCGCCCCAGATATTTTCGATTTGGATGAAGAGGGTTTGGCATTTGTGAAATTGGATCAGAATCAAGGAACTGTCCCGGTACCTGAAGAGCAAATGGATCGCCTGCTGGAAGCCATCGAAGACTGCCCCACAGACTCGATCCGGATCGCTGATCAGCCTTTTACCAAGGGTTAAGATTACTGCAAACCGCTACTCGGCATAGAACGAACATGGGATACATTACGGACATTTTAGAAAGGGGCTTACCGCTATGAGCGAAGAAGTCATTTTATTGAAGGAAATAAAAAGTTTCCAATCCAGATCCGAAGAGTTTTTCCCGATGGAGTGGTACAAGGAAATGCTCCATCATTCTCCGGTTTATTACCATGAAAAGACGAATACTTGGCATGTCTTTAAGTATAAAGATGTTCAACAAGTTATGAGCAACTACGAATTCTTTTCAAGTGAAGGCCCCAAAACGACCATTTCAGTGGGAGCGAACAGCAAGGAAGGAACTCCCCCTGATATTTTAAAATTAACCAATATGGATCCCCCACAACATCGAAAGAGCCGATCTTTGTTAGCGGCTGCTTTTACGCCCCGCAGTTTACGAAGTTGGGAACCTCGCATTCAACGGATTATCACTGAACTGGTGGATGATATCCCCCCCGACTCCACTGTAGATCTCGTACAGAAATTCACAGCTGCTGTCCCCAGCTTGGTGATCGCAGAATTATTTGGCGTCCCTCTGAAAGACCGACATCAATTTAAAGATTGGGTGGATGTCATCTTCCAACCCTACAGCAAAGAAAATCAGGAGGAGATGGAGCGCAAGAAACAAGCGGCTGCCAAAGAATATTATCAATATCTTTATCCTGTCGTGGTTGAGAAACGAGCCCATCCAGAGGATGATATCCTCTCCGACTTGATTCAAGTGGAAGTAGATGGTGTGAGATTTACCGATGACGAAGTCATTCGAATCTCCATGCTACTCCTAGGCGCAGGGGTGGAAACCACCAGTCATGCACTGGGAAACACTTTTTATTCATTTCTTTACGATGATCCATCCCTGTATCAAGAACTTCGAAATGATTTGGAATTGGTTCCAAAAGCGGTGGAAGAAATGCTTCGCTACCGTTTTCATATTGGAAAGAGAGATCGTACAGTTAAACAGGACAATCAATTGTTGGGCCCTGAGCTGAAAAAGGGGGACGTCGTCGTGGCCTGGATGAGCGCGGCCAATATGGATGAAGAGGTGTTTGAAGACCCCTTCTCCATCAATATTCACCGGCCAAACAATAAAAAACATTTGGCATTCGGCAAAGGCCCGCACTTCTGTTTGGGTGCCCCCCTCGCACGTTTGGAGATGACGACGGCATTAAGGACCTTTTTACAACACTTCTCCCGCATCGAACCGGTGGAATCCTTCGACTTGGAGCAAAATCTAACCGCTTCTGCTCCTGGACAATCCCTCACCCATCTGCCTATGAATGTGTACAAATAAGGGTACCCACAAGCACATCACTGGGAGCTACAGCCTCAATGCACGGAGCTTGCCCCTGCCCCTAGTTTTAACACAAGAAAAAGCCGACTGTGTTCACAGCAGCCCTCTCAATGTGTCCCCTCGGAAGTCAAGGAAAACTTTTTTCTTGCTCCCAGGGGGATTTTTATAGAGATCTGGATCCAGGTCCCTGTTGATTAACCAGAAAATGGGCGGCGGAAGGGAGTCGTGTGCTGCCAAAGCGACCTTTGCGCCACAGGCACTACAATTTGAAGTTAAGGATGCGCCACAGGCACTACAATCTCGATGGGCTGAAGCCCTGGAATAAAGGTAGCCATCCTACCCAGCGGAGAATCTGGAGGGAGGGCGTTTAGGGGCAACCTCTTCCCTGTGTTGCTTCCGTAAGGCTTTGCCCCTGCCCGATGGTCAGATTTGGAGCGGCCAGTTTTCACTTCCTTGCCGGATGGCAACGGTCGCGTGGGTGAACACGATCTCCCCACCTAAAATATGGCTAATCAACACGCCTGATCTGGATCCTATTTTTCAGCTCGAGCAGGGGAGAGCCTTCCTCTCGGATCCAGAATAAAAGCAAATCGACTCCAGTCAACGGTGATTTTCATACCCGATACACTGAGGGATCCGAAGCTGAATCGTGAACTCCCACTAAAGTTCATATAGAATGACTTGAACTCGCCGAAGGAACCCAGCCCGCCATTCTCAAAGCCCCTTCCCTCCACTATTCAGACTCGAATTTACTTGGCTTGTGTTTTCATTGATCTGAAGACTGTCGGCAAGCTGCTTTCTCATCTCCTGCAACGAATGGATTGGTTCCAGTTGATGAAGCATTCCCTTGAGAAGAACGGTTCTCGGTTTCATGGTCATCAGTTCTTGTTCTATGATCGCCAGGGATTGAAGGGCTTCTTCTTTTTGTATTTCAGGAAGCGACTCAGCCTTTAATTGATTTTTCATCTGCTTGATCAAATCCAGAGGATGTACCTTCTCTTTATCGACTTCTGCCAAATATAAAGACCATAAATGTCCGTTGATCAACGGTTTCACATCACTCGCCAAAATCCCTTGGACCATAAAGTCCATTTGCATCAGTAAAAACGGAACGACTTTTTTTATATGGAGTGGGACATGATGCAAAATGATCAGTTCCATGTACTGTTTGATGATTCCCAACAACAGAAAGGCCACATCTGCGGCATGGGATTTCATTTTATCTCCATAAATTCGGATCACATACTGTTCAAACCATTTCATTTGTGCGATATTCTGCCGATGGAGATAGCGATAAATATTGGGGTCCTCCAGATCACTAATTTCCTGCACTTGCATCTTGTAGAACTCTTGATTTTCAATATAATGACTTAATTTGATTTCAATCTCCTTCATGAATTTCTCCTTTACAGACAGAGAATCATCTTCCTCGATCTGCAAAATCTGTTCTTCAATAGAATGGAAGTAGTATTGGAATATATTTAAGAGTAAGTCCTCCTTGGATTTAAAGTATACATACAGACTCCCTTTTGAAATGCCACAACTATCGGCAATTTCCTGCATCGATGTCCGATGATAGTGTTTGGATGAGAACAGCCTCATCGCAGTAATTAAAATGTGTCTTTTTTTATAAAAAGCTTCCTTTCTCATCAGATCACCACCTTTTATGCTGGGTCGTATCATCATATGATAACATAGCTTGATAAAAAGGATTTTTTCGATTCCAGTTTCAACCTTTCCATACCTCTTTAAAAGCAAAAAATTGTCGTTTACTGACCACCGTGCTATAATGAATAGTGAGTGCGTACTCGATCGTAGCAGGTTCATTCAGTTACCATGGGGAGAGATCGGTGTGAGCGGCGCTTTCGGAACACGCCCAAGTACATATCTGGTACCGTACCGATGTAAAAAGAACCAAGAGCCTGTTGTGACCGGAAAGTTTCACCCTCTCGCTTGTAAGCGTTCCCACCCTCGCTTTACCTAAGAGATCGGATCCGTCTCCCTCCTGCCCTTGCCGGATTGAAAAGACATCGTCCTTCTTTGAAGTATCAACCACATTTCAAAGACCAAACTAAACGCAGTAACCTCTAAGGCGTTTCCTCCCGTGCTCAAAATTTTCCTGGGATGATATTGACACGGGAGTCGATTGAATCCAGTTCATTTTTGCATTTAAGGAGGCACTTTGTATGAAACTTCAAGATCGAGTGGCAGTCGTGACAGGAGCCGCATCTGGTATGGGAAAAGCCATTGCAAAATTGTATGCCCAAGAAGGAGCCAAGGTGGTTGTAGCCGACCTCAATGTGGAGGGGGCTAAAACCGTTGTCAATGAAATCGAGAGTCAGGGTGGGACCGCTACAGCGGTAAAAGTAAATGTGGCCGAGTTGAAAGATATCGAAAATATGATTGATACCGCTGTAAAAGAATACGGAACCCTGGATATCCTCGTAAATAACGCCGGAATCATGGATAGCATGGAGCCGGTGGGCGAGATCACTGATGAAAAGTGGGATCTCCTCTTCGACATCAATACCAAAGGAGTCATGCGAGCGACACGCAAAGCATTGCCCATCTTTTTGGAGAAACAACGAGGGGTCATCATCAATACCGCTTCCACCGGAGGCTTAAACGGAGCACATGCTGGCGTGGCCTATACTGCATCCAAGCATGCGGTCATCGGGATCACAAAAAACACCGGCTTTATGTATGCGCAAAAGGGCATTCGTTGCAACGCGATTGCCCCCGGAGGAGTGGAAACCAACATTGGTTCCACCATGAAAAACATCAATGAATTCGGTGTCAGTCGCACCAAACTGGCCCAGTCCGTCATGCCGCGGGGCGGAAAACCGGAGGATATCGCACAGGTGGCCCTCTTTTTAGCCTCTGATGACGCCAGCTTTGTTAACGGTGCAGTGATCATAGCGGATGCCGGTTGGACCGCCGCTTTTTAAGAGCCAAAAACTGTGGATCAACCCAGGGGTGCTGATTAACAAGGAAATGGGAGGAGGAAACAAAATTGACCTTTCGCTCTTCCCATTGTCCCATCGTAAAATATAGCTTGAGGGGACGGGGATGATGGGACGGCTACGATCTCTTGCAAAGAGCGCAAAGGCTCTTCACCGTCCCACCATCCCGACCTGATTTCCTGCCTAAATATAGCTAATCAACACGCCTGGGATCAACCATTAAAAAAACCGCCGATCTCATCGAATCGGCGGTTTTTATGTTCTTTTACTCAGACACATGCTTCTCCACAATTTCGGCACAGCGATGGCAAAGGTCGGGATGTTGTTCATTTCGCCCCACCGTGGGGGTGATCATCCAGCAACGTTGGCATTTTTCTCCCTCTGCTGGTTTCACCTGCACCTGCAAGCCATCCCCTCCCTCAACTGGCTCCAAGAGCTGAACCTCGGAAACGATGAACAACTCTTTCAAATCCACCCCGCTGTTTAACAAGTGAAAGTTTTTCTCAGAGGGAACCAGCTCCAGTCGCGCCCCGAGAGAGTTGCCGATCACCTTCTCATTTCTCGCCTCTTCCAAAGCCTTCAGCACCACATCCCGCAACTCCACGAGCGCATCCCACTTGCTTTCCAAGTGGGTGTCCAACAGATCCCTTTCCACCTGCGGAAAATCGGTCAACAGAACACTCTCCGCCTGGACTCCGGGAATAAACTTCCACACTTCCTCTGTGGTATGGGGAAGAATGGGATGCACCATCCGCACCAGCCCCAACAAAATTTCATACATCACCGTTTGGGAGGAGCGCCGCTTTTCATCCCCTGACGGGAGAATGTAAAGCCGGTCTTTTAATACATCCAGGTAGAACTGGCTGAGAAAGACAGTGCAGAAGTGGTGGATATGTGTATAGACAGAATGGAACTCATAATTTTCATAGCCTGTAACGACCTGTTCCACCAGCCGTTGCAACCTAATCCAGGCATAACGGTCCAATTCATCCAGGCGTTGAGGGTTCACCCGATCGGTTGCCGGATTGAAATCGGACAAGTTGCCAAGGAGAAAACGGAAGGTGTTTCTAATTTTACGGTACACCTCAGAAGTTTGTTTCAAGATCTTTTCCGAAACCCGGACGTCCCCCTGATAATCGACAGAGGCTACCCAGAGACGGAGGATATCGGCACCGTAGGTCTTCATCACCTGTAGAGGGTCCACTGTATTGCCCAGGGATTTGGACATCTTACGCCCTTCCCCATCCAACGTAAATCCATGGGAGAGGACTTGCCGATACGGAGCTGTCCCCCGGGTAGCGACCGCGGTAGACAGAGAGGAGTTAAACCAACCCCGGTATTGATCCGATCCCTCCAGGTAGAGATCTGCCGGCCACTGAGCCTCCTCCCTCTGCTCCAGTACAGCGGCATGACTGCTACCGGAGTCAAACCAAACATCCATCGTATCCGTCTCTTTGCGGAATTGATCCTGTCCACATTCTGAACAGACCGCCCCTGCTGGGAGCAGCTCCTTCACATCCTTGGCATACCAAGCATTGGAACCTTCCTCAGCAAAAATGTTGGCTATGTGATCGATGGAGGCATCAGTGACATAAGGATGGTTGCAAGAACGACAGTAAAAGATCGGAAGCGGCACTCCCCACACCCGTTGCCGGGAGATACACCAGTCGCCTCGATCTCTTACCATATTGGCCAGTCGAACTTCTCCCCAAGCAGGGGTCCATTTGACATTCTGGATCTCTTCCAACAACTGATCACGGAAACCATCAATCGAGACAAACCACTGTTCCGTCGCCCGGAAAATAACCGGCTTCTTCGTCCGCCAGTCATGGGGATATTGGTGGGTGATAAAGGAGAGCTTCAACAAATCTCCTTGTTGATCCAGTTTTTCCGTGACCACTTTGTTGGCTTCATCATAAAACATTCCCTCAAAACCAGGCGCTTCTGCGGTAAAGCGCCCTTTTTCATCTACGGGACACAAGACGCCCAGATCATATTTCTTTCCCAACTCAAAGTCTTCCGCCCCGTGACCTGGCGCCGTGTGCACACACCCTGTTCCAGCATCCAAGGTCACGTGATCGCCACAGACGAGCGGGCTTTCCCGATCATAAAAGGGATGTCGGCAAAGGACTCCCTCCAATTCCGCCCCCTTAAAAGTCGCGACGGTCTGATAAGATGTAATCCCTACGGTCTTCATCACATCATCCACTAATTCCTCGGCTAACAGAAGATGTCGCTCCCCTGTTTTCACCAAGGCATAGGTGAAATCGGCATGGACAGCGATTCCGAGATTGGCAGGGATCGTCCAAGGCGTGGTCGTCCAGATCACCACCGAAGTGTTTTCCACTGGAAAAAGTCCGCGACTCTCTTGGACCGGAAAGGTGACATAGATGGAAGGTGAGCGCTTCTCTTTATACTCCACTTCTGCATCTGCTAGAGCAGACTCCGAAGAGGGGGACCAGAAAATGGAGCGATATCCCTGATACACATAACCCTTTTTCACCATTTCGCCAAAAATGCGAATCTGCTTCGCCTCGTATTGGGGCGCCAATGTCACATAGGGATGCTCCCAGTCCCCGAGAACACCTAATCGTTTAAACTGGTCTTTCTGCCGATTTACAAAGGAGAGTGCATACTCTCTGCACGCTTCTCTCAACTGGACAGGGTCCAGATCCCGGCGGTTCAGTTTTTTCTTTGTGATTACCGCGTGTTCAATCGGCATCCCATGTGTATCGTATCCGGGGATATAAGGGGTATCAAATCCTTGTAAAGATTTAAAGCGGATGATCATATCCTTCAACACGCGATTCATGGCGTGCCCGATATGGATGTTTCCGTTGGAATAGATCGGCCCGTCATGTAAAACAAATTTCGGCTTTCCCTTGCGATTTTCTAACACTTGATGGTAAATGTTTTTTTCATCCCACTCGGCTTGCATCTCCGGCTCCCGGTTGGGCAGATTGCCCCGCATCGGAAACTGAGTCCGTGGAAGGTTCAATGTCTTTTTATAATCCATTTCCCTCACTCCTTCCAAAATAAAAAAACTCCTCAATCCCGGAAAGGGACGAGAAGTTACCCGCGGTACCACCCTAATAAGCCCTTCGCTCAGAACGGAAGGACCCGCTTGATGATCCGTAACGGGGATCGGGCGGCCTCCCCTACTCCTGTTTCAGGGGGCAGCTCCCGGGTGATCTTCGACAGAGGCATCGTGTTAGGCTTTCACCCTCCCTAACTCGCTGAACCGAAACCCTGCTGTCTACTCTCCCGTTCTTCGCCTGTACAGCGAAACCCCGTGTCACTTACACAGGGTCTGCCATGGTTTTCAGGGACAGGGTGCTCCCGCCCCAACCCGTTTTCAACGCACTTCAGTTCGGTAAAACTGAGCCTCAAATTCGGTACATAATACCAAATTAACCCAGTCATGTCAAGGCGAAAAATCAAAACATCGCTTTGCGCTTCATTTTACGGGATGTACGACGCAAATCGTGATGAGGCTCCTCTTCTTCTCCCATATATACCCTCTGATCGTAGGAAGGGTTTGTATCTTCTAAATGGGAGTGAGAGACAAAGGTATCCTGGCTGTAATCCTGGGCTTGTCCATATTCATCCGTAGGTTGTTGCAACATCATATTTTCGTTCCGGCCTTCTGCATATTGGTTCAGCTGTTTGCCGGCCTCTTCCAAACCATCTTCCAGTTCCTCGAGAGACTCCCAGTCGGTGCTGTCGAGAATATCGAGGTGAGACTGTACTAACGTGCGGAAGCGAGCCCGGTACACCGTCGCCTTTTGTTTGAGATCCATCAATTCGGTATGGACATCGCGGGCTTTCTGCAAAGCTTCGTTGATGATCCGATCCGCATTTTTTTCCGCTTCTTGGACGATGAGTTCCGCTTCTTTCTTCGCATTCAAACGCACCTCTTCAGCCACTTCCTGAGCCACACGAATCGACTTGTGGATGCTCTGCTCCATGGAAGAGAGCGAAGAAGGGGAAGGTTGCTGTTGAATCGGCGCCGGCGGTTCCGCATGTTGCGGATAATGAGATTGCGTCGGTTGTGGCGGTTGCGGCGGTTGGGATTGCGGTGGTACTGGAGGAGGCGTATGTTGGCTGGGAGCAGACAACTGCTCATCCATCACTTGCTCAAGCTCTTGTTGCAATTCCTCCACCTGTTGTTCCAGCTGTTGTTTCTCGCGGATGAGAAACTCGAAATCTTTGATAATCTGATCGAGGAAGTCGTTGACCTCGTCTACGTCATAGCCGCGAAAGGAGCGCTTAAACTCTTTATTGTGTATATCTAAAGGACTAAGCGGCATGCTGACACCTCCTCAGGAATTGGCCTCGCCATTTTCTATTCTACAATGTTAGCAGAATTCCTGCCGGTTGGCTACACCAACTTGTCCCAGTTTATCAGTTTTCCAGACAAGTGGCCTTACTTTCAATCAAAGGAACCGGATCAGCTCCATTCTGCAACGACCTTTCTTGGTCTCACCCAAAACCTCCCCGATCCGAACTCGTCCCTGTCCGCGTAGGGAGATCATGTCCCCCTCCCGGACCGTCTCTGCAGGATTCTCCGTCGGTTTCCAATTGATATGGCACTTTCCGTTCTTGATCAAAGAAGTCGCCTTCGCTCTCGACAGACGGAAGGCCTCCGCCACTAGCGCATCTACTCGGAGAGAGGCGACGGAAACGGTCACCACCTCCGTCTTCTGTTGCGGCGGTTGGATATCCTCCCGTTTGATTTCCATCATCCGCACCGGGATTCGGCCCACCCGATTCAGTTGCATCTGGATGTAGTCCGAAATTTCCCCGGCAATGATCACCTGACAATGCGTTTGCCGAGGCAGAAGATCTCCTAGCACTTCTCGTTTCACTCCCAAGCCCAGCAGTGAACCCAGCACATCTGGATGTTGCAATGGACTGGAACGATCTACCGATTGCAACTCGAAAAACGACAAACCGTTGTCCCCATCCTCTTGCCAAGGCGGAAAAATACGCGCCCGCTTCCGCTCGGCACTGAAAAAGCCCCCGTCGAAAGTAACACCGAGTTCGGGGGCCCTTTTCACCAGCATATCGGTGATCGCTTGTTCCCTTGGATTGAGAAAAGGAGTCAAAACAGGGCGGAAGCGACTTTCCGCCTGTTCCGTCCAATCCAGCACCCGCTCCACAAAAGGGCGTTCCTCCGACCGAAAATGACGGAACAAATCTTCTTTATGCGCCATTAAAAAGCACCTAAGATCAGTTGCAGGATAAAAAAGACCCCTTGTTCTACAAATCTCAACGCGATTAAAGCGATGATCGGAGAGATATCAATCATGCCCAAAGGCGGGATAAAGTTACGGAAAATAGACAGATAGGGTTCCACCAGTCTGGCGAGGAAGAGAGCGATCGGCGAGTCCCTCCCGTTGGGGAACCAGGATAGTAGAATATATCCGAAGATCATAAACTGATATATGGTGAACAATGTATTAACGATTTGAAAAATCATGAGGTCACCTCAACAAGTCATTGGCATCATCGGGAATCAGTTCGCTGATGGACCCCTGGATATCCACATTGGGGGGGCTCGCAATGATGGTTTCCGGGCTCAGTTTGCTGATGTTTCCGTTTAAAGCGTAAACTGTTCCGCTCAAAAAATCAATCACCCGGAAGGCCTCTTCTTTGGGAAGACGTTGCAGGCTGACCACTGTGGTGCGGTTGTTTTTCAGATGGTCGGCGACATTTTGCACTTCATCAAAAGAGCGTGGTTCCGCCAGCATCACCCGCACTTGTTTTTGTGCGGAATGCAAGGAGACCACATTTCCCTTGCCCCGGACGCCCGACGATTGCTCTTCGTCGGACTCTGTGGCAAATCGGGCTTGTCCCTCCTCTTCGTTGATTCCAAAGAACATCATCACACGCTCCATGAAATTCAACGGAACCGCCTCCTCCTCACCGCCGCCCGGGAGGCCTACCCACCAAAACAGAACCTAGGCGGACAAAGGTTGCACCTTCCTCGACGGCCACCGTATAATCCCGCGACATCCCCATGGACAGATGAGGAAGATCCAGGCGGGAATCCCCGAGCTTCCTGATCTCTTGTCGAAGGCTCCGCAACTGTCGAAAAACGGGGCGCACTTCTTCCGGATCTTCCGTAAAAGGAGCCATCGTCATCAAACCTACTAACTCAAGCCCAGGGAGTTCCGCCACTTCGCGGGCAAAATCGATCACTTCTGTCGGCTTCAATCCGTGCTTCGATTCTTCCCCCGCCACATTGACTTGCAGGAAACAGCGGGTCCGTTGCCCCAAGTCTTCCGAACGACGGTTCAATTCCTGGGCGAGAGAATAGCGATCCAAAGAATGAACATATGTAAAGCGCCCTGCCACTGATTTTACTTTATTGCGCTGGAGATGGCCAATAAAATGCCAAACGCCCCGCTCCCCCAACTGTTCCCACTTGGGGATGGCTTCCTGAACACGGCTCTCCCCGATCTCAGTCAGACCGACATCCAGCGCTTGGCGAGTGGTCTCTACATCGACATACTTGGTGACGGCAATCACATTTACTTCTTCCAGATTTCGTCCAGCACGATCACATGCTTTGCGAATGTTTTCCTTTACCTGATGCAAGCGCTCTCTGATCTCATCCATCATCGTCATCCTTTCCCATTCCGATAAAAGAAACCATTCGCCCGGTTCGACCCCTGTCCCGGCGATGGGAATGGAAGAGTTCCGGATGGCAGCTGGTGCACCAGCCCGTAACCAGAACATGACGTTCTGACAAGCCTTCCTTCAGCAACAGACGGCGGTTGGTCTCCTTGAGATCCAACTTCCATTTACCTTCTCCCGTCCGATTCAAGATTTCCGGACAGGGTTCAGGAAACAGCTGAGCCACAGGTGTCGCCACCTGTTCGTCCACCTCATAGCAACAGCCGCCAATCGATGGTGCGATGGCTGCCCGGATATTCTCCCTCACCGCCCCGTGCCGAACCAGTTCACGGATCATCCGGGGTCCGATCCCACCCACAGTGCCCCGCCAACCGGCGTGAGCCACCCCGACGATCTCCGCGTCGGGACTGTAGAAGAACAGAGGGACGCAATCTGCATAAAAAGAGGTTAGAAGAATGCCCTGTTCCTGGGTGAATAAGCCATCCGTTGCAGAAAGGGCGGTTTCCATACTCCTGCCGCCTCGACCGCATTGGTCAGCGGTCACTTCCCGGATGTTCACCCCATGCACCTGTTCCCCGCAAGTCCATGCAGAAAACGGAACACCTAATTGTGCCATCAGCCGTTTCCGGTTGTGGATCACCCGTTCTGCAGGGGTATCCGTGTGCAACGCATAATCGGTACGTTCTGGGTCTTCTATGGATTCTCCATCTCTCGCGCTCATTCCTGCCAAAAGCTCCGGAAAATCCCTTTTCCATGGAACGAGAGCAAAGGTTGGAACCTCCATGTCTCTTTGTAGCTGAAACGGTTCCATCGGATTCCCCTCCCCCACCATATTACCACAGCCCTGAAAGGAGACAAAGCGATTACCGTAGTCATCCCTTTTCCGAACCCAGATGGGGGGACAAAAGAGGACGCGGCTCGGGGACTTCTTCCTCCTGTCGCCAGGGTTCCAAGCGGACCAGGATCACATCCGCTCCGATCCGTACAATCTGGCTCCAGGGAATCACCCATTCCTTGCCACCGGTAAACAGGCCAAACAGACGGGATTCCCCGGGGATAATGAGAGACTTCACCTTCCCCAGTCTAAGATCAATCTCCAGATCGTAGATCTGTCCCAGCTTACGCCCATCGCTGACATTGACAACATCTTTGGCTTGCAATTCCGATATCTTGATCATGGCCCCCACCCTGTCATTTCAGTCGTTTACTTTCCATTATATGAGACAGGACGGGGATATACCCTGGCCCATTCAAAAGAAAACCGCACAGAAGTGCGGTTAGAGAATATATTTATTCATCTGTTGAATCGCCGCTTTCTCCAGACGAGAGACCTGCGCCTGGGAAATGCCGATCTCTTCCGCCACCTCCATCTGTGTCTTTCCTTCAAAGAAACGCATGGATAAAATCATTTTCTCCCGATCGTTCAGCCGACCCATCGCTTCCCGGAGGGCAATCTCTTCCACCCAGTGCAAGTCCTTGTTCTCGTCATCCGCCAATTGGTCCATCACAAAGATGGGATCGCCTCCATCCTGGTAGATCGGTTCAAAAAGAGAGACCGGATCTTGGATCGCATCCAGCGCGAACACCACTTCTTCCTTGGACACGTTCAGCTCTTCGGAGATTTCATGGATCGTCGGTTCTCTAGAATGGCGGTAGGTCAAGGAATCCCTCACCTGAAGCGCTTTGTAGGCGACATCCCGCAGAGATCGGGAGACACGGATCGGATTGTTATCCCGGAGATACCGACGAATCTCCCCGATGATCATCGGTACCGCATAAGTGGAGAACTTGACATTTTGGCTCAGGTCGAAGTTATCGATCGCTTTCATCAATCCGATGCAACCCACCTGAAACAGGTCGTCCACATTTTCCCCACGATTATTGAAGCGCTGAATCACACTCAGGACCAGCCGGAGGTTGCCGTTGACCAGCTTTTCCCGGGCGGAGCGGTCTCCCTCTTGCTGCAGGGAACGAAAAAGGGCGCGCATCTCTTCGTTCTTCAGCACAGGTAACTTCGAAGTATCAACTCCGCATATTTCCACTTTGTTTCGCGCCATGGATTCCCCTCCTACGGACACAATTATTGTTAAGTATCTCCTGAGCAGGAAAAATTATAATGGCCGAAACAAATCGGATCTGCCCATCCCAAATGAAAAAAGGAGGGAAATCCCCTCCTGAAAGGTTTTATCATCCATCGGTTTTCAGAACTTATTTTTCTCCCTTTTGTCCATCGTCAACCCCCCGACACTCCAATAACTTTTCAAGTGCTCATGGAGAATGACACGATCCTTTTGCGAAGGTCAGGGCTGTTGATGAACCATAAAGTGGATGGTGGGAAGAGCGAAACGATCCTTTCCCTCTTTCCATTACCTCCATCGTAAAATATCCCTTGAAAAGACGGGGATAGTGGGACGGCTACGATCTCCTGCAAAGAAGGCGAAGGCATCTTCAAAGGATTCTTCCCTGCCATCACCCATCCATAAGAAAAGCCGCTGTGCCAGCGGCTACACCATCTTATTAAATTCTTTGCGAAGGCGTTTGATAATCCGCTTCTCCAGGCGAGAAATGTAAGACTGGGAGATTCCCAGCAGGTCGGCCACATCCTTTTGTGTCTTCTCTTCCCCGCCATTGAGGCCGAAGCGAAGCTCCATAATCTTTCGTTCCCGTTCAGACAGCCGGGACAGCGCGGTTCGCAAAATCTTGCGATCCACCTGCTCTTCAATATTGCGATAAATGGTATCATTATCGGTCCCCATTACATCGGAGAGTAGTAGCTCATTGCCGTCCCAGTCCATATTGAGAGGTTCGTCAAAGGAAACCTCTGACCGAATTTTGTTATTGCGTCGCAGAAACATCAGGATTTCATTTTCGATGCAACGGGAGGCGTATGTGGCTAGCTTGATCTTCTTGGAAGGGTCAAAGGTGTTGACGGCTTTGATCAGGCCGATGGTGCCGATGGAAACCAAATCTTCAATATTGATCCCCGTATTTTCAAACTTGCGAGCGATGTAGACCACCAACCGGAGATTGCGCTCAATCAACATGGCTCGAACTGCCGCATCCCCACTGGGCAATCGGATCAACAGGTGCTCTTCCTCTTCCCGGGTCAGAGGGGGAGGCAGAGCCTCACTTCCCCCGATATAATATATTTCTTCTCCTTTTAACCCGATCTGAATAAGGATACGGTACCACAGCAATTGGAACGCCAACTTCCACTTCAGGACCATAGGATTGACCTCCTCCTTCCATCGTTCAAAACCAGCCTGGGATTCGACGGTTTTTTTATCCTGCAACCGACATGCAGGCGGGATGCAAAATCGCTTGGTACGTCCCATCCGTGGATAATCGCTTACTGTCCAGTCCGATCAACACGCTCCCCGCTTCGCGCCATCTTCCCTCCTGAAATACTTCCACCCGGTCAGGCTTCAGAGCGAGCATCAAGCCACCGTCACTGGCTGCTCCGCGAAAGGGTACAAACCGAATCCGTCTCATCCACTCTTCCGATAAGTCCGTTCCCCATTTTGCCCAATTTTTCTCCTGCGTCATGGCGACCAAGGGAGAGGGAAGAAAAGGAGCCAACGGTTCCAATTCCACCATCATCACCGGAATCCGGCTGATTGGATCTCGCAATTGATTGCCCGTATCGATCAGGCCGACGCATTCCACCTTCTTTCCATCGATCCAGATCCCCACTGGGGCCAGGAACTGATTCACACTTTGACGTTCTTGAATTGACCCGAAGGATATCCGGGCATACAACCAAACCAAAGGAAATGCCAACAAGACGAACACCCAAGACACAGGAGACCCCCACCCGTAAGATTGGGTCAGCAACATCCCATCAGATGCTTGGACCCCTTCGGAAAAGAAATAATGGAGTGCAAACATCCCACCACCGGTAACAAAGGAGATCAAGTAGAAAACTCCTAAGTTTCGCAAAAAAGCGAGTAAACCGCGAAAGCCCATGGCCACCCACACCATCAACACGGAAAACAGCATTTTTCCGATAAACGTGTAAGTCAGAAGTAAAGGCTGAACCAGGTGGCTCACGGCGTAGCAAGCACCGAGAAGTGCTGCTACCAGGATCCGCCAAATAGAAGTCTGCTGGCGGCGAATCGCAGAGGTCAACCACAACAGCAAAAAATCGATGCACAGGTTCAGGGCGAAAACCATGTCGGCATATATCACCATTTTGGGTTCCTTCCCCTATTCCAGGTAATATCAACTTGATATCAGCGTGACATCAGTATATCTCAATCCATTTTCAATGTCTGTCTAATCTTGCAGACGCTGAGTGACTTTTTTTGTCAATTCTTGGCGCAAAAAAAGGAGGCCTCAGCAAATTCTGAGCCCCCCAAAAGTATGGAACCTTGTTCATTCTTGAGTCCCCCGGCTCCTTTCGAAATCGGGGGTTACTTCTTCCGACGATGCCGCAGAAACGTAGGAATCTCCAGCCCCCCACCGTCGGATTGGGGTTTGACGAGATCGATCTGGCTCGGTTTATCCGCTGGGCGGACGTCCCGGTCCAATCCAAACTGGGGTTTTCCTTTCGCTTGTTCCGGTTCCTTCTGGTGATCAAAACCGGTGGCAATCACCGTCACCAAGATCTCATCCTTCAGCTCCTCGCTAATCACTGCCCCAAAGATCATGTTCACTTCCGGATCGGAAGCTGAGGCGACAATATCTGCTGCTTCGTTCACTTCGTACAGGCTCAGATTGGTGCCACCGGTGATGTTCATCAGCACACCTCGCGCCCCATCGATGGATGTCTCCAGGAGAGGACTGCAGATCGCTTTTTTGGCCGCTTCTGTCGCCCGGGACTCACCGGTGGCCATCCCGATCCCCATCAAAGCTGAACCCCGCTCGGTCATAATCGTTTTTACGTCGGCAAAGTCTAGGTTGATCAGTCCCGGAACCGCGATCAAATCGGAGATGCCCTGCACCCCTTGGCGCAGAACATTGTCCGCCTCCCGGAAAGCTTCTAACATAGGCGTGTTTTTATCCACAATCTCCAGCAACCGGTCATTGGGGATGACGATCAGGGTATCCACTTTATCCTTGAGTTCGGCGATCCCTTCATCTGCCTGCAGGGAGCGCTTCCTCCCTTCAAAAGTGAAGGGACGGGTCACTACACCGACGGTCAGCGCTCCCTGATCCCGAGCCGCTTCGGCAATTTCCGGAGCGGCCCCCGTGCCTGTGCCGCCCCCCATCCCCGCAGTGACAAATACCATATCGGATCCTTTGAGGACATTTTCGATATTTTCCAAGCTTTCCTCAGCGGCTTTCTTTCCCACATTGGGATCGGCTCCGGCACCCAGTCCCCGAGTCAATTTTTCACCGATCTGGAGTTTGACCGGTGCATGGGAGCGGTTGAGCGCCTGGGCATCGGTGTTCACAGCGATGAACTCGACCCCTTGCACCCCGCTTTCAATCATACGATTGACAGCATTGCTTCCACCGCCACCCACACCGATCACCTTGATCTGAGCAATTTGTTCGACTTCCATATCAAACTCCAACATCGATTGTCCCTCCATTATCTGTTAAATCTCTGTGCCACCCTCAAATGAACTGCCCGATGAAATCCCGGATCTTCACCCAGGTTGAGGGTTTGTTTTTATTTCGCTTGGATGAGTGACTCCGGTTGTCATACTCGGGGAGCCGGTGCAACCAGCGCCGCTGGATATAATGAACCATCCCCACCCCGCCGGTAAAGGAAGGATCCTCCGCACCCACATGCTGTGGGGAAACGAACCTGACTGCATGTCCCAGTTGGGCACGGGCCGCATCAAGAATGTGAGGGGTGGACATCACCCCGCCAGTCAAGACATACCCTCCGGCGGGTTCTCCGGGATAACCGAGGGATTCCACCTGTTCGCGAATCAGCTGGAAAATCTCCTCCACCCGGGGTTCGACAATCATGGCCAACTCTTCCTGGGAGATCTTTCTCTCCCGATGGCTGCCAATCGTAGGAACTTCGAAGTGGACCTCCTGGTCCGCCTCCTCCACGAGAGCCACGCCATACTTCCGTTTTATTTTTTCTGCAGTCTCCGTTTGGGTTCGCAGTCCGTAGGCGATATCATTCGTGATAAAATCGCCGCCGATAGGAAGTTCCCCGGCAGCGGCCAGTTCCCCTTGGTCAAAGACAGCCAGAGATGTAGCTCCACCTCCGATATCCGCCAAAACGACCCCCATATTTTTTTCGTCAGCAGAAAGACAGATCTCACCGGCAGCCAAGGGAAGCAAAAGGATTCCATCCACCGTCAGATTCGCCTTTTCCACACATCGGAGAACATTGTGGATGATCGTTTTGGAACCGGTCACGATGGTGGCTTCCACTTCCAGCCGTACTCCCACCATTCCGTGAGGGTCCTGAATATCTCCAAGGCCATCCACCACATACTGCTTGGGAACCACTTCGATGACCGCACGCTCCGGGGGCAGGGCCACGACTCGGGCAGCTTGCATCACCCGGTCCACATCCTCTGGAGCGATCTCCTTATTCTCGCCGGAGACGGCGACCACCCCATGGCTGGGATGCAAAGAGACATGGTTCCCCGCGATTCCCACAAACACACTGGATATTTCTATACCCACCATCCGCTCTGCATGTGTAACAGCTTCACGGATCGACTGAATCGCTTGGTCAATATCAGTGATCGCCCCTTTCTTCGTCCCCTTGGAGGAAGCGGAACCGACGCCGACAATCTGGATGTTCTCCCGGGTGACTTCGGCGACGATCACGCGAACTTTGGATGTGCCTATGTCCAGGCTGGCTATAAACTCTCCACTGCTCAAATCCTGGGCACCTCCTTGCCCGAGAATTTTTTACATGGTGGTGGAAATGGATTTTTTCTCTGAAAAAAATGGGGAGAAGCGAAGGGGAGAATTCCGCTTGTACCAAAGTTATTCAACGCCAAGGAGTTTTTACCCTTTTTCCCTCCCACTTTTTCTTCCACCTCATTCCTCTGCATCGGAGAGTTGATCCCCGGGTACATACCATGTGCTCTCCAACAGATGGAGAGTTCCCGGAGGACGGTCCATGAAATGGGGGTAGTATTTCATCTTTTCGCCAAAGTCCCGGGCGCGGACACGAATTAAATGATCGCGCAGGGTATATACCTTGACCAGATCAGGATATGTATCGTTTCCGCCAGGTCGGATCTCTGAGATCTCGGCAGAGACTCGGGGCGGAAGTTGGGCCAGTCCCGTAGCGATCGATCGCCGTTCTGAACTTTGATTCATCCCTTTCACCAACGGACGGTCCACCTCTCCCTTCCATGGACTCTTCTTCAGAATGGAACCGTCGGACAGCAACGGATAGATCTGGCCCCCTTCTGCTAGATAGCCCACCCGGTTTACCTCACGCAACCGGATTTGTACCTTTCCGGGAAAGGATTTAACCACGGATGCCTCTTTGACTTCCGGCAATTCCTGCAGGCGCTCCTCCGCCCCCTTTGCATCCCAATGGAACCAGGAAGCCCCTTTCATCAAACGGGTGATCTTCATCACCTCTCCATCACTCAGCCACTGATTTCCTTCAATGTGGATCTCCCTGACTTCACTCAAAGGAGACTTCAGGAACAAAACCAGAGAAATTCCCAGAAAAAACAGAAGGATAAACAGAATGGCCGCAACTGAGGGGGGTTTTCGCCCCCGGCTCGGAGAGCGCAAGGGCGGGACCCGTTGTTCCATGGGGATCCAACTCCTTTACATACCCCCAAAAGGGAAATGCTGATGCAATCTCACCCTATGTTATCACAATGTACCAGTTCTACGGGACAGGGTCGACAAAATCCCAAAAAAGCAGCGGCACAAATTTGTGCTGCTGCCAGTTAAAGAGAGGCTACTTTTCCATGATAGCGTTGAATCTGTCCACCTAGATGCTGAAAGGTGGCATCCAGCCGTTCATATCCTCGGTCTATATGGTTGAGTCCATATACATGAGTAGTTCCATTGGCGGCCAATCCAGCGGTCACCAGTGCCGCCCCCGCCCGCAGATCGGAGGCTTCCACAACGGCTCCGCTCAGATAAGGCACCCCCCGGATCTCCACTTGGTTGTCATGGGCGGTCAGATCCGCTCCCATCCGGGTCAGCTCATGGACATGTTTCAAGCGCCCGTTAAAGATCTTCTCGGATAATTGACTCTTCCCTTGGGTCAAGGATAACAAAACGAGAATTTGGGGTTGCATATCCGTGGGAAATCCGGGATAAGGTTCCGTCACCACATCCCCTACCGCCTTTAACTGAGCGCCTCCTTGAACCCACAAGGCATCCCCCTCGCTTTTCAACTGGGCACCTGCGCGCTCCAACAACTGGAGGGTGGATCGCATATGGTCTGGAATGACATGGGTCAACAGGATCTCTCCACCTGTGACAACGGCGGCGACGGCTAACGTGCCGGCCACAATCCGATCCGGAATAATTTCGTATGAGACCGGATGTAGCTGTCTGACACCGTGGATCACCACCTGGCCAGTGCCCGCCCCGTGAACGTCAGCACCCATCCGGTTCAAGAAACGTTGCAAGTCGACAATTTCCGGTTCCCGGGCGGCGTTTCGAATCACGGTTTCCCCTTCGGCACAAGCCGCCGCCATCATGATGTTTTCCGTCGCCCCCACACTGGGCAGATCCAAGTGGATATCTGCACCTGTCAACTTGCGGGCAGAACAACGGATATGGCCCTGATCCTCCTGGATCTCGGCTCCCAACAGCCGCAACCCTTTCAGATGAAGATCGATGGGGCGGGCCCCGATTGCACATCCTCCAGGGCGAGTGACAATCACTTCCCCCGTCCGGGCGAGAAGTGGCCCCATCAAGAAGATGGAGGATCGCATCTGTTGCATCAACACTTCGGGAATCCGTGTCGTTTTGAGAGTAGATGTCTCCAATTTGACATGGTTTCCGTCCCATCGCGCTTTGACACCTAGCGCTCTTAAAATGCGATCCATCACATCGATGTCGGAAAGGCGGGGGACATCCCGGATTTCATGGAATCCCCCAGCCATCAGCGTCGCAGCCAGGATGGGAAGAGCTGAATTTTTGGCACCTTGAACCCGTAGGGTGCCGTACAGAGGTTTCCCGCCTTTAATGACAAACTGCTCCAATGTTCCACCTCCGTCTACCCCTCGCCCACCACCTGAACTTCCGGTACCAGAGTAACCCCGTACTTCTGCTCAATGGTTCTGATGATGTGCCTAATTAGGGTGAGAACATCGTTTGCCGTCGCGTTTCCGCGATTGACGATGAAATTGGCATGCCGGGTGGACACTTCTGCATCGCCGATCCGGTAACCTTTCAGCCCCGCAGCTTCGATCAGACGGCCGGAATGATCCCCCGTCGGATTCCGAAAGACACTTCCCGCACAACGATCTTGCAGGGGCTGGGACTGTCTGCGCTGCTCCTTGTACCGAGCCATGGTGGCCAACACTTCCTCCCGATTTCCTTCCTTCAGTTGAAATGTGGCCTCTGTCACCACCCCGCGCTTTTCCTTTTGCAGGATGGAAGTGCGGTAGCTGAATTGAAGTTCTTCGTTATCCAATACAGCCCATTCCCCATTTTCCAGAAGAACTTCTGCCTTTTCCAGCACTTCACAGACTTCAGACCCGTGGGCACCAGCATTCATGAACACAGCTCCCCCGACAGTACCGGGAATTCCACCGGCAAATTCCAGTCCGGTCAAGCCCTGTCTGGAGATCATCACCGACAATTTGACAAAGGAATACCCGCCTCCCGCCGTGACGCGGTCTCCCTCCACTTGCAAATGGTCCATTCCGTTTCCCATTTTGATCACGACACCACGGATTCCACCATCCCGTACCAACAGGTTGGATCCCCTGCCGATCACCCGCCAGGGGAGGCCGTGTTTGTGAATCACGGACATGGCCCGCTCCAGTTCACCCTTGTCCGTGGGGTAGACCAAAAGATCAGCGGGACCGCCCACTTTCCATGTCGTATGACGGGATAACAGTTCATTGATGCGTACATCCCGGATATCGGCTTGCTTCATTTCCTGAGCGATCGATTCCAAAATAGGTTCCTCCCTTTGCCGATATTCACCTCAAAAATGAGTTCCGGGCGTGATATATGATAGTCTATGCCCATGAACCATTTGTGTGACGGAAGTCCGCATCCCCCGGAACCCGTTTCAACTTTTTCCGCCGGATAATTGTTCCAACTCATCGACGATCACCTCCGCTGCATCCGGTCGCCCCAGTTTACGCGCTGCTTCACTCATCTGCTGACGACACTCGGAATCCTCCACAATCTCGCGGATGATGCTCCACAGCTTCTCACCAGTCAACTCTTGTTCCAGGATCATACGGCCAGCTCCCTGTCCCTCCAACCAACGGGCATTGGCCTCCTGGTGATTGTTGGTGACATAGGGAGATGGAATCAGGATCGACGGAATTCCAAGTGCAGTCAGTTCCGCCAAAGTGGAAGCGCCTGCTCGTCCGACCACCAAGGAAGTGGCCGCCAGTACATCGGGCATATTGAAGAGAAAAGGCCGAATGGTCAGATTGGAAATCTCTCCGTCGTTTTCTATCTTAGCAGTAACCTCATCATAATGCACTTCGCCTGTCACATAGACGAAATGGAGGTGGCTTGCTTCCCGAATCCAGGGCACCATCTCATTGACAGCGTCATTGAGCGGTTTGGCCCCCCGACTGCCGCCGAAAATGAGCACCAAAGGCTTGTCCTCTCCTGCGATACCGAGAGCTTCTTTGCCCTTCTCCGCCTGGGCATGGGTGACTTCGGTCCCCCGGGGGTTCCCGGTGTGGAAAACACGCTTCGCCTTGGTTAGATGCTTCTCCGATCCGCTCAAACTGATCGCCACCACATCCACATAGCGGGAGAGAAAACGGGTGGTCAGTCCCGGCAACACATCAGGTTCCACAATTAATGTCGGGACTCCCAGCTGAGCCGCTGCATATAGGGCCGGACCGCTCACATACCCGCCAGTTCCCACCACCGCCTCCGGTTGAAATTGACGGATATACTGCTTAGAATCCCGGACGGCACGAACAAATTTGGTCAAGGTCTGCAGATTATCCAAAGAAATCTTGCGGCGAAAGCCCTGGATTTCCACCTGGAAGAATTGGATCCCTTCCTCTTTGGGAACAATTTTGGCTTCCAATCCGTTTGGCGTTCCGATATATCCAATCTCCGCTTCTGGATTGCGAAGGCGAAAAGCCTTGGCAATCGATAACGCGGGGTATATATGTCCACCCGTTCCTCCTCCGGAGAGCATGAGTCTATTCATGATATCACCCGTTTCCCTCGAAATATTGTGATTTACATCATTTTTGGACGGGCGGGAGGGTGGGACTTGGATTCGTCTTTGCGCCCTTCAGGCGCAAAACTCACCGGGATCCACTTACTTCATCTGCATGCTTTGTAAAAGCTCAGATCTACCCCATTCTCCTGTCCCACCGGACTGAATCCGCGTGTCATTCGGTGTATCGGGACAAGTTTAACAGAATCCCCACCGCCGCCAAGGTCAGAGTGAGAGAAGAACCACCATAACTGAGAAAGGGCAGGGTGATCCCGGTCACCGGAAAGGCTCCCGTCACCACCCCAATATTGATCACAGCCTGAATCACGATCATCCCCGTCACTCCGGCAGCGATCAAACTGTGAAACTGATTTGGAGCCATTATCGCCACTCGGAGCCCCCTCCATACCAGCACGGCAAAGAGGATGATTACCGTTCCGGCACCGAGAAAGCCCATTTCTTCTGCAAGGATGGAGAAAATAAAGTCCGTGTGCGGTTCAGGCAGATACAAATGTTTTTGCCGACTGAGTCCCAGCCCCAATCCCATCAAACCTCCCGGTCCGATGGCAAACAGAGACTGGATCACCTGATAACCGGCTCCTAAGGGATCTTGCCAAGGATCGAGAAAGGCAGTGATCCGCTGAATCCGGTAAGGTGCCGCCAACACCAAACCAGCAAAGCCGAGGACTCCCGCCAGGCAAAGGCTGAACAGGTACTTCATCCTCGCTCCTGCCGTATAGATCAACACAGCAGCCGTGCCCATCAGAACCGTCCCCGTCCCCAGATCCGGTTGCATCATAATGAGGGCAAAAGCGACCCCAGAGTAGACCAGCGGCATCAGCATCCCCCGAGTGAAGGTATCCGTCTGACGGGCATGATCTGACAGATAACGTGCCAAAAACAGAATGACGGCCAACTTCATAAACTCCGAAGGTTGAATGCTGAAGGCTCCGATCCCTAACCAACTGCGGGCACCCCCGCGCACCATGCCAACACCAGGGATGAGAACGAGCACCAACAGAAAAAAACAAACGATGAGCCCCGGTTTGGCCCAGCGATAAAAGAGTTCGGGATCCAGCCTGGATACGATCCACATCAAAAAAACGCCCAAAGCGGCAAACAGCATCTGACGTTTCGCATAGAAGAAGCTGTCATCAAACTTATGATGGGAATAAGCGGCACTGGCACTGTACACCATGATGACGCCGATCGTCAATAACAGCAGGATCACGATGATAATCACCAGATCCGGTGTTCTCCGCGGTTTGGCCATGGACGTTTTCACCTCAGTGAAGAGTTTAGGGGCAAGCCCTGTTTAAAGATTATGCACGGCTTGTTTAAAAATGCTTCCCCGTTCTTCAAATGAGGTGTACAAATCCCAACTGGCACAGGCTGGGGACAAAAGAACAACATCTCCAGTAGTGGCGAGATGAGAGGCTCGGGTCACCGCGTCAGCGATTTCCTCTGCTTTCTCCCGCAAGGAAACCCCAGCTTCCTCCGCCCGTTTTAGTAGAATATCCCCCGCTTCCCCATAGGTGACAATCCCTTTGAGCCGCTGTTGGAACACCGGAACCAACTCGTGGAAATCGACACCTCTGTCCAAGCCGCCAGCGATGAGAATAATCGGATCCGTAAAGGATTCCATCGCTGAAGTAGCTGCTTTTCCATTGGTCGCCTTTGAATCATTGTAGTAGCGTATCCCATCGACGGTGGCCACAAATTCCAACCGATGCTCCACCCCGGTAAAAGTCCGCAATTCCTCCCGGAGAGCATCTGCGGAACAACCTGCCGCCAAGGCAATCGCCGATGCCGCCAGAGCGTTCTCCATATGAACCCCTGGTAGCTGGACCTGGGAGACGGGTAGCAGGGAAAGCTCCTCCCCGCCAGGTAAGCGGGCGGTCACCCACCCCTTCTTCACCATCAAACCCCTCTCTACCTCTTCCCGACGGCTGAACCACCACACATCCCCTCTCAGCTGAGGAGCCAGCTCGCGGCACACCTCGGAGTCCCGGTTCAAAACAGCAATATCTCCCGGTTGTTGGTTGGCAAAGAGCTTGCGCTTCGAGTCCAGATAATCCTCCATGGAACCGTGATAATCGAGATGAGCAGGGACCAAGTTGAGCAGCGCCCCGATCCGCGGACGGAAACGGCGTGTCCCTTTCAGTTGGAAGCTACTCAGCTCGGAGATCAGCCACTCTTCTTCTCCCATATCAGGGGCCACCTCGGACAAAGCCATCCCGATATTCCCCGCTACACGGGCCGGGATCCCCCCTCTGGCCAGCATGCGCCCCACCAAGGAGGTGGTGGTCGTTTTTCCGTTAGAGCCGGTGATCCCGATCATCGACGCCTCCGTCAATTGCCAGGCGATCTCCACCTCGGTGACCACCGGGATCCCCTGTGTCTCTGCTTCCTGTAACAAAGGCACTCGGTAAGGGATACCCGGGTTTTTCACCAGAAGATCCCACTCTTGGTGGATCAATCCTTCCGGGTGTCCGCCCAATACCACCTGGATCCCCGCCTTCTCCAGCTCTTCCGCCTCCGGTGCTTCTCTGCGAGACTTGCGATCATTTACTGTAACTTTCGCCCCTAAGCGGCAGAGAAGCCGAGCCACGGCCATTCCACTGCGGGCCAGACCCAATACCAGGATTTTCTTGCCTGTATATCCCTCGTCAGACGGCTTCACTTCAGGAACACCTCCAGGTAAATACCCAAGGCGGCGCACAAGAAGCCGGCGAACCAAAAGGTGGTGACCACCCGCCATTCCGACCAACCTACCAGTTCAAAGTGATGGTGGAGGGGACTCATGCGGAAGATCCGTTTCCCCCTGATTTTGAAGGAGAGCACTTGAATCATCACCGAAAGGGTCTCAACCACAAACACACCCCCGATGATCGGCAACAAAAGCTCTGTCTTAGTGATCACCGCCAAAGCAGCCAGTCCTCCACCCAAGGCGAGGGACCCTGTGTCCCCCATAAACACTTTGGCTGGATGGGCATTGAAAACCAAAAAGCCCAACAAGGCACCCACCACCGCAGCGGAAAAGATGACCACCATATAGTTGCTTTGAACCATCCCGATGACTGCGTAGGCACCATAGGCGATGGCAGCCGTTCCCGCCACCAGACCATCCAAACCATCTGTCAGATTCACCGCATTGGAAGCAGCGATCATCACGATCACCAACAAAGGCAGATACAACCAGCTCAGTTGGAAATGGATATCGGTTCCTGGGATCCCGATGTTGGAGATCGCCGGGTTCTCCCCCCGAACAATCCGCACCTCCCACAATACCCAGAACAGAACCAGGCCGATAAAGAGCTGACCCAGCAGTTTCTGCCGCGCTGTCAATCCCAAGTTGCGCTTCATCACGACCTTGATATAGTCATCCATAAAACCCAAAATGCCATATCCCAATGTGGCAAACAGAAGAAAGAATAAATCCGAGAGCCGTTCAAAAAAGAATACATTGCTCAACGGAATAGCTGTCAACACCAAAACGGTTAGGAAAATGGTTCCCCCCATGGTGGGAGTTCCTGCTTTTTTCATGTGGGCCTTGGGCCCTTCTTCCCGGATCGCCTGACCGAACTTCAAACGTCGCAGGACCGGAATGACGAAAGGTCCCAGCAATACGCCCAGGCCAAAGGCCACAGCGAGGGGAACCAGGATCAGTCTCATATCCATTTACCCTTGGATCTCTCCTTTTGTAAGTTGCTGCACAACCCGGTCCAGACGGGCCATCAAGGAAGCTTTGACCAACAAGGCAATCCCTGATCCTCCCTGCTGGCGAAGGGTTTTGACTGCTTCTTCAACCGAGTTGAAATGGGTCACCGGCCGATCTGGGTCGGCGGCACGGGCACCCTCTGCGATCCAGCGAGCCCGCTCTCCTAGTGTGAACACCTGAGAGATTCCCTGCTGGAAGGCATAACTGCCCACTTCCCGATGAAGGGCCTCCTCTTGGACTCCCAATTCCAACATATCCCCTAGCAAGACCCATTTTTCTCCGTAGCCTTCCAGAGAGGTGAGCCAGTCGATGGCTGCCCGTACTGCGGTTGGGCTGGCATTGTATGAATCATCCACCACGAGCATGCCATTGGAAGCCAGGGAAGTTTCCAGACGCCTTCCTGAACCCTCAGCCCTTTTCAATCCCTCCTGGATCTCGGTTTCCGTCAATCCCAGCAACCGAGCGGCCTGAATTCCCAGCAGAGCATTCAAGGCGTTGTGTTTGCCCATCAACCCAGTTTCAAATCGAGTATGTGTGGCAGAGGAGGAAAAGGCAAGCCCCGACCTCCCCTTCAATTCTAGATCCAGGATGCGATCCTCATTGGACTCTTCGAAGCCGACCCGGATTACAGGGCGTTTCTCACCGACGAGGCGTTCCTGCAACAAGGGTTCATCGCCATTAATGATCAACGTCCCAGAAGAAGGCAAGCCTTCTCGAATTTCCAATTTGGCATCGGCAATCGCCCCTCGGCTACCGAGAAACTCCAGATGCGCTTCCCCGATATTGGTCACCAACGCCAGATCCGGAGTGGCGATGTTCGATAAGCGGGCGATTTCCCCTGCGTGATTCATCCCCATCTCCACCACGGCCACTTCTGTATCCGGTGGCATGGATAGCAGTGTGAGGGGGAGTCCAATATGATTGTTCAGGTTCCCCTGGGTCCGATGAACTCGATAGCGTGTAGACAGAATCGCAGCCGTCAGATCCTTGGTGGTGGTTTTCCCATTGCTACCGGTGATCCCCACCACTTTTACTTCCAACTCCTGCCGATATGCTGCCGCCAGTTCCTGAAGGGCACTCAGTGTATCCTCTACCTGAATCAGTGGGATAATAGGAGGATCTTCAGGAAGGGGAACCTCCTGACTCCAGAGGGAGGCTGCAGCCCCAGCACGGACCGCATCCATCCAAAAATCATGTCCGTCAAAACGTTCTCCGATCAGGGGAACATACAGATGATTGGGTTTCAGCGTTCGGGTATCGGTAGACACCCCATCCACGAGCAGATGAGAGTCGGAAACCCCGCCCACCAGTTTTCCATGGGTCCCTTTCGTGATCTCTATCAGGGTTTTCTGCATGATCATAACCTCTATTCCTTGCCAAGAATGGCTGTTCGCGCCACTTCACGATCATCAAAATCATGGCGGATTCCGTTGATTTCCTGATAGGTTTCATGCCCTTTCCCGGCAATCAGCACCACATCATCCGCCTGAGCATTCCGGACAGCATAGCGGATGGCTTCTGCCCGATCCGGAGTCACCTGAATCCGGTTCTGCGGAAATTCCTCCACCCCGACCAGCATGTCCTCGATGATCCCTTGGGGATCCTCGGTACGAGGATTGTCGCTGGTAATGACGACCTGATCGCTGTTTTCCGCCGCAATCCGAGCCATCTGTGGTCGTTTGCTCCGATCCCGATCCCCACCGCAACCCACTACACAGATGACGTTTCCTTTGGTAAACCCACGGACTGTGGTCAACACATTTTCCAGACTGTCCGGAGTGTGAGCGTAGTCCACCAGCACCGGGAATGGCTGGCCCGCCTTCACCGCTTCCAGACGGCCCGGTACCCCCTCGACCTGAGATAGAACTTCGCCGATCTTCTCTAAGGAAATCCCTTCCCCCAAAGCGACCGCCGCTGCTGCCAAGGCGTTGTAGACACTGAATTTCCCCATCAGCTTCATATCGATATCGACGCTGCCCTGGTAGGTGTTCAGCGTAAAGCGAGTCCCGCCGGAATAAAAGCGGATGTTTTCCCCGCGGACATCCGCCGGGTGTTCCACCCCATATGTAATCACTTGGGCGGAGGTGGTCTCCATATAGATTTTGCCCGCTTCATCATCGATGTTCAATACTGCCAAAGGCTGATCCGCTACCTGATCCCCATAGACGTTCCCCAGCTGACCGAAAAGGATCCCTTTGGCGGCACGGTAGTGATCCATCGTCCCATGGTAATCCAGATGATCCTGAGTCAGATTGGTAAAGACAGCGGTTTTAAAGCGACAACCCCGGGTCCGCCCCAGATGTAGTGCATGGGAAGAAGCCTCGATAACGGCATGGCTACAACCGCAATCCACCATTTTGCGAAATCCCTGTTGCAGTTCCAACACATCTGGCGTCGTGTTCTTCACCGGATAGGTCTTATGTCCGATCTGCATGTTGATGGTGCCAATCAGGCCGGTTTCATGTCCGCAATCTCGGAAAATATTTCGGATCAGATGAGTGACGGTGGTCTTGCCATTGGTTCCCGTCACTGCAATCAAGTTCAGATCATGAGTGGGATGGCCGTAAAAAACATCAGCCAAAACAGCCATCGCCCTGCGGGTGTCCGGTACGCGGATGGTAGGGACCTCCACCTCCATCTCCTCTTCCAAAACGACGGCCTGGGCTCCTTTTTCCACTGCTTGGCGGATAAAGCGATGCCCGTCCACGGTGAATCCTTTCAAAGCAATAAATAAGTCACCCGGCCGAACTTGCCGGGAATCCACTTCCATACCGGTGATCTCCAGATCGGTAATGTTTCCGGTAATCTGTGCTACCACAAGTGAATCGATCAGCGTATTCAGGTTCAACAGAAACCCTCCTCACCGGTTCACCCCGACGGGGCTTTCCGGGCATGCCTTGTGAAACAAGAGAAATGCCAGGGATTCCTGGCATACAACCGTTTATTCTACCTTATTTTAATCCGACGGAGCTCATTTGTCACCCAGATAGATGCGGATGGGCGTCCCCTTCTTCACCCGCTCTCCCGGTTTGGGCGCCTGATTGATCACCATTTTGCCTTTTCCGCTCGTTTGGAGAGGGGTGTCATAAAGACTGTTACGAAGATCTGAAATCTCTTCGCCGATCAAATCCGGCACTTCCACGTAGGTTTCCGTTAAGGGGGTGGTCGCCTCCGGAGGGATCTGTCTCTTCCGTTTCTCCACCTTCATATAGCGCAGACTGTCATGCAGGATGTTACGTACGATTGGAGCCGCCACCACACCTCCGAACTGAACTCCCTTCGGGTTATCGACGGCTAAATAGACCACCATCTCTGGATCATCCATGGGAGCCACCCCGATAAAAGAGACAATGTGATTGTTCCGAAGATATCGACCGTCGGGGCCCACCTTCTGTGCTGTCCCAGTCTTGCCCCCCACCCGATATCCATCGATGAAAGCCCTGCGACCCGTTCCCTTAGCCACCACACTTTCCAAGGAGCTTCTCACTTGAGCCGAGGTCTCTTCAGAGATCACCCGTCGCTTCACCTTGGGTTTTGTTTTTTGCAACAGGGCTTTGCTTTCCGGATCCTTCCATCCCTTTTGCAAGTGGGGTTCCATCAGTTTGCCCCCGTTCACCGCCGCCGCCACAGCTGTCACCTGTTGGATCGGGGTGACTGAAACCCCCTGACCGAAGGAGGTGGTTGCCAACTCCACAGGTCCCACCTTCTTCGGCTGAAACAAAATCCCCTTAGCTTCCCCATTCAAGTCGATTCCTGTTTTCTCTCCAAAACCGAACTTGTGGATATATTGAAACAACTTCTCCTTGCCGAGGCGTTGCCCCAGAGCGACAAATCCGGGGTTGCAGGAGTTTTCCACAACTTCGAGGAAACTTTGAGAACCGTGCCCCCCGTGTTTCCAACAACGGAGTCGCGCTCCCGCCACTTTGACATAACCTGGATCATGAAAGCGTTCTTTCAGATTAACTTTTTGCTCTTCCAGAGCGGCAGCCAAAGTGATGATCTTAAAAGTGGAGCCCGGCTCATAAGTACGCCAGATCGGCAGATTGCGATTGTACACTTCGGGATCCACATTGCGGAAGTCCGCCGGTTCAAAGGTGGGCCGACTACCCATACCTAGGATCTCCCCGGTTTTGGGATTCATGGCGAGGGCCAGGACATTGTCCGGATCATACTGAGCCATCGCCTGGTCCATTTCCCGCTCCATGATCCCCTGTACATGTCTGTCCAGAGTCAGAACCAAGTCCATCCCATCTTCCGATGGTGTGTACTTATCCTCACTGCCAGGCAACCTCTCCCCTTTGGCATTAGCACCGAAGGAGACGCGCCCCTTCGTCCCCCGAAGCTTCTCATCATAAATCAGTTCCAAGCCCGCCAGCCCCTGGTTGTCAATTCCGGCAAAGCCGAGAACATGGGCAGCCAAACTTCCCAAAGGGTAATGGCGTTTATTATCCTCAGCCACGGTGATCCCGGGCAGGCGAAGTTCATGAATGGCTTGGGCACGATCCTCACTGATTTTCCGGCCATAAGGATTAAGACGGACGATCAATTCTTTTTTGGTGATCTGCCGATAGATCTTCTCTTCCGGAGCCACCAAGATCCGGGCCAATTCCCTGGCTGTCCGGGAAGGATCCTTGATCTGGGCAGGAATGGCGAGAACCGAAGGGGAGCTGACATTATAAGCAAGGACTTCCCCCTTGCGATCCAGGATACGCCCCCTCTTCCCTTCAAAGGGAATATCCCGTGTCCACAGATCTTGAGCCTTTTCATTCAACTTTTTTCCCTGGACCAGTTGCACATAGCCGAGACGGGTCAACAGCCCGACAAACAATAAAAGACCCACCACCATGGCGATAAACAACCGTTTCCGAACCAGATGACTGGGTACAGGCAATGGGTACACTCCTTCCGTGAGACAGGTTCTATAAGACAACCATATTTCACGGAAAGGTGGGTTATACCCCTCAAAAATCAAAACCTGGATTGTCCATCCACTGATACTGATACCAAAATAAAACCCAAGGCCCCCCAGGTGGAAGGGCTTTGGGTTTTATCCGCTGTCCGGGTTCAGTTCCAAGCGGATTGTAGACTGTTCCATGATCGGGGCACCAGGAGAGATCGACTGCCGGGCTACAAAGCCTTCTCCGTGAATCTCCGGTTTCAGCTCTAACAATCGACACCACTCCATCGCCTCTCTCAGGGGGCGTCCAGTCAGGTCCGGCATTTCCAGAGCTTGCGGAGATTCCGTCAGTAACAGAACCGTGTTCCCGGACAAACTCTCCCCCGGTGTCGGGGATTGATTAATCACACGCTCCCCGCTACCGAGGACACGGACTTTCACGCCGGTCTTTTTCAGTTTTTTCTTCACCTGGTTCACTGGATCATCAGTCCAATCCGCCGCACTTCGCTTCGATGCAGACTCCCGTGAAGATGAGGAGGACTTAGCTTTTGGAACCCCCAGTTGACGGAGGGATTCCCCGATGATCCGACCCGCAGCAGGAGCCGCCACAGTCCCTCCATGGGCCGAGCGAGCTGGCTCATCGACCGCGACATAAACCACCACCTCAGGTTTTTCCGCCGGGGCGAACCCGATGAATGAGACAATATATCTGCCTGAGGCATAACCTCTCCCACCTTCCCTCGGCTTCTGGGCGGTACCGGTTTTCCCTGCCACAGAATACCCTTCCACTTCCGCCTGGCGGCCGGTTCCCTCCGTTACCACCCCCCGGAGTAGATTCCTCACCGTATCGGCGGTCTGCCGGGAGACCACTTCCTTGCGAACAGGATAAGGTTGATGTTTTTTCACCGTTTTGCCTGTCCGGGGATCTCGGATCTCTTTCACCAGATAAGGACGATATAAAGTGCCTCCGTTGGCAACGGCTGACACCGCCATCACCTGCTGGATCGGGGTGACCGCAATCCCTTGGCCAAAGGCGGTGGTCGCCAGTTCTGTCCCGTGGAGAGGACTGTGACCAAAATAGTAGCCCGCCTCTTCTCCTGGAAGATCAAGGCCTGTCTTTCGCCCATGGGCATCGGTAATTTTTCCGAAACCAAAGCGATCGATATAACGTATCAATCGATCCGACCCCAATTTCTCGCCGAGATGGACAAATGCCACATTGCTGGAAAGGTGGATTCCCCGAGCATAGGAGATCTCTCCCCAACCGCTGTCATTCCAATCCCGGATCGTCTGTCCCGCCACTTGGATGCTTCCCGATTGGAAGCGGTCCTCGGCTCGAAATTTCCCCTCTTCCACAGCGGCAGCCAAGGTGACGATCTTAAAGGTGGAACCCGGTTCGTACTGCGTGCTGACGGCCCGATTGATAGAGTTGTTTTTATCTAAGGTCCGATCAAATTCGTTGGGGTTGAAAGTGGGTCGGGAGGCCATCGCCAGCAGCTCGCCACTGTTCGGGTCGGCCACCATCGCCGTCGCCCCCTTGGCCCCGTATTTATCCATGATTTCATCCAGGGATTTCTCCACGGTGTACTGGATCTCAGCATCCAGGGTAAGGACGAGGTTCTTTCCGTGGTCTGGCGGTTGATAATCCTCAGAGGCGTTGGGGACGGGGTTCCCCTTCGCATCTTTTTCAAAACGGAGCTTGCCGGGGTGGCCCTTCAGGATGGAATCATACTGTTGCTCCAACCCGCCCCCCGGTTTTCCTTCCACATTGAGAAATCCCAACACCTGAGCGGCCAATTTCCCTTGCGGGTATTGTCTGCCCGTGGTTTGGATGGGATAAATCCCATCCAGCCCGAGGGCGATGATCCGATCCCTGACTTCCCTGGAAACTTTGAAATTCCCTTTCCGTTTCAGCTCCACCTGTCTGACACCTTTCTGGGTCAAACGTTGATAAAGCTCCTCTTCGGAATAGCCCTCCATCACTGTCGCCAATTTACGGGCAGTTTTCCGCGGTTTTTTCACCTGGCTGAGATCTGCTGCAATCACGTACTGATCCACGCTTTCAGCCAAGCTGACTTCACCGGTCCGGTCTAAAATACTGCCCCGGTTTGGCTGGATGGCCTCTTTTTTCTCCCATGTTTTTTGTGCCTGTTCCCGAAGGAAGGAAGCACTGACGGTCTGAATCCAAAGCAATCGAAAGATCACCGCCGACAACATCAGAGTAATCCCCAACCCCACCAGCAGTGATCTCATCTTGCTTTTTTTCTTTTCGTGATTCATCGCGTCAACCCCGTTCGTCGTCGCGAGCTGGATTCTTCTGTTTATCTGTTTGTGTTTTGCCGGGGGACTGTTTTTCCATCCGGACCATGCCGTTCTCTTCCGCGAACTGGCGAATCCGCTCCCCGCTCTTCAGTGCGTGGATCCTTTCCCGATGGGCGTCGTTCTCTTCTTCCACCGCGGCAGCCTGACGCTCCACCTGTTGCAATTTCAGATTGACTTCCGCCGCCTTGGCATATTGGGACAGCACACCGGAAGCGAGAGCAACACAGAGAATCAGGCTGGCCAGATACAACAATTTTTCACCTGCTGGAAACCCTACTTGCGGCTGTCTTTTTGTCTGTGTCGCCTGTTTCGGTTGGGGTTCCATTTGGTACGCAACCGAAGTGTTTCCCCGGTAATCTTTCATCTCTCTCTTTGACCCTCCTCACACTTTTCCGCAATACGCAACCGGGCGGACCGTGCCCGGGGATTTCGCCCGGTTTCCGCCGCCGACGGTTGCAAAGATTTCTTTGTGATAATGCGGAGTTCCGGAGTTTTCCCGCAAGTACAGATGGGGAAATCAGGTGGGCAAATGCACCCCTTCGCTTTTTCTTGAAAAAAACGCTTGCAGATCCGATCCTCCAGGGAATGGAAGGTAATGACGCTCACTCGACCACCAGGGTTCAGATAGCGGACGGCCTGCTCCAGTCCCTCTTCCAAAGCATTTAATTCATCGTTGACTGCAATCCGAATCGCTTGAAAACTGCGGCGGGCGGGATGGGGACCCTTTCGTCTCGCCGGCGCCGGAATCCCCTCCTTGACTACCGTAGCCAACTCTGCGGTGGTTTCGATGGGACGCTGAGAACGGGTTTCCACTATTTTGCGCGCAATTCTTCTGGAAAACTTCTCCTCCCCATAGCGAAACAGAATCTGCGCAATCTCCTCTTCAGACCAAGTGTTCACCACGTCGCGGGCGGTCAACTCTCCATCGGGGTCCATCCGCATATCTAGTGGAGCATCATACTGGTAACTGAATCCTCGCTCCCCTTCATCCAGTTGCGGTGAGGAAACCCCGATATCGAACAGGACTCCATCCACTCGCTCCAGATCCAACCGCTCCAACACTTTTTCCAAGCGGCGAAAGTTACTCTTCATCAGGTGAACCTGACAGTCGACACCTTTTAGCCGATCGGAGGCGGCCTGCAAGGCTTGGTCATCCTGGTCCAACCCGATCAGGATCCCCTCTTTGCCCAAGCGCTCCGCTATCAATAAACTGTGCCCGGCACCACCCAATGTGCAATCGACATAGATGCCACCGGGACGGACCAACAAGCCTTCCACTGCTTCTTCTCTCATTACAGTTTCATGTCGAAACAAACGGCTTCAACCTTTCCATCGACCTACAGATTCAAATCCAAGTCCACCAATTTTTCTGCAATTTCGTTGAATGAATCCTGGGAAGTCTCATAGTAGGATGACCACGCTTCTTTACTCCATATTTCCACCCGACTGGAAACACCGATGACGACACAATCCTTTACCAGCTTCGCAAATTCCCGCAGGTTTCCCGGAAGGTTAACCCGGCCCTGCTTGTCCAACTCCGCTACGATCGCACCCGAAAAGAAAAAACGGGTGAATGCGCGGGCGTCGGCTTTTGTGAACGGGAGCGATTTCAGTTTTTGTTCCAACTGCTTCCACTCCGGCATGGGATAAACAAACAGGCAGTGGTCCAGTCCACGGGTGATGACAAAGGTCTCCCCCAGATCTTCCCGGAATTTGGACGGGACGATCAGACGACCTTTATCGTCCACACTGTGACGATATTCACCCATGAACACACCACCTACCCCCCTTCACTCCCCCTTATTCCCCACTTCCTACCACTTTCCACCACAATGTAAATTATACCACAGCCAAACAAAAAAATCCTGCACCGAGTGCAGGATTTTTACATTTTATTCTTTTGGTGGAATAAAGCTTACACCAGCCAACTGTTGAGATACTCTTTCTGTTCATCTGTCATATCGTCAATCGCTACACCAAGGGATTCCAGCTTGTAGATGGCCACCTGTTCATCAATGTGATAAGGAACATCCATGACATGGGGACCTATTTTTTCATAGTTTTCTAGAACATAGATCAGCGAGAGGGTTTGCAGAGCAAAGGTCATGTCCATAATCTCCGCCGGATGGCCATCCCCGGCTACCAGATTGACTAGGCGGCCCTCGCAGAGAAGATGAATCCGACGCCCATCGGCCAACTGGTACTCCGTGATATCCTTACGCACGATCCTTTTGCTCACAGCCAGTCCTTCCAAAGACGGTTTGTCGATCTCCACATCGAAGTGACCGGCATTGGCTAGGATGGCTCCGTCTCTCATCTGGGAGAAGTGCTCTTCGGTGATCACTTTTTTATTCCCGGTCACCGTGACGAAGATCTCGCCCACTTTGGCCGCTTCCGCCATGGGCAGGAGAGTGTAACCGTCCATGTGTGCTTCCGTCGCCTTGATCGGATCCACTTCGACTACCACCACTCGCGCACCCAATCCCTGTGCCCGCATGGCCACACCCCGGCCGCACCAGCCATAGCCGACCACCACCACGGTTTTGCCGGCCACGACCAGATTGGTGGCTCGATTGATTCCGTCCCAAACCGATTGACCGGTTCCGTAGCGGTTGTCAAAGAGGAATTTGGAGTAGGCATCGTTTACTGCCAACATCGGAAACTTCAGCTCTCCTGACTTTTCCAGGGCACGCAACCGCAAAATTCCCGTCGTCGTCTCCTCACAGCCTCCCTTCACCTGTTCCAACAGATCGGGCCGCTCCGCATGGAGGACGCTGACCAAGTCCCCACCATCATCGATGATCAGATCGGGACGAGTTTCCAAGGTGAGCATCAGGTGCTCTTTATATTCTTCCGGGCTCGGATTATACTTGGCAAATACAGTCACTCCAGATTCCGCCAAGGCTGCGGCCACATCGTCCTTGGTGGACAGCGGGTTGCTCCCGGTGATCGTCACCTCGGCTCCCGCATCCTTCAGCAGTTCAGCCAGGCAGGCCGTTTTGGCCTCCAAGTGCAGAGCGATGGCCACTCGTTGTCCCTCCAGGGGCTGTTCCTCGAGAAACTCCCTGCGGATCCGATTGAGCACCGGCATATGTTGACGAGCCCAATCCATCTTCAAACGCCCTTGAGGGGCCAGACTTCTGTCCCGTATGATACTCATCAAACTCATATAAATCCTCCTTTATTCTTTGGACGGGCGGATGTCAAAATCCTGTTCAAGTCCTGAACTTTGCGTTCGTCACACTTTCAGTGTCCCTATTCAGATAGATCTTGTTTCCCTCCGACAGGATACAACGCATACCCATGAACCCGCCTGCATCATGAATTTCCAGGATCATCTTAAAGGTAAACTACCCGGTGAGTCTGAATCGAAAGCAGTGGGGAGCGGACCAGCTCCTCCAATGCACCTTCCCCGAGGAGATTCCACCAGGGGATCCAATTGTGCACTCGCTCTTGCAAGTGGCCGCAGGGTCGCAATTCCGCCTCCAGCTCACTAAACCGGCGCAGATCCGTCTCCCCCCTTTTCTCCAGTGCCTTCCATGTTTCCTTCTTCAGATATTCCACCTGCTCCAGTACTTTCCCTCGGTTGGTCTCACCCAGACTTTCCAAATCAGGTCGAATGGAGGAAATCTCTCGGAGCAAAGGCTGGTAGATCCCATCGATGCGAGTTTGCACCTGAGAGAAGGTCGTCTCCACATCCAGATCCACCTGCGTTTGCAACCATCGCTGCTTTTTTTCCTGCAGACGATGCAACACATCATCCACAGTGAGTCGAAACCGCCTCATCTCTTTCTCTGCCTTACGGCTGACCAAGGTGATCCCGATCCGCGGGAACAGAATCGGCATCTCCAGCCCGGCTTGTTGGAAAGCGGATCGGAGCAATCCCCAGTAACTGATCTCTCCTGGTCCGGCTACAAAAGCGAGGGTGGGAAAGAGAACTTCCTGCATCAGAGGCCGAGTCAACACATTATTGCTGAACCGGACGGGATTCGCCTCCAGTTCCTTCAATAATTGCTCTCGACTAAACCGATTTTCCCCGTCCTTGGTATAAAAGATTCCCTCTGCATTCCGATAAAGGGCTTGTCGCTGCCCTTCCACCTGCAGAAAAAGATGGGCCTTATCCGCTTCTAGATCGACTGAAACTGGATAACCTGCTGCCTGTAATCGGGTGGCCTGCTTCAGCACTGCCTGACCCAAGGTTTCATTATGTTGAATCAGCCACCGGAAAAAAGGGAGTTCCAAATGGCGGAGAGGTGGGAAAGCAGAATCGATCATCAACAGACCGTAATGGCTGAACAGATGATGCATCAACCGGGCAAAATGACGGGAGAGGCTAACTTCATCCCGGGAGATCTCCCTTAAGACCTCCAATAACTGCGATTTGTATGGAGTATCCGGGAGCTGATCTCCCAGCTCCCGGAGCCATGCTTCAAGCAACTCTTTTCCGGGAACGACCTCCGACACGGGCACTTTCTCACCTGCCTCCACAGGCAGAATGATCTTTTCGGTGTTTCCCTGCGAAAAGAGATGGAGATGGTTGACCTCCTCCAGATCATGATCTTCACCGGCGATCCAAAAGACCGGGATGACCGGGCGCTGCAAACGTTTCTCCTCCCGCTGGGCCAATTGGATCAGGGTGATCGCTTTATATATGGTGTAAAGGGGACCAGTCAGAATTCCGGCTTGCTGTCCACCCACTACCACGACGCTGTCAGGTTGGCGCAGACGATCCAGATTGGACTGTACTGCCGGATGTTCCAGCCCCATGTGATACTGCTCCAGCACCGAAGCCAGAGCCTCCCGGGATACAGGAGTCTCCCGACGCTTCAACCTTTCCGCCCGCATCACAAAGGCGGAATCTTCTCCGGGGTTGTAATCATAAAAAGGTTCCAGATGATGAAAGTGATGCAGATAATCTTTTACAAGCGAGTGATCCGGCTCCAGATAGACATCCTCTACTCTCATTTTGTATTTTCCTCCATTAGACACCACTTTCCCGCTGAATCTTCCCCAGTATAGCACGGAGTAGCTTCGCTGAAAATCAATCCTCTCGGGAACCGCCTCCATCGGAAAGAGGAAGCAAAAGGGAGATCACAAAGCCTAGAACCGCCGCCCCCGCCGCTGTTAGTAAGCCTACTTGAAATCCCGTCGCTGCTAACCCGCCTTGGGCCGGATTCAAAGGATCAAAGAGAGTCAGACCGATCAGGAGCAATCCCAAGGTACCCCCTGCCGTCCGGAACATGGCGATCACCATCAATCCATTTTTGATCTCTCGAAGAGGAAGGATTTCAAACAGCAGTTCGTGAACCGGAGCCATCAGGGTCAAACTGAGTCCTCCTCCCAGCAATACCAAAGCGACGATAGATATCAAGGGATCCTCCACCAACGCTAGAGTAAAGTAAGCGGAAGCAAGGACAAAAAAGCCAATCGCCAATGCCCCCTGATATCCCCAGTGGGTGGTGATCCAGCGGGCCAGTGGAAGGCTCAACCATGCCGCACCTGCAACGATAGAAAAAAACAAACCTCCGGTCCCCTGGGGCTGACCAAAGATCTCCACCATCCAGCCGGGCACCAATACCACCGCCACCCAGGTGCAGCCCGCCAACGCCACCACTCCATGTATTCCGATCAGCCGGAGATCCGTGAATATCCGAGGATGGAAGAAGGGGTGTTCCGATTGGCGCTCCACCATCAGCAATGGAACCGTCAACCCGACGGAAAGAATCGCAAAGGGCAGAAAATCTGGATCCGCCAACATGGCCCACCCATGGGACGGGTTGAGACGGGAGATGGCGATCATCGATGAGAGAAGAATGCCTGCGAAATAAAAGAGACCCGCCGTTTGCTGAGAGGAAACGCGGGAACCTCCCCCAGAGGAAAACCGGAAACTCAAGAAGTAGATCCCCACGGTGGCAGGAAGGTTAATCCAAAACAACCAACGCCAACTGGATTGCCACGCCACCCAGGAAGAAAAAAGAGGGACCAGGATGAGCAATCCTCCCAGACCCAAGTGAATCGCAATTCCCCAGAAACGGCTATTCAGTCGGGTGAGGCGGCGGAGTTCCGCAGACAACAGCGGAACAATCCCTCCCGCTCCTACCGCTTGAATCACTCGTCCGCTGAACAGGGTCAGCCACTGGTTACCCGACCCCGCCACGAGAGAGCCCAAGGAAAAGAATGTAAGAGAGATGACAAAACATCGACTCGGGCCGATTCGTGCTCCCCACCTCTCCATCAAGGGAAGAGCGAGGACGAATACCGCTAGGTGAAGAGCGATCACCCAGATCACCCAGTGAACCGGAAAGCCGAGGTCTGTGGCGATCACAGTCAATGACGGGGCGATCATACCGAAATCCAGCGCACTCAGGAAAATCGCAATCACATAAGAGTCCAGGGAGTACTTTTTTCCGAAGGGCACCGTAATCGCCTCCACAACCGGAATCCTCAATCCGCTCCGCCTTCGGCCTGATGGACGAGGCGGGTCAATCGCTCATTGTACGGGGCGGGAATACCTCCCTTTCCCCCCTGTTCCACTACAGCACCATTGATAAAATCCACTTCAGTCAGCTCCCCTCGGTCCAGATCCTGGAGCATGGAGGAGCGGTTGGTTGCCGTATGCAGGCAAACGCTCAAAACTTTTTTCTGCAGTTCCTCCTGGGAAAGGTAAATTCCTTCCTTTTGCGCCACCTGGACCACCTCATGCAGAATCTTCTCCATCCAGGGATAAAAATCGTCCTGCTCCGGTAGCGCACCATTGGGAAGGTTCCATATAGCGGTCAGCGGATTGATCACACAGTTGACAGCTAACTTCTCCCACACCCGCTGACGCAGATCGGTAGCAAAGTGGATCGGAACGGACTTTGAGGAAAGTTCCTGTATCAGTCTCTCCACCCTCGGCGAAAAATTTTCCCCGCAGGCAGGGCCGACCCAGCTTTCCCCACTCCCTGTATGATAAACATGGGCCCATCCCTTCCGCAACGCTCCCTCCGTAGTGACAGCACGGTAAATTTGTTCCGACGAAAAGTAGGGGAGGAAAAATTTTTCCCCACCCAGACCATTCTGCCATAAAAAAAGAGAAGCCGCAGGTGAACAAATTTCAGCCAACCGGGGAGCGATCCCCGAGAGGATCCTTTGTTTCACGGTGATAAATACAGCATCCAGCCGGGGGATTCTCTCACTTGCCACCCATTCGACCTGGATTTGCCTGCGATGACACCTTCCGTCGACTCCTGTGACTCGAATTCCCTGGGCCTGGATTTCATCTCGCTGGGCCCGGGTTCTCGTGATGAGGATCGTCTCCGGAAACTCTGCAGCCAACCGATCTGCCCACAAGAGCCCCAGAGAACCCCCGCCCCAAACCGCCACCTGCATCCCACACCCCTCCTATCCCCCATATAATAACAGATTCCTCCCACCTGATGTGAGAGGAATCGAAGATCAGCTACCAAGGGTCACACCGGATAAACAGGGTGTTTGCGGCGACTGAAGGTCATCGCTTTGTCCGCATAGGCTCTCAATCGCCCACTCAGCTCCCGCCGAAGGTCATCCGGTGCCACAATTCCATCGATGATCAATTCGGAGGCCAGCCGGTAAAGGTCGATATCCTGTTGGTATTCTGCTCGCTTCTCTTGGACAAACTTGACCTTTTCCGCTCCTTCCAGTTGGGTGATCTTGTTGCTGTAGACCGCATTAACCGCAGCTTCCGGTCCCATCACGGCAATTTGAGCTGTCGGCAAAGCTAGACAGCAGTCCGGTTCAAAAGCGGGACCCGCCATCGCATAAAGGCCAGCACCGTATGCCTTGCGGACAATCACAGACAGTTTGGGTACGGTCGCCTCCGACATCGCGGCGATCATCTTGGCCCCATGTCGGATCAGACCCGCCCTTTCCGTCTGGGTGCCGATCATAAAACCAGGAACATCCGCCAGGAACAAAAGCGGAATATTGAAGGCATCGCATAGGGTAATAAAGCGGGCTGCCTTGTCAGCAGAGTCGACGAACAAAACTCCGCCCTTCACTTTGGATTGGTTGGCAATGATCCCGACCGGTCGACCCTCCAACCGGGCCAGACCGGTAATCAATTCTTTGGCAAACAGCGGCTTGACCTCGAAGAAAGAGTCTTCATCCACCAGTGACCGGATCAACTCCGACATATCGAAGGGAGCGTTCTGGTGATCGGGAACGATTTCAGAAACCTTTTTCGTGTCGGGAGCCGGCGCTTTCCCTTCGATTTGGACTGGTTTTTCTCTGTGATGGGCCGGAAAAAAGCGGAGATAATGACGGGCGGAAGCGATCGCTTCCTCTTCATTCGCTGCCAGAACATCCCCACAACCGCTGACCGTACAGTGCATGCGGGCGCCACCCATCTCCTCCAGAGAAACTTTCTCTCCGATCACCATCTCCGCCATCCGCGGGGACCCCAGATACATACTGGCGTTGTTTTCCACCATGATCACCAGATCACAAAAAGCGGGGATATAGGCTCCACCTGCCGCAGAAGGCCCAAACAAAACGCAGACCTGGGGGATGACACCAGAAAGCTTCACCTGGTTATAAAAGATGCGTCCGGCTCCCCGCCTTCCGGGAAACATCTCGATCTGATCCGTGATCCGGGCTCCAGCGGAATCGACGAGGTAGATCAAGGGTACCCGCATCTTCTCCGCCGTCTCCTGGATGCGGATGATTTTCTCCACGGTCCGTGCCCCCCAGGAACCCGCTTTGACTGTGGAGTCATTGGCCATGACACAGACCGTCTGCCCGTTGACCTTACCGATGACGGTTACCACCCCGTCCGCGGGCAAGCCTGCCTCCAGTCCGTTGGCAAACAGTCCGTCCTCCAATTGAAAGCCGTCATCAAACAGAAGTTCCAGGCGCTTTCGGACAAACAGCTTGTTCTGTTCCTTCAGTTTTTCATGATATCTGGGGGCTCCTCCCTGGCGGATCCGTTCCACCCGTTCCTTGAGTTGGTTCACCATTTCTTCCCGCATGGTTTCTCCCTCCCATGATCGTCACTCGCCCAAATAGATGGGCTTTCTTTTCTCCTTAAAAGCTTGCAACCCTTCCAGACGGTCCTTGGTGGGGATCAATCTTTCATATGCCTGGGTTTCCATGACCAGACCCGTCGCCAGATCTGTTTCCGAGCCATGATTGATGGCATATTTGGCCTGAGCCAAGGCCAAGGGCGCATTTTCATTGATTTGAGCCGCCATTTCCAGGGCAGCTTCCATCACCGTTCCCCCCCTCACCACCTGATTGAGCAGACCCAGCGCTTCCCCTTCCTGGGCTGTGATCCGTTTGGCAGTGAAGATCAACTCCTTGGCCCGAGCCGTCCCGATCAAACGGGCTAATCGCTGCGTCCCACCCGCTCCCGGAATAATCCCCAGAGAGGTCTCCGTCAGTCCCAAGACCGCATGTTCATCGGCGATCCGAAGATCACAAGCCAAAGCCAGTTCCATCCCTCCACCGAAGGCAACACCATTGACTGCGGCGATCACCGGTCGAGGAAGAGAGGCCACAGCATCGAAGGTTTCTCGGATCATGTGAATATAGCGGCGAACCTGATCCTCTGTGAAACCCCGCCGTTCTTTCAGATCCGCTCCGGCACAAAAAGCTTTTTCCCCAGCTCCAGTCACCACCACTACCCGAGTAGCTTGAGAATGTCTCAACTCCTCTGCAATTTCACGCAATTGTTGCAAAGCGGACATATTGAGTGCGTTGGACACTTCCGGTCGATTCAGCGTCAAGATGGAGATGCCCTCTTTCCGCTCCCATTCCACCAGACTCACTCCCGGCTCTCCTCCTTCGCCTGAACATGGGCCGCCATCCTTCGCAACATTTTGGATGGCAACCGTTGTCCAAGCAGTTTTTCCGCCAACCATCCCACCTCGCACAGGGCATCCAGATCGATCCCCGTCGCGATCCCCTCTCCTTCCAATAGATAGACCAGATCCTCAGTAGCCACATTACCGGCGGCACCTGGAGCATAGGGACACCCTCCCAACCCGCCGAAGGAACTGTCTAGAGTGGTCATCCCTATCTCCAAACTGACATAAGCATTGGCCAAGGCGGTGCCGGAGGTATCATGAAAATGCCCCGCCAATCGATCCACAGGGATCACCTTTGTAAGGGCTTTCAATTTTTCCTTCACTTGACGGGGGGTGGCCACTCCGATCGTATCCCCGAGGGAGATTTCATATACCCCCATTTTCAGCAACGCTTCACAGATTTCTACGGTATTGGCCACAGGCACTTCACCTTCATAGGGACAACCGAACACCGTGGAGACATACCCGCGCACCCGCTTCCCCTGAGCCAAGGCGACCTGCACTACTTCCTCCAATACCGGATACGTCTCTCGGATCCCTTTGTTGATATTCTTTCGGTTGTGAGTTTCACTGGCGGAAAGAAAGACAGCAAACTCATCTACTGGGGTCTCCAGCGCCCTTTCCAATCCTTTTCGATTGGGAACCAAGGCCCGGTACCGTACATCCGACCGATCCGGCAGAGAGCAAGCCAGTTCAGCTGCGTCAGATAGCTGAGGAATCCATCGGGGGTGGACAAAAGAGGTGATCTCCAGTTCCTTGACCCCGGCGGCGATCAATCCTTCAGTCAGCTGCTTCTTGTCGGCAGTGGACAGGATGCAGGATTCATTTTGCAGTCCATCCCGCAATCCCACTTCCACGAGCGTCACTTCCCTCACCGACAGACCTCCTCTCCTCTATAAGCGTTGTGCTACCCTGCCTTTGCAGAGGGTCAGGTGGGGTTTCACATGACGTTTTCGTTGTTCCTATCGATGCAAACTCACTCCATGTGAAACCCAATCCTCCCTATGAACTTTTTTTCACAACACTTCTATTCCCCTTCCAGTTCGAGCAGGGACTCTCCTTCACTGACAAATCCGCCAACTTCCGCCTTGACAGATGTCACGGTCCCACTTTCCTCCGCTTGCACGGGTACTTCCATCTTCATCGACTCCAGCAGCACCACATCTTGTCCCGCTTGCACCTGATCTCCTTTGGCCACCAGCACCTGTAACACCGTTCCAGCCATCGTTGCCTGCACAGTTTTCATCTTGGGTTCACCTCTGGTTGGATTGAAGTTTGGTCAACAGTGCCGTATCATATTTCCCCCGGCGAAAATCTGGTTGCTCCAGAACCCGGAGCAGCAGAGGGAGATTGCATTGGATTCCCTCGATCCTAAAGGAAGAGAGCGCTTTCATACTTCGGGCCAAAGCTTCCTCCCGGTCCTTTCCCCATACGATGCACTTGGCGATCAGTGGATCATAAAATGGGGTGACCACCGATCCGGTTTCCACGCCAGCATCGACGCGAATCCCCTCCCCTTTTGGAGGGATGAAGTCTTTCAGAGTCCCCGGCGAGGGATAATAACGGTCAGGGTCTTCCGCATAGATGCGGTATTCCAAGGCATGGCCCTTGGACTCGATCCTCTCCTGTCCAAAGGGAAGGGGCTTCCCTTCCGCCACATCCAGTTGCAGAGCGACCAGATCCAACCCAGTCACCATTTCAGTGACGGGATGTTCCACCTGGAGGCGGGTGTTCATCTCCAGAAAGAAAAAGTTCTCCTCTGGATCTATCAGAAATTCCACCGTCCCCGCTCCTGTATATCCCACCGCTTTTGCCGCCTGGACAGCCGACCGGCAAAGAGCCTCCCTTGTTTCAGGCCGGATGGATGGAGAAGGACTCTCTTCCATCACTTTTTGGTTTCTGCGCTGGACAGAACATTCTCGCTCAAAGAGATGCCATGTATTTCCATTTGCATCAGCAAAAACCTGTACCTCCACGTGTCGCGGCGATTCAATAAAGCGCTCCATGAACAAGGTCCCATCCCCAAAGTAGGCCTGAGCGCGCCCTTGCGCGGAGATAAAGGCTTTTTCCAAATCCGCCTCGGAGAAGAGCCTTTCCATTCCGATCCCCCCACCGCCAGCACTGGCTTTCAGCATCACCGGGTAGCCGATCCGGGTCGCCTCCCGGGACGCTTCTGCCAGATCACGGATTCCAGCAGATCCCGGCACCACAGGAATCCCCGCTTCTTCCATCTGACGGCGTGCTGTCACTTTGTCTCCCATCCGGGCGATCACTCCCGGAGAGGGACCGACGAAAATCAAGCCGGCTTCCTGCACTCGCCTCGCAAATTCCGCATTTTCAGAGAGAATACCGTATCCCGGATGGATGGCATCTGCACCGGTATCCTCGGCGGCATCCAAAATGGCGTCCATTTGCAGGTAGCTCTGGGCCACCGGAGGCGGTCCGATGTTTACAGCTTCATCTGCTTCCCGGACAAAGGGCAAATCCCGATCCGCCTCGGAGTGAATGGCAACCGTCTGAATCCCTCGCTGCCGACAAGTTTTCAGAATCCGTCGGGCAATCTCGCCACGGTTGGCAATCAACAGTTTTTGGATGTTCATCTTTCACCTCACTGAAGATCTTCGATGATCCTGATTCTTTGCGTTTCTCTTCAACGTCTGCACACAAATACGGATCTCTCCACTCTTATTAAACAGAATGAGATCCATGTATAAGATATTCGGCAAAAACACCTCCCGATCCTGCCTGAAGAAGTCTGAATTTCACCTCTTGGAACGATTGGGCAAACTCTTCAGGCTCATGTATAATAAATAAAGGAGAGATGGAAAGGAGAGTCTGTTCGATGAATACACATCGAGTGGAACGGCTGAAGATCAATTATAAAACCCTAGAAGAGTTCCAAAAGTTCCGGGAATACGGAGTACAGGAACTCTCCATGCTGGAGGACCTCCAGGCGAACATCATCGAAAATGATAGTAACTCCCCTTTTTACGGTATTTATGAGGAAAATCAATTAGTTGCCCGGATCAGCCTTTACCGGATCGATGCCAAGTATGACCGGTATTTCAAACCGGCCCAAGATTACTACGAACTCTGGAAGTTGGAAGTGCTACCTCAATATCGAGAGCAAAATTACGGAACCGCTTTGGTCAATCACTCCAAGAGTTTCGGCTTGCCAGTCAAGACGAACGCCCGTTGCCGGTCAGATGAATTTTGGAGAAAGATGGGATTTCAGCCGGTCACCTACAATCCGGTGCGTGATCGCGGAGAAAATCCTTTCGTCTGGTTGCCGGCGGGAGTCGACTTGCAAGACTAGCATCTCTCCATACCATGATCAGACACACTCTAGAACAGGGCTGTTGATCAACCATAAAGAGGATGATGGGAACGCAACGATCCTTTCCCTCTTCCCATTGCCCCCCATCACAAAATATCGCTTGAGGGGACGGGGAGGGTGTGAGGGCTACGATCTCTTGCAAAAAACGCAAAGGCTCTTCACCCTCCCACCATCCCGACCTGATTTCCTACCTAAAATAAGGCTAATCAACACGCCTGACTCTCGAAGTATGACACAATGCTTTTAGAACAACCGATCTGGAATAAAAAGAGAAACCCGTTTTCAAAGAAGAACATGAACGGGTTTCTCTTTTTTTATTTGTCCATTCTTTCTAGGTTGCCATTAGCTTCCATGCGAAACCGGGCTTGCCCTCCTTCTTCATCCTCTTCCAAGATAGCCAGTTTCCGTGCTCGGTCCATGATCTGGATCAATGCTTTATAATCGTCATTGACCACCCGGTAGTCCGTCTGCACATGATTGAGTCGGCCTTTCATACTTTCATTTTCCTCGGACAGCCGGCGAATTCGGTCATCTTGCTCCTCAATCTCCTTTTCCAGGTCCCCCTGCCGCTTGCGCATTTCCAGAACCTCCGCCTTATGTTGGCGTAAAAAACGGATAATCGCGTCCAAGGAAGCCGTTTGATCCTGGTCCAGGTTCAGTTCCTCCGTCTTCACCCGATTCCGACTGCGGGCCGGATTCCCCTGTTTCTTCTTCTGCCGTTGGGATTTTGCGATTTGAATCGCCGCTTCATATTTTTTTCGCACCAAGCTGTTCCATCGGAAACCACAGGCGGCGGGAGTGCGTCCTAGCTTTTCCGCCACTTCTTCAAAAGCGTTCAGTTGGGTGCCACCTTCCCGAATATGGCGCAAGGTCACCTCCGCCAAAATCAGGTCGTCGTCTGGTGTCCATGCATCTTGCCTTTTGACTGCCATCAGACCAATACCCTCCAATCCTTGATCCACTGATAACGGCATACTGGGATGTCGTTCTATCTGTATGCGTTTGGTATAAATCGTAGTATATGTAACTACTAATTTTTATTACCCAAACCCCTTCTCCCTATACCTGCTGAACACTTCCAAAAAAAAGAGCCCTTGCGGGCTTTCATCTCAGAGGGTCTCATCAGTCAAAACCAAGCGTGTTAATTAGCCAGGTTGTGAGCGGGAAGATCTTGTTCACCCACGCGGCCATCCCACAAGGAAGTGGAGATGGTCAATACCGACATAATAAGAACGAAACGACCCTTTCGCTCTTCCCACTGCCCCCCATCGTAAAATACCGCTTGAGGGGGCGGGGAGGGTGGCCGGCTACGACTCTTGCAAAGAGTGTAAAGGCTCTTCACCCTCCCACCATCCCGACCTTGTTTTCTACCCAAAATACGGAAGAAACACAAGAATGAATGTTGTCCCTAAGGGGCATGTCTGATCCTTCCTTAGCTGAGTAAGCCGATGTGCTTCCATTTTTACCCGCATCGGATCGGATATGTATTCCTGACGGTTTCATGACACAAACTACCCATGACTTGATCCCTATTTTGCACAGGGTTATAATAAGTGATGATACGAACAACAGGAGTCGGGATCCGCCTGATGGCGTGAGTCACCCATCGGGAGAAAACAGAAGGCAGGCAAGGAGTGGACTGCAATGGACCGCATGTTTCGTGTTTTGGGATTTTGGTTGCTGCTGATCGGATTGATGTTCATGGCCGGAGAGATGACTAGTCTAGCAATTTTGTTCGGCCTGCAGGCGATCCTCTTTTTCGTTCTCGGCTACATGAAGTACACTGAACGTACTTATATGTTGCTTTTCGGAGGCTATATGATCCTCGCCTTCTCCGGGATCGTCTATTGGTCCTTCTTCCAGGTCGGCTGAACCCACAACTCACAAAAACGACTGCCTGACTGCATTTTGCAGAGGCAGTCGTTTTTTTTATTTCAGGTGACCCCCCGCAAACCCCTTTGAGGAACCGCCACTCCCTTGGATTGGATCAAAACCCGAAACGATTCTCCCATTCCACCGGGGAGAGCCAGTTGCCGAATCGCCCGGTTGTGGCGGGCTTCCGGACTGAAGGGATCCCGGGGGGTCTCCAACCACCGCTCCAGGATGCCTGCCGCTTGCAAAAACCGAGGTTGAGTAGTGTACATGCACTTGCGGAATCCCAATTTCTCCCCGTAATCCTGCATTACCGAAAAATTCACATGGGAGGTTATATCGGAGGTTCCCGGCTGGAAATAGAAGTTCTCATGAAGTTGATGGTTCCGATAACAACGGAGGGTACCGTTTTTTCGTTGGGGCTGGGATAACTCTTCCGTCGTCCCCCCATAATCGATAGTGATCAGATAACCGGTTTTCATCCAATCACTCACCGCTTCCAGCCAATCCAGAGCATCCAAGGGTACTTCCACCGTCCATCCTTCTGAAAGGTTCCAATCCAGATTGCGAAAATAGGCTAACAGAGGCGGATGACGAAGTGGCAGGGAGCACTCCATGAATCCCTCACGGTGTTCATCCCAGGTCACGTAGATCTCCTGAAGCTCTCCTCCCTTTCGTGTCACTCGATGCACAGGCAAGGCATCCAGGAACTCATTGGAATAAAGAATACAGGGGGCTCCCTCTGGAATCTCCGTCATCGCCTCCGCCCAGTAGACAGGTACCGGGGCATTTTGGAGCCGTTCTCGTTGCAGATTCTGGTGCAAAGGACTCGTCTCCACCAGCCACAGACTCTGTGGCAGCCTTTTCTCTTCCATCAGAGAAGCGAGGATACTCTCCGCCAAGCGGCCGTCCCCGCCTCCTACCTCCACCAAAGTCCAAGGGCAACCGGGAGAAAAAGAAGGCACCATTCCAGAGATGACCCGACCCAGTGTTTCGCCAAACACCTCTCCCAGCTGGGGACTGGTGTAAAAATCGCCCCTCTTTCCGACCTTCAAACCCTCTCGGCGGTAATACCCCCAGCGGGGGTGGTACAATGCCAGTTCCATATACCGACGAAAAGAAATCCGTTTTTCAGGATGGTCTTCCATCTCCTCGACAATCACCGCCAACAGTGGATCATCCAGCTGCGCCACCCCCTTAGGAGGAAAACAGATCCGTGCTCAAATAACGTTCCCCGGTATCCGGCGCCATGCAAATCACTCGTTTTCCCTGGCCGAGACGCCGAGCCACCTGAAGAGCAGCCCAGACCGAGGCACCAGAGGAAGGGCCCACTAGGATTCCCTCTAGCCGGGCGAGACGGCGAGTGGTTTCCGCCGCATCTTCGTCGGAGACATGCAGGATTTCATCGTAAACATCCTGGTTTAAGATCGGGGGAATAAAACCCGGACTGGTACCAGGGATTTGGTGAGGACCGGGCGCTCCGCCAGCCAAGACCGGTGAGCCCTCAGGTTCAACAACCGTGATATGGATCCCCGGATCATGCTTGCGTAATACTTCCCCGGTTCCAGTGATGGTTCCACCGGTTCCCGCCGTCGCCACAAAAGCATCCAGCTGTCCCCCCGTCTGCTCGATGATTTCCAGCCCTGTGGTCATCCGGTGCACTTCAGGATTAGCGCTGTTTTCAAATTGAAGAGGCATAAAGGAATTCGGAATCTCCTTCACCAAAGCCTCTGCCTTGCGGATCGCCCCCGGCATTCGCTCCCCGCCGGGGGTGAGCACCACTTCTGCTCCGTATGCCTTCAGAATCTGGATCCGTTCCCCACTCATCGTATCGGGCATCACCAGAATCGTCCGATAACCCTTGACCGCTCCCACCAACGCCAATCCGATCCCGGTATTGCCGCTGGTCGGCTCAATGATCGTCGCTCCCGGCTTCAGGAAGCCGGCTTCCTCCGCCCGGCAAATCATACGGAGAGCCGTCCGATCTTTCACACTTCCGCCGGGATTGAAGTATTCCAACTTCACCCATACCTGTGCATCTTCCGGACCGATCAAGCGACGGAGACGAACCAGCGGAGTCCCTCCGATCAGATCGGTGATCCGGTCCGCAGTGCCCAGAGTCTCCCCATGGGAGTTTACTTTTCCGTCGGTCCCGTCCACTCCAGCATGCCTCCCTTCAGGTTGAACAGTTGCTGGAATCCCTTTGCAGAGAGGACATGGGCGGCGATTACACTCCGACGTCCACTCCGGCAGATGAGGAGAATTTTTTGATCCTTGAACTCCTCCAACTCCCCGGCCCGTTCTTCCATCTCATCATAGGGAATGTGTCGGGCTCCAGGGAAATGCCCTGCTTGGTATTCTTCTTCTGTGCGGACATCCACCGGTATATATTGGAGCCGTTCCGCTTCCCCGGCTCGGCTCAGCTCCTCTGCATCTACGTCAGTATATCCCTTTCCCATACTTTCACCTCTTATTTTTTCAGTCTTAACCTATATGATAACACGACTTTGACTGGTCAGAAACTAAGGAAGCCCTGTCCTTCACCTGGACAAGGCTTCCAGTACATAATTCTCAATCTGGGCTTCATCCATCTGGCCCTTCACCATGCGCACCACTTTTCCATCTGAATCGATGAACAGACTGGTGGGAATCGGCCCGATCCGGTATTGATCTACCACTTTCCGTTCTTTATCAAAGACAATGGGAAAAGTTAGATCCAGCTGTCGGACAAAACCTTTCACCGTTAACTGGGATTCGGCGATGTTCACCCCTACCACTTCCAGACCCTTGTCCCGATGCTTTTCATAGACCTTTTGGATCGCCGGCATCTCGTCCCGACAAGGTTCACACCAGGTGGCCCAGAAGTTGAGGAGAACCGCCTGGCCCTGAAGCTCGCTCAATTTCATTTCCTTTCCATCCAAGGTTTGCAGTTGGAAATCCGGGGCTTCCATCCCCTCGTCCACCGTCTGCTGCTCGCCGTCATCTAGAGTCTTATAAATGGCAAGGGCCACCGCTCCCACCATGATCAACATCAGGGCCCGACGGACCCAATACCGTGTTTTCCGCTTCATTTTCCACATCACCTTCTGTCCGTCCGTTACCTGGTCTCAGGCCTGTTGATTAGCCATATTTTAGGCAGAGAGATTCTCAGAATCCGCTAAAACCTCCGAACAAATCAGTCAACCAAGCAATGATCAGGGTCATCTGATCGGTGTATAACAGAATTCCGAAAGCAACCATCAACCCTCCTCCCACTTTCATCATGGAGTTGGAGTACTTCAGGATCCAACGCGTGCGCCCCAGAAAGAAGGCCATGATGAAAAAGGGAATGGCAAAGCCGAGGGTGTAAGCCGTGATATAGGCAAATCCCGCTGAAGGGTTAGAAGCACTCATCAGCATAATAGCCCCCAAAATGGGACCATTGCACGGAGTCCACCCGGCAGCAAATCCGATCCCGATGAGCGTGGACCCCAAATATCCCCATCTTTTTCCGAACTGAAAACGCTTTTCCTTCATCATGAATTCCGGTTTGAAAATTCCCAGCAAAAACAGCCCCATCACCGCGATCAATACCCCACTCAGCATCCGGACCAGATCCCCGTATTCGCTGAAGAGTCTGCCCACCCAACTGGCAGTGAAACCGAGGGCGTAAAAGATGATGGAAAAGCCCAAGATAAAGAAAAGGGTATGGAGCATGGTCAACCGTCGCAGTTCCTTGGATTGACTCTCATCTCTGAGACGACTGACCGAAACTCCGGTGATATAGGAGATATAAGATGGATACAGCGGCAGGCAACAGGGGGAGATAAAAGAGAGAAATCCTGCCCCTACAGCCAGCCAGATACTCACGTCCGCCATTCGGACCCCCCCTCTCGGAACCCAACACTCAGGAAGTCAATTCCTTCATGATTTCTTCCAGCTGTTCTTCGGTCATCGTTCGCGTGATCTTATGAATGACCTGCCCTTTTTCATCCACAATGTAGGTCTGAGGGATGGCAAAGGCCATATATTTCTGACCCACCTTCCCCGTCTCGTCTAATAAAACAGGAAAGGTGAACTTCTCTTCCTTTAAATAGTCGATCATCTTGTCCTTGTTGTCCAGGCTAGTCAGGTTCACCATACGAAAATTCACCTGATCGCCATACTTTTCATAGGCCTTCTGCAGATAAGGCATCTCCATCTTACACGGCGGACACCAAGAGGCCCACAGATTGATCAGAGAGGGCTTTCCCTCATTTTTGGACAAGGTGACCTTGTCTCCGTCTAAGGTGTTTAGTGTGAAGTCAGGGGCTTGGAAGCCTTCTTCCGGTTGCTCTTCCCCTGCTGCCTTCGTGGTTTCACCTGAGGGCTCTTCCTTTGTGCCTTCGGTTTGCCTTTGCTCAACCGCCTCTTCCGTACCGTCATCCTTGTCGAGCCCCATCCAGATCGCACCGGCAATCGCTGCCAGAATCACGATCCCGATCAGGATGTCGCGCCAACGGTAACCCATACCATTCCCTCCTCAAAAATAATCGTAGCGGAGACGTTCTCCTCATTCCACCCCAGACCATTTTCTACTCAGTGGCCCTTGCTACCTTGTTCAGGAACGCTCCCTGCCCATTCTCCATCCCGCGACCCATCCGACCCCGGCCCATGCCACAAAAGCCCATTGTTCACCGGAAAGACCCCACAGCCCGGTGACAGGATAACGGTCGGCATAGGAGATGATCAACAATCCCACTCCCACAGCCGTCGCAATCCGGGCAAAGCTCTCGCCTTTCCGAAGCCGGCTTCGTCCCTGCCACATCCAGATCCCGACAGCCATCAGAACCGCCGCCCGGTAAAAATGGATCGGATGGTAAATCTGCTGGTATCCTTCCGGAGAGACTCCCCAGGGAAGCGTCGTGGGATCCCCCAGCCGGACAAAGAGAAGGGAGAGTCCCACCCCCGCCACCAGCGCCGTGACGGCCGCCGCATCCAACAACCGACGGTACCCGGCACTGGACTTACGGGCCACCCACACAAGAAATCCCCCCGCCGACAGCCAGGCTAACCACCGTCCCTTCTCTGTGCCAGACATATAAAGCAGAGACAAGGGGTGGTTCACAATGGATTGTGGATTCCACAACACCGGGCTCCATCTCCACAGGATATACCACAACAGTGCCGCCTGGACAAAGGGTTCCGACCATTTCACCTTGTTTTCCATGGAATCCCGCTCCAACAGGGTCGCCACTTTGCCACCGATGGCAATGCAAGCCCACAAGGCCAACCACTTGACTGGGATCAGAATGGAACCCCAAGGCAGGACATCAGTTGTCAACATCGGATTCCCCCTGGTAAGGACAACATTCCCCGCTCCTCATCGACCATCCCGAGGGATGACTACAGTATATCCCCTATCTTAACATCCAGTGTCGTCTCTCCCATCCCATTGTAACCACCACTTGTGGTGTTTCTGTGAAAAACGCCTATGGGATGAGGTCAGACCAGCCATAGGCGACAATCACTTTCTATTATATTATGAGAGCAAAGGAAACGGGGAGGCTCCCTTCATCATGATCCAGGATCTCATCCAATGGTCTGCTTCCTTTGGCGGATGGGGCGTATTCGTCGCGCTCTTGTTCAGCATTCTCTTCAATATTCTAGGGGTGATTCCCGGTGCTGTAGTCACCGGGGTTTTTGTATTGCTCTGGGGTCCTCTGGCGGGTGGCAGTCTCGCCTGGCTGGGAGAAGTATTGGGCTCCGGAATTGCCTTTCTCCTCTTGCGTCGTGGGTACCGAGGAGGAACCGGTAAGGATTCTCCTGACTGGCGCTGGGTTCGCTCTCTGAATCACTGGCCTCGAAGGCGGCAATTCCTCTCCCTTCTCTCTGCCCGTCTTCTCCCCTTCGTCCCTGCCGGCGCCATCAATATACTCGGTGCCCTGACCTGCATTCGGTTCGGGGATTACCTTCTGGCCACCGCTCTCGGCAAACTTCCCTCCACCGCTCTGGAGGTTCTCATCGCTCATGACTTGATCCAAATCCGTGAGCATAGCCTGCGGCTGGGATTGGTGTTGGTGGTATTAATCGGGGTCTGGTGGACCTGGAGGAGAAGATGAATAATCATATGGAATATGAGGGGTCTACTCGCACTGAGGATATGGTTGTGTATGGAATCCCTCTTCTCCCATCTGAAAAATGACCTCCGAAGAAACTAGCCAAGCTATCGAGGAATACATTACCTTCTACAGCAAAGTAGGTTTCCAGAAAAAAACAGACGACCTTTTCCCTATAGAACATCGGGAAAAGGTCGCTACATTTTTCATTGCTACTCTACGGATTTACTTTGTGTTCCGGCTCTTAACTCCATGATTGATCAATCTCACTCAGGAGATTCGCAAATAAAGCAACCCGCTTCGATAGGTGATCTATCAATATATGCTCTTCTTTTGCATGAGGGCCTACACCTGCAGCACCAAGGCCATCCAATGTTGGTATACCCAAGGCGGCAGCAAAACTTCCATCGCTTCCCCCTCCTACAGACGCTTCTTGAACCTCGTATCCAAATTTACTGCCACAGTTTTTAGCAATTGCAAACAGTTTTTCGGTTTGTTCTGTTTTTTCCATGCTGGGGCGCACGATACCGCCTTCAATATGAATTGTCGCTTTATCATTATATGGTTTTAGGGACTCTATGATTTCCTTTATTCTGTTAGCTTCTTGCATGCTTTTTACACGCACATCTATGTCCAACTCTGCTTGATCGGCGACAACATTGACTCCCGTACCCCCTTTTATCCTGCCGGCATTTACGGTTGTCCCCAGTGAATAATCTGTCAATCCGTCCAGGAACCTGACTTGATTCGCCAGCTCCACAATGGCATTCACGCCATCTTCAGGGTTATTTCCGGCATGTGCTGCTTTTCCTGATGCATGAATTTTATAGCGAAGGATCCCTTTTCTTTCTGTCTTCAAAGCATTGGTATAGGAAGCGGACGCTTCAGGAACAAGGACGACATCACTTTTTTTCGCTTCATATTCTATGATTTTACGCGAATGCGGTGAGGCTACTCCTTCATGATCACTATTGCAGAAAAATACAACTTTTTTATTTTTTAATGGTATATCCAATTCCTTCAATGCCTTCAACGCCCAAATTGCAATGACAAGCCCTCCTTTCATATCCAGAATCCCCGGACCAAATGCCTTATTTCCGTCCACATAATAGGAAAGTTCGCCTTGATCCCATACGGTATCGTAATGGCAAGTAATTAGAATCTGCGAGTCACTTTCGCCAAATTGATAACGCAGATGATTCCCAAATTTATCATCTTCATATATCTTCGGTTGTGCATTCAAATGGTCAGCAAACAGTTTTTGAATCTCTTCTCTGCACAGATCAGCAAATTTTTTTTCCAAAGTAGGTGATTCCTTTTTTACCAATCTTTCAATATCATACAAAATTTCCGAATCACGGCCTTTAATCCATTGATATATTTCATTCATGTTCCCATCACTCCAGTGTTTAAATATAGCCTATTCAAATAGTGAATCATCCTGTTCGTAAAATGACTCTAATTTCAGGAGCCTTTTACTAATTTCCTTCTGCTTTTTTTGTCTTACACCGACAATTAACACATTTAGTAAGCTAATCACAGGCGAAATACCGTTGTAACCACTCTCATCACGGTTCGTCTTTGTCAATAAGCTTACATCCGCTAAACGGCTAATCGGAGCCAATTCGGAGTCAGTAATGGCAATTACCTTACAGCCTCCCGTTTTTGCTTTGCTCGTAATCGTATACGTATCCTTCCGGTACCTCGGAAAAGAGATCGCTACAATCACTGTTTTGTCTGTTACTCTCAACAATTCCTGGTAGGCATTTTTTTGATCGACTAATTGGATCGATGGGAGCATCAATCCTAATGTAGCCGCAAACCAATAAGCTGCAGCATAGGCAGTATGGTGGCCAACCACCAATACTTTTTCAGCATTACCTATGAATTCGGTAGCTTTTTCAAGATCCTCTACTTGCAGTTGTTTTATTGTTTCTTGTAGGATAGCGATATCTTTTTTTATAATATCGGCGTATACTTTTTTATCTCCATCTACATCCCCACTCTCCTCATCATCCCCTTGAGAATTACCAGACAAGATCTCACGTTGTATCGCTTTTTGCATTTGCGAGAACCCATTAAAACCCAGCGCATAAGCAAAGCGTATAATTGTTGTTTCACTTACTCCAATCTTCTTTTGCAATTGAACAGTTGTACTGTAGCTGGCTTCTTCCAAGGAATTCAGCATAAACTTCGCTACACGCTGTTTCCCGGATGATAATTCATCATAATGTAATTTAACCAGCTCTTCGAATGATGGGCCGCTCATCGAGTACCATCCTTTACATTTAGACTCATTTCACCTTATGATAACCAATTTTATCATGGGTGTCATATGGCTTTTTAGAATGGCCCATATCCGGTGGCTACCGCAATCATTACAAAAATTATTGAAATCACTGACCATATGACTACAAGTGGGAAAATGAATCTGATCCATTTCGTAAACGGAATGCCGCCAATAGCGAGTACCGCCATTAACACTCCGGAAAAAGGGGTAATCATGTTGGTAATGCCATCACCCAATTTAAAAGCAACCACTGCTGTTTGTCTTGTAAGATGAAGCATATCAGCCAAAGGGGTCATTAATGGCATAACAATAGCAGCCTGACCACTTCCAGAAGGAACAAGAATATTGAAAAAGAGATTGAACAGAAACATCGCGATCGCTCCCAACATGGGAGTTAAGTGACTTAAGGGAATGAAAACCATATTGACGATCGTATCCAGAACAAGTCCATTTTCCATCAAAATAATAATCGCTCGGGCCAACCCTATAATTAGCGCCCCATACAAAATATTTTTGGCACCCTTCATGAATGTCTTCACGAACAAATTAGGGCTGATTCTGGCAATGATGGCGCTTCCAATTGCATTGATTAAAAATATAGCCGCTAGTTCGTTGACACCCCACTCCCATGTTAGAGAACCATAAACAAATATGCCTATGCATAAAAAGAAGAAAACAATAATCAGTTTATGTGTCAGTGAAAAAGGTGGCTCTTTATCTGTTTCGTCATTTACTGTCTGGTCGGCGAATCTTCGGCTTCCCATAAGGCTTTTGGATGGGTCATCAGAGATTTTTTTAACATACCTTACTACATAAATAATCGTAGAAATGATGAGCGCTATGAAAATGTAAACCCGAAACATGGCCCCTGAAAACAAAGGAAGACCGGCTATTTCCTGAGCAACCCCTAGAATGATTGGGTCAAACACCGCAGCGGCGCCCCCGGCAAAATATCCTAAATAAACAATAGCCACACCTGCTATAGCATCCAAATTTAATGCTTTTGCAAATATAATCCCTAGCGGTATAAAAGCAATAACGGCGTTAGCGCTTACACCGACTGTAGAGATAATGCCAAATATTAAGCTAACAACTCCAATAAGCAAGTATTTATTGTCGCGTGTTTTATCAACCAGGACACGGATTCCTGAGTTGATGGTACCAGGTTGTTCAATTACCGCAATAGCACCTCCCATAATCAGAACCAAAAAAATCAAATTTGCTGATTCGACAAGTCCTTCATGTATAGATAAAAACACATCCATAAACCCTAAAGATTCGGATTCAACTTGGGAGTAGCTCCCAGGTACTACAGTCCCGTTTTCCGTTTTGTCAAATTGGCCTGACGGGATAATATAACTGGCCAGCCAGACTAGGATCAGCATAACAAATAAGATCACAAAGGCATCTGGCATTGAGAATTTATGTTTCTCTTTCATATAAACACTTCCTTCCTTTTTGGATGAATCAAATACTTCATAATTGATAAACACGAAGTATTTGATTCATTAAAGAAACACTAACATACTCGCATTGTTTAGACAAGTATAATTTGTCATACATAGCTTGAGACCTTGACGAGGGTGCAGGTTTATCATCCCATTGTTGGACCTACCGCGTCTTTATGTCCCTTCAGACAGCTTTGATCTATTCATAATGAGAGACGGGATGATAGGGTAGCTCCGATCTCTCCTCCTATTTTCCTTCTCCTCTCCAAAAAACAGGTTGCCGAGAATTTCCCGACAACCTGTAGGTCCACTACGTTTTTTTCTTATGGGATTCATTTGTTCACCTGCGATCCACCTTCAGCCATGGACTTCCACCGACGCCTCTTGATGGTAGAGAGCGTACACCTGGGCTGCTTTTTCCTTGACCCGATCCACCAACTCCGGTGGTGACAGCACTTCGGCATCTCCGCCCCAGGTCATAATCCAGTTGACGAGACCTTCGCTGACGGTGGCAGTGGTATGGATGATAAAGGTTTCATCATCTGCTCTGGTGAGGGGGACATCCTTTCCGAAACGATCGATGATCACATTGATCAGTTTGTTGTGAAAGCGAATCTTCACCTGCATCTCCTCACCGGAAAACATGTGAAACACCTTGTTTATGTACTCCGCTACATTGACGTTGGGCATTTTGAAGGGCTTCGTCGTCAAGCTTACTTCATTCATCCGGTCCACCCGATAATGCTTGATTTTTCCGTCCAGAACAAACTTCCCCACCAGATAATAGTAATCCTGTTTCCAGACAAGAAAGTAGGGTTCTACCTCATAGAAATTCCCGTTCCGCCCCCATTCAATCTCCTTCATCACATTATACCGGCCGTATTTAAAACGCAGGATCTTCCGCTCAAAGATCGCATTGTGAATCTTGTCCAGCGCGTACCGCAGGTTGCGACTCTCACTGCGGATCGTATGATCCAGGTAGATCTCATTCTGCAACTGTTTCGCTTGATGGCGACTGGTAAGGGTTTTCAGTTTATCTATTAGTCGCTTGGAATCTTCCCGGCAGATAAACCGAGCCGACACCACGGCGTCGATCAACATTCTCAGCTCGTGCAATTCAAACAGACGATTCTGGTAACTGTACAGTTTCTTTCCTTGCTTTCCGTCATTTTCGATCAGATCAAAGCCATGATCCTTTAAAGTTTCCAAATCCCCTCTCAACGCCTTGCGGCCCACTCCGAAATCAGGGCCGAATTCCGTTTTTAGTCTCTGTTCCAGCTCTTTGAGACTCAACTGATGCTCTTCATCCGTTTCTCGATCCAATATCTCCTTCAACTTGAGTAATCGTGCTTTATTGTTGGCTTCCATCCCCGTCGCCTCCTCCAGTTCTTTTTACCTGTATTTATTTATTCGGAGGAGATCCATTCTTTCAGTTCATTCAAAAACCGGCAACCTTTGGGTTGCCAGTTAAAGGATGTGTCACTGCGTCACTGGTGTCATCGCCGGATTTGACTCCGGCACCTCCTGATACATTCCCGCCATCGTGGTTTGAGCACTTTGGGAGGCAGGTTCCAGCGGATAATATCCCTTTTGAACCATCCATTGCCACACATCATATGCATGACGACAGCTCATCCGGAAGGCGTCTTCCAAAAATGAGCGAAGCTCCGGATGGGACATTTCCATGGCTGCCCAAGCATATTCCCTGCCCGCCCGTTTCAAGGTTAATAGATAGGCTGTGGCAATCTCCCGGTCATTAAACTGCGGCACCTGGGTTCGGGGCATCACCGGTTGAACGGCGGTAGGAGATTGTGTAAAGGATTGAAGCACAGGGTTTAAATCCGGTACGGGAAACTCCTTCGTAGGACCTTGGGCGTTTTTCAGATATTCCGTCTTGATGTTGTAATCCCGGATATGGTAGGGGAAGTGCCGTTGAATCATCTCCCGCAGTCCCGGGTCCTGGGCTTGGGCCAGAAAGCAACCCATGTTGGTAATAGAATTGACACAGCTCATCGTCAGTTCATGCAGATCGTGTATTTCATGTCCTGCCAGTTGCATCCAATCGTCCTCCTATATGGGTGGTTAGGTGTAGCTTGTGCTGAGGAAAAATTCTCATTCATTCCCGGTTACCCAGGTGAAGTGGGACCGCCTCCTAGACGGGAGAGGATGGGAGAGTCCCTTGACATTTACCCATATGACACCTATAGTCGATAACGAATCTCATTATCAAATATGGGGTGATCCTTGTGTTTATCATGTTGAGAAAAATGGTTGTAACAGAGGGATATGCGGACCAAGTGACGGAAAAATTCAGCAAGGAAGGCCTGATGGAACAACAAGAAGGCTTTATCGATCTAACGATTATGAAACAAAAAGCCAGACGTGGCCAAGAAGTAGTTGTGATCATGATCCGTTGGGAATCGGAAGCCCACTGGAAACAATGGGAAAAAAGTCCCCTTACAACTGCACCGCTCACCTTGTAATCTCCATGATCAACTATCCCCAGGACTCGCCTGAGGTGACTCGCAATTGAGAGATCATTCTCTTATGAAGTACCCTAGACGAGAAAAAGAAGAGACATCTAGAAAAAACTTCAAGTGTGTTACAAATCGAGCAAAATATGATAAATCTTCCTTGAGTTCCACTTTAGATACCGAATAATCTCCTGGATAATTTCAGTGATTAATATGGTCTGCTGCATCTCTGTGTCATCTTGTTGCGCATTCACAAAGTGAAGTTCAATTTCAGCATGAATTCACCTCCGATCCTTAAACAGTAAAAAAACAGATGCTATTAGATAAAGCGCATACATTGACTCGATCTCGTATAATTTGATTATAAATAAAAGCCTACCATTATAAAACGCAAGCGTGTCAAGTTTTCCCGTAAATTCCCAGCGAATAGATCTGCGTGCCAATGCTAAAACGCTTCTCGTACCGCATGTCGGGGGACACGTTGATACCCCTTATTACAGCGGACACGATACATGCATGGATTTAATTCTGCCGATGGGGACACTACGGACAAACAGGACTCCCTGTTTTCGGCTTTTTTTCAGACATTATAAAAACCCCTGCCATCGCAAGGGTTTGAAATGGTGGAGCATAGCGGGCTCGAACCGCTGACCTCTACACTGCCAGTGTAGCGCTCTCCCAGCTGAGCTAATGCCCCGTATTCTATATCGTCTTGACAACATCTTATATTATACCGAAAAAGCAGCGTTTGTCAAAGGATTTTTTCTTATTCTAAGTCGCCACCACAAACCACCATGTCCTCCTTCCCTCCTTGAGTAAGATCTGCATTGGTCTAAGCTATTCCACAAAGAAGCTAACCGGATTCACGATTCACACAACGGATCAAAAAAGAGGTTAAAGCATTAAGGATGCATATAAACGCCTGAAGTTTCTTTCAAGCGTTTATATTGTTCTCGTATTTCGTTTATTTGTTACTATAGACAACCGAAAATGGAGATCTATCCACAGTTGTAATCATCGGTTGATCTTTAGTGATAATGAGGGTGTGCTCGTGTTGTGCGCACCAGCTATCATCGGGAACGGATAACGTCCATCCATCGGGACCTTCATCTACAAACTGTGCTTCAGTGGTTAAAAAAGGTTCCACAGCGATCACTAAGCCTTCCTCTAATACACGCTGATCATTCGGATCATAAAAAGGCAATATATCATCAGGTTTCTCATGCAGGGCTTTCCCGACTCCGTGACTACTACACAAATTCATAATTACCTTGTAGCCACTTTTCCGAGCTTCACTTTGAATAATCCTTCCAATCTCATTCATCTTCACACCCTGTCTTAGTTGAGAGATGACCTTCATCAGGGTATCCTGTGTCCGTAAACAGAGACGCGTTAAAGAAGGACCAACCATAGGTATCTGAAAAGACTGACCTGCATCGGCAAAGTAACCATTTAACTCAGCGGAGACATCAATATTTATTAAATCGCCTTCTTGGATCTTCCGATTTCCTGGTACTCCATGAGCGACTTCATGGTTAATGCTAATGCAAGTGTTTCCAGGAAAATTATAAGTAGACTGAGGTGCAGAAACCGCTCCATGTCTTCTTAAAAACTGCCCTCCAATCTCATCTAGTTCTTGGGTTGTCATTCCTACACGTGTTTGACGTTTCATTTCACTGATTGTTAACGCAACAATTCTGCCAACTTCCTTGAGTCCGTCCACATCATTTTTGCTCTCAACTGTCATAGTTTAAACCTTCTTCTTAATTCCGATTGATATCTCTTTGTACAATATACCCTCTATTCCAAGCCGCCAATCACAAAAGGGTTGGTATCCTGTTCCCTCCCGACGGTGGTGACGGGACCATGACCAGAATAGACCACCGTCTCTTCAGGCAGTTCCATGATGACCTGATCGATCGTCTGCATCAAGGTCTTGTAATCCCCGCCTGGAAGATCTGTCCTTCCGATGGATCCGGAAAAGAGAACATCACCGCTGAAGATGAAGTTTTCAGCACGATAGCTGACACTACCTGGAGAATGCCCCGGAGTGTGAAACACGGAAAAGGTTTCGCCCAGCAACGTCAGTTGCTCCCCACCTTCTACTGCTTTTTCGGCAGGACGACAGCGTACTTCCTCTACTGGAAACAGAGTGGATCCGTTCAGCTCCGGTTCCAGCAGCCACTCTGCCTCCTGCGGATGAACATAGACCGGTGCACCCGTAGCAGCACGCACTTCTTCCAAGCCTCCGATATGGTCAAAGTGGGCATGGGTTAACAGGATCGCCTCGATATTCAGATTCAGGGTCTGGATCCGTCTGACCACTTCTTCCGCCCCGGTCCCGGGATCGATCACCAGACCGGATTCCCCCTTTTCTTTATAAACCAGGTAACAGTTAGTCATCACCGGTCCCAAAACAAAACTTTCCACCTGCATGTTCTTCTCCCTCCTCGCCGAGTCTTTTTTCCTTTGCAAAGAATAGACCCCTTGCCGGATCATACATGCTTTTCCCTTCCTTCGGTAACAATATGGCTAACCACCAACCGTGGAAAGGGAGGTAGCCATGATACGAATTATGACCTTGGCTTTGGTCTTTGGACTTTTGATGGGCTGTCAACCGGCGAACAAACCCCCTGCCAACGAATCGGCACCAGCGCCGGGGATGCCTCAAACACAACGGGTGAAACAGACCGCTCCTGAGCCCCGGCATAGCCAAAATAATCAGGCCGTCGCCCGTCGCTTGGTAACGATCGCCAACCGGATGCCCCAGGTGGAAGGAGCGACTGCTCTGGTTGTCGGTGGATATACCATCGTGGGTCTCGATCTGGATCCGACTTTGGATCGCGCTCGATCCTCGACAGTGAAATACTCCGTCGCTGAAGCTTTGGAAGACGATCCTCAAGGGGCCAATGCCTTGGTAACCGCAGACCCAGATTTGGTGCAACGTATCCGCGAACTCTCCGATGATGTCAAAAAAGGACGCCCCCTCACCGGGCTGACAGATGAGTTAGCGGAGATCGCCGGACGGATCGCTCCCCAGCCATCCAAGGAAACTCGCAAGCGGGAAGAAACCCCTTCTCGAACGGATCAGGAAAGACAAAACCAAACCCGGAATCCCAAACCCGCCCGACAACAGAATCCCTGAACTTTGACCGACGGCGGACAGCCGTCGGTTTTCCATAGTATCCTTGCTCAGTCGCAAAGCAACAATCCTTCACTAGGCGCTGGCTGGTCCGAATCATCAGGAAAGAATCCTCACTCTGTGGATGACTTCCCTGGCGGTTGAAAGTCTCCCCCATATCGGGGCTCTGCTTCGATACTGGCGAGAAGATGTTCCACCTGAAGCCGGTCCAGGCGAAGGTGATGCTCTTCCCCTTCCCGGCGATATGCCACTTGGTATCCATCCTCTTCCCGTTCCACACGGATCTCTTCAACCCCGTGGTCCTCCGTCAGAATCTGATAAAAAAAGCGGGCAGTATCCTCTGCCGACCGATCCTGGGGCCTGGCTTCCCAAACCACCTGAATCTGCAGCCAATTCAGCAGCGCTTCTTTCAGATTCAAAAGCGTCTTCCCCTTTCCTCATGGACTCCCGTTTTCTCAGCCGGTTATTGATCGGCTTTCTTTTCCCGGTTTCCCATCCACATCCGAATTCGGGCTAATAAAATCATAATCAGAGTGACCCCAAGAATTTGGATGATCGGAAACCGAAGGATAAACATGACCCAAAACATGACACAGCCCACAGCCAACACCAGATAAACCAGCACAGATTTGAGGATCGGTAATTCTCTGGCAAAGGCTACCTTGTATACGATAGCAGTCATGATCAGGATGATCAGATAGGAGAGTAAAGGTTGGCTTCGCAACCATGTCAACCACTCTTCCACTCCGGCTCCCCTCCTTCCTCAGACTGTTTTTTATTGCTGTAATTGATGAAGGAAGCGAATCTCCTCGGCATATTCTTCTTCTTTTTCCACAGGTGTCTCCAATATTACAGGCAGTCCCTGAAACGATTCGCAACGAAGAAATCGGGCCAGCCCTTCGGAACCGATCTCACCTTTTCCGATCTGGGCATGCCGGTCTTTGCGGGAGTTGTAAGGCACCTTGCTGTCATTGAAGTGGATCGCTACCAATGCCTCCAGATACCCTGTCTCCTTCATTTGGTCCACCAGTTGGTCGAAAGAATCCGGCTTCCAGGCTCCTGAGGCAAATCCATGACAGGTGTCAAAACAGAATCCAATCTTCTCTGGGTGATTCGTCGCTTCTCGGATGCGAACCAATTCATCGACGGCCAGCCCCAGTTCACTCCCCTGACCGGCAGTGTTCTCCAGCAGGAGGAGGCATTTTCCTTCGTACTCTGCCAAAATCTCATTCAGGGTTTCCACCATGCGCCGGGTTCCAGACTCCACTCCCTCCCCCACATGTTTCCCACAGTGAACTACTGCGCCCACCGCGCCGTATGTATCTGCGATGTGGAGATCTTCTTTGATGGAACGCACTGTCACCTCGTGCAAATCTTCCTTGGGCGTGGATAGGTTGGTGATGTAGGGAGTATGAGCCACCAGAGTGATCCCGTGTTCCCGACAAAACTGAACCCCTTTTTCGGCATCTGCGTAGTTCACTTTTTTCGGTCGCAGGGCCCGGGGATTTTTTGTAAACACCTGAAAGGCTCCTGCCCCCAGTTCATCAGCTCGTTTACAAGCCTTAAAAAATCCCTTGGCTACACTGACATGACATCCCAGTTGCATGTGAAATCCCTCCGTGACATTCCTGTCCAGCCGGGCTTAAATATTAAAGAAGCGCCTCTTACAGGCGCCTCATCAACCTTCTTCATCATACCATTTTGTCCCTCATCGCCGCAACAAAGCCGACTCACGCCTCTACCAACAAGCCTGCTAGCCGATCGACTTTGTCGGTGATGATGGCGTCAACATCCAGTTGGATCAGTCTGTCCATCATCCGGGCCTGATTAACCGTGAAGGGGCGAAGGGACAACCCTTGCTCCCGGCACCCCTGTACCAGCTCCTCTGTCACTGTAGGCCAATAGGGGTGAAGGGAGGTCGCTCCCATCCAGGCGGCGTAATTCCATGGCTCGATCAGATGAGCCATATACAGCAGGGCGATATCCGCGTCGGGTTGTTTCTCCTTGATTCGCCGTAGACTGTAGTGATTAAAGGAGGAGAAGACCGTCTTCTGAGCCAGGTCGTATTGGGAAATCAGTTCCAGCACCTTCTCCTCCAATCCAGGATAAGGAAACTTATTGTTCTTTAACTCAATGTTCAACCACAGGTTTCGATCTGCCACCAACTCCAGCACCTCATGGAGCAGGGGAATCTTCTCCCCGGCAAATTCTTTTGCAAAGCGGCTACCCGCATCCAAACGGCGGAGCTCCTCCAGGGTCAGCTTCCGTACCTTTCCCTCGCCGTCGGTCGTTCGATTCACGGTTTCATCGTGAATCACCACGACCTCCCCGTCTTTGGTCAAGTGCACATCCAACTCCAACCCGTCCGCCCCGGCCTGCGCCGCCTCTCGAAAGGCCGCCATGGTGTTTTCTGGAGCCACAGAAGAAAATCCACGATGAGCAAAAATACGTATGGAGTCCATATATAGTCCCTTCTTGTTAAAAAGCTTTCCGAATCTACTTGGGTTACAGGCTGCATTGGCGTCCTTGAATCGCGCCTTCAATCAGCTGCAAACGTTGTGTCCATTCCAGACCCGCCTGTCTTAGCCTTCCACCCGATTGCTGAGAGATCCGATCCCCTCGATCTTCACTTGAATCTCATCTCCAGGCAACAACGGCGACACCCCACTCGGCGTGCCGGTCAGGATCACATCCCCTGGCTCCAGAGGAAAAACGGCAGAGATCGCTTCCACCAGAACCGGTACAGAAAAAATCATGTCTTTCGTCTGCCCATCCTGACGGACCTCCCCGTTCACCGTCAGACGAATACCGAGGTTGGAAGGATCCAGATCGGTTTCGATCCAAGGTCCCAGGGGTTTAAAGCTGTCGAAGGATTTGGCTCGGGTGTATTGTCCATCCTTTTCCTGCAGGACCCGGTTGGAAACATCGTTTCCGCAAGTATAACCGAAGATATATTCCATTGCACGGTCCTGAGGAATTTGTTTGCCTTTTTTGCCGATCACCACCGCCAGCTCCGCCTCATGGTCAATCCGGTCTTTCCGGTTGGGCAACCGGATGCTCTCTCCCGGACCGATCACCGCCGTTGGTGATGCGAGGAACATCAGGGGCTCTTCAGGAACCGGTTTTCCCCCTTCGGCGGCATGAGACACATAGTTACGACCGATCAAAATCAGCTTGTTGGGCTTCAGCGGGCTCAACAACCGAATTTCATGCCAGGGAATCTCTTCCTCACAGATCGTGAAAGATCCGAACAAACTCCCTTTCAGGGGTTGGATACGCTCCCCTTGTAAAATGCCGTATCCGATTTCCCCTTCCTTTTCATAACGAAGAATTTTCAACGTCAGTTCCCCCTCAATGTATAAGGAGGCGTCCCTGCCGGTTGGCATGGACGCCCCTGATGGATAGAGAATGGATCATTTCATTTGCCTGTCAAATTGCATCGCTAATTGGGCGAGAGTCCGGACTGCCACACCGGTGGAGCCTTTGGGATGAATGCCCTTCTCTTGGTTCGATTCCGCCGTTCCAGCAATATCCAGATGAACCCAAGGGGTCTTCTCTGCGAAATGTTTCAGGAACATCCCGCCCTGGATGGAGCCAGCAGGGCCACCCCCTTCATTTTTCAGATCAGCCACTTCACTTTTCAGGTATTCCTCGTACTCTTCAAACAAAGGTAGTTCCCACATCTTTTCCCCAGCCACCCGAGCGGCAGCCTTCACCTCTTCTGCCCATTTCTCATCATTGGTCATCAGACCGGTGGTGATGTATCCCAGAGCCGTAACCACCGCACCGGTCAAGGTGGCCACATTGACCAAGGAAGTGGCTCCCAAGCGACGAGCATAAGCTAGTCCGTCTGCCAAGATCAGCCGGCCTTCTGCGTCGGTGTGATGGATTTCGATCGTCTTCCCACTGAAAGAAGAGATGACATCCCCCGGTCGGTAACCGTTGCCGTTGATCATATTTTCACAGGTGGGAATAACGGCGGTCACGTTGCAATGAGGCTTCAAAGCCCCGATGGCCTCCATCGCTCCCAACACAGCGGCAGCACCGGCCATATCCCCCTTCATGTCTCCCATGCCCCGTCCCGGTTTCACCTGGATGCCGCCAGAGTCAAAAGTGACTCCTTTGCCCACCCAGCCGAGAATCTCCTTGGACTCCGGAGCTCCCCGGTAATGGAGCACAATCATGCGCGGTACCTCCGCGCTGGCTTTGGAAACGGAGAGAAGTGCATCCATACCCAACTCATTCAGCTTTTGTTCATCTAAAACTTCTGCCTCAATCCCATGTCGATTCGCGATTTCCAAGGCCCGCTCCGCCAGGATGGAGGGGGTCAATTTATTAGCCGGTTCATAGGTAAGATCCCGGGCGGTGTTGGTGGCGGCGGCAAAGACACGCCCCCGTTCAATACCCGCTTCAAATGCGGAATCGGTCACCCCTGGCATCACCAACCAGACCGTTTCAAGAGCTCTCTCCTGCTCTTGTTTCTGTTTATATCCCTGATAGCGATAAACGCCCAACTCAAAACCTTCCACCACGGCTTGCACCAAATCAGCCGGATTCCAGCGATTGTTCAATGTCGGGGAACAGGCGACGGTCAGCTGTTTAACCCCAGCGGCTCGCGCTTTGCGTGAGGCGATGGCCATCCCGTTTCTCATCTTGTCCAAGTCGAGCTTGCTGCACTTGCCCAGCCCCAGCACCAAGAGGCGTTTGGCAGGGATTTTCCCCCAATTGTGAACAAGTGTCACTTCTCCGTATTTCCCAGAGATCTCCCCTTCTGTCACCAGTCCAGAAATCCGGTGATCCAGGGCTGCATCCACCTCTTGGGTGCAACCCTGCAAGGAGTCTTCTCCCTCGGTATGGACCACCAGCAAACAGTCCGTAACCAACGTTGCCAAAGCTTCCTTGGTCACTTTCCACTCCATTAGGAATCCCTCCCGCATCTTTATTTATTTCGCGGATTCAATCATAGTAAAAAAGTGTATCTTCGATAAGAAGACACACTTTTTTCTTCGACAAGGACCTATAAGGCTCCTCTTTATTGAATTGTTTTATTTTTTTACAACGCTTCTAACATCATCATTTCTCGGCGAAGTTCCCGCAGACGGGATTTGCACTGTTCCACCCGGTGGGGATTGTTTTCAACCATCGCCTCATGCAACAGGGCCAGCTCGTAATCCAACTCAAGACGAAGGACAGGGATCCGTTTTTCCGGCTCCCGACAACGATAGGCCTTGATCACATCTTCCATGGTCACGCTGCACCCCTTTTTAGGTTGGTATTTGTTTGAATTTCCCACCACCCGGGCTGATGGGAGCTTCACCGATGTCCAACATTTGGCATCCGTTGATTCTGGCTACAGGATGCCCCCTTCCCTTTGGAAATAAACCCATCTCCCTTATTGAATATTTTTTCTAATCAATTTACGCAATCGAACCGATTAGGGGCACGGTATTCGCACACGCTTGCCAACCTTTGGTTTCGTGTTCATTATGTTAATATAAATGGGACAATGGGTGGCGAAAGGATGGATTCAAAATGAAAGGATTTGAGGACAGGGATTTCGAGGTGTTCACCATCGACGGATTGGAACCCCGGATGGAAGGATTGAAAGAGAGGATTCGCCCCAAACTGGCGTCGATTGGAGAGACTCTCGCTCCCTATCTCACCCGTCGGACCGGGGAAGAGATGTTCATCCATGTGGCCAAACATGCCCGACGGACCGTACATCCTCCCGATGAAACTTGGGTCGCTTGGTCCCCGCAAAAAAGAGGGTATAAATCCCAACCCCACTTTCAGCTGGGAATCCGGGAGAGCGAACTCTTTGCTATGTTTGCGCTGATCTATGAGTATCCCGCCAAACCGGAATTTGCTCAAAACCTTTTGCAACAACTGGATGAAATTCTGCCCCATCTCCCCTCAGATTTTGTCCTTTCCCGCGATCACACCCGCCCCGAGGTTCACCCTCTGAGCAAACTGGGGCGGGAAGGGTTAACAGCGGCGCTGGAGCGACTCCAGAGCGTAAAAAAAGCCGAATTTCTTTGTGGCCGGGTATGGAGCCGAGAGGATCCGAGGATACATGACCCCTCCCAATTGGAAGCGATGATCCGGGAAACCTTTGTTTCTCTGGAACCTCTATACCGCCTGGCTCGCCTCTCCCATTAGGGGGATTTATGAAAAGCGGCTACCCTTCGGTTGGACAAGCAGGGTTTGTCCCGAAAGTGGGTTGAAGTATTGGAGAAAGGGTGGTTTCACATCGAGTGATTTTGGATCGGTAGAAAAACCAAAAGGTCATGTGAAACCAGGCGTGTTGATTAACCCTATTTTAGGTGGGAAGATCCTGTTCTTCCACGCTCAGATACCATCCCAAAAGGTGTAGACGGTCCGCTCCGAATCTTCCCATCGGGCAGGCAAGGGCGAATCCGGGAGGTCAGCAACACAAGGATGAATGTTGCCCCCAAGCGCCCTCTCATAAGACTTCACTTCTACACTGGGTAGGGTAGCAGCACGACTCAGGGATGTTGTTTAATCATAAAGTGGTTGATGAGAAAGAAACAACCTTTTCTCTCTTCCCATTGTCCCCATCGTAAAATATGGCTTGAGGGAACGAGGATGGTGGGACGGCTACGAACTCTTGCAAAGAGTGCAAAGACAAATCAAAGTCCCACCCACCATCCCGACCTTATCTCCTACCTAAATTATGGCTAACCAACACGCCTGCACCCGACTCCCTTCCGCCGCCCATTTTCTGATTCATCCGAAACCCCATCCACCATCTGCAAACGAAGTAAATCATAACACTTCTAAACCGGCTGGATCCATCTCCTTCTCCAAAGGGGAGTTTTTTTTATTTCCTCTTTCTACATCCCAGCCCAATCTGCTATACTTTGCCTCATGATATTTTGTTCAGAAAGGTAGAACCTTCGTGTCCAAACAAGCACAAGCTCCTTTATTCACCCGTCTCCAAACACATGCGCGGAAAGATCCTCTACAGTTTCATATTCCCGGACACAAAAAAGGGAGAGGAATGGACCCTGAATTTCGCCGATTCATGGGAGATTCAGCCTTATCCATCGATTTGATCAATATTGAACCCCTGGATGATCTGCACCACCCCCACGGAGTCATCCAGGAAGCACAGGATCTGGCAGCGGAAGCCTTCGGAGCGGATCACACCTTCTTCTCCGTACAAGGGACCAGCGGCGCCATTATGACGATGGTTATGTCTGTCTGCCATCCCGGAGATCAGATTATCGTTCCCCGGAATGTTCATAAATCCGTTCTCTCCGCCTTGATTTTGGCAGGCGGACACCCGATCTTTGTTCATCCGGTCATGGATGAAAAGTTGGGAATTGCCCATGGGGTCACCCTACAAGGGGTGGAAGAAGCACTCCATCACCACCCTGATGTCAAGGCGATCTTGTTGATCAACCCTACGTACTTCGGGATCGCCTGTCACCTGGAAGAGATCGTAGACCTGGCCCATTCCCGGGGTATCCCCGTCCTGGTGGATGAAGCCCACGGGGTGCATACCCATTTTCACGAGAATTTACCCTTGTCCGCTATGCAAGCCGGCGCGGACATGGCTGCCACCAGTGTACACAAGCTGGGGGGATCCCTCACCCAAAGTTCGGTGTTGAATGTGCGGGAAGGTCTGATCCACCCGCGCCGGGTGCAAACGATGATCAGCATGATGACCACCACTTCCACTTCCTATCTTCTCCTCGCTTCCCTGGATACAGCCCGGCGCTACCTGGCCACCCATGGAGAAGAGCGGATCGGAGATGCACTGCGGCTGGCTGATCTCGCCCGCAGGAGAATCAATGAAATCCCCGGACTTCGCTGTGTCGGTCGGGAAATCCTCGGGGGTGAAGCTACCTATGCCATGGATGAGACCAAATTGATCATCCATTTGCACAGCCTGGATATCACTGGCTACGATGCGGAGACTTGGCTTCGGGAACAATGGAATATCGAGGTGGAATTGTCTGACCTGTATAACCTCCTGTGTCTGATTACCCCCGGAGATACCGAGGATTCCATCCATCGATTGGTGGAAGCATTGGAGGGTTTGTCCCAGGAATTTTATACCGAGAGGCAAGGGCGAGTCGACTCGGTTCGGGTTCCGGAGGTTCCCGTGCTGGCGGTCTCTCCCCGGGATGCCTTCTATGGAGAAACCGTCCCAGTTCCCTTTACCGAATCCGCCGGCCGGATCATCGCGGAATTTATCATGATCTATCCGCCGGGGATTCCCGTCTTGCTTCCCGGAGAACAGATCACACAGGAAAACATCGAGTATATCACCGAACACCGGGACGCCGGCTTGCCTGTACAGGGACCTGAAGATCCACAGATCCGTATGGTTCAGGTGTTAAAAGAGTTTTAAACGGGAAATAGCGGGTGGGGAATTCCGACCCGCTATTTTTATTTGATTTTCAGATCAGGCACCTCGGCCATACTGTCCAAGATATAATCCGGTCGCCAGGGACTTCTCTCTGCCTCCTGGCGTGTACTGATCCCAGTCAAGACCAGCACCGATCCCATGCCATTCTCCTGGGCCATCCGGATGTCCGTCTCCAACCGATCCCCCACCAGCCAACAGGCAGCCGGTTCCAAGTTCAGCTGATGAAGGGCGGCTTGCGCCATCAGAGAGGAGGGTTTGCCAACCACCTGACCCACCCGTTGACCGGTCACCGCTTCCACCGCACCGATCAAAGCAGCGGTATCCGGTAGCTCCCCTCCGTCAACGGGGCAGGTCCGATCCGGATTGGAGGCGACGATTTCCGCCCCTTGCTTCCATGCCTGAAACACCCGATTCAGTTTGTTATAGGTGAAGCCTCTGTCCCAAGACAATAACACATAGCGGGCTTCCATCGGCTCTTCTGTCAACCGGATCCCGTGTTGCAACAACTCCTCTTGGATCGGCTCCTCACCGACCACCATGACCTTCTCCCCGGAACGGCAAATCCTCTGAAAATATTGCGCCGTCACCAGAGAAGAGTTGACCACCTCCTCCAGCTCGGCAGGAATGCCCATCCCTCGCAGTTTGCGCACATAATCCTCTCGGCGGGCAATCGGTTTATTGGAGAGAAAGAGCACCCGATCTCCTCTGGCCCGCAGTGTCCGGATCGCTACATCTGCTCCCGGCACAGGATGATCCCCGAGATACACCGTTCCATCCAGATCCAAAATATATCCCCTCGGCCCCATCTTCCCTCCTCCTCACCTCAGTAAAGTTGGTCCCGCGTCAGCTTTTCGGCGAAATTTTGCAGGAAGATGACCAGAACGATGATCACGATGGACATAGCAGAAGCCATGTAAAACTCCCCGCGCAGCAAGTTCTGAAAAACAGCCAAACTCATCGGTGCCCAGTCTGTCGGTGCCATCAGGATAGAGATGCTGGTCTCCTTGATCACCGTTACAAAAACCAAGATCCCACCGGCAATAATCCCTGGCAACATCAAAGGTCCGATCACAGTGATCATGGTCATGAAAGGAGAAGCTCCGAGACTGACCGATGCCTCCTCCACATCGCGCCGGATCGCCATCATCGTCCCCATCGTGGAGCGAATCATATAAGGCATTCGTCGAATCGTATAGGCGACTATCAACAACATCGCCGTCCCCGTTAATTGCAACGGTGGTGTGTTAAAGGTTTGGATCAAGGCGATCCCCAGTGCAATTCCCGGTACCACGAGCGGAATCGACGAAAGCCAATCCAGGGAGACCGATCCCCTCCGCACCACAAACCAGGAGACAAATACTGCGATTATCACACTGAGTATCAAAGCCCCCGTGGCCAGGATCAGACTGTTGAATATATTTCCGTAAGAGGTGCTGAAGAGGGTGACATAGTGCTTCACTGTGTAGCCGTCAGGCAGTGCATGGTGTCCCCAGGTAGTGGCGATGGAAGAAAGAAAGATCGACCCCATCGCCAACAGAGGAACCAGTAGAACGAGCAGGCTGTATAAAGAGAGAACCCTATTTAGTCCCTTTCCTTTCATCCTCCCAGAACCCGTCGGTTTTCCCGAGATGGTCCCGTACTCCTTCCCACGAATCACCCACCGTTGTAACCAGAAGAAAAGGGCAGCCACTCCCACCATCACCACGGTCAAGATGGCGGACCCCGACCAATTGAAAAAGCCAGCAATCTCCCGGTAAGCCTCGACGACAATCAAATTCAGGTTCTTGGGAGCCAAGATAATCGGGGTACCAAAGTCGGAGAAGCTGATGGTGAACACCAGCAACATACTGGATAAAATCCCTGGACCCGCCAAGGGAAGGGTCACCCCGAGGAAGGTGACTCCCCCTTTTGCCCCCAAGTTGCGAGAAGCCTCTTCCAGAGCGGAATCACTGGCACGAAAAGCGGCTACCATCGGCCACAGGGCATAAGGAAAGAAAAAGAAAACCTGAACCAAGATAATCCCCAGCATCGATTGGACCTCAAACAGGACTCCCTCTCCCCCCAAAGCTCGCCACAGATGATTTACCCACCCCGTCTGTCCGAACATCAGCATAAATGCATAGGAGGAAATGAACGTCGGCATCACCAAAGGAACCGTGGCCAGCGCAGCAAAGGTTTTCTTAAAGGGCATATCCGTGCGAGCAAAGGCATAGGCCATCGGCAGACACAACAATGTCACACACACCGCAACCCCTGTGGCCAACTGGAGGCTGTTTAGGAGTGCGGACAGATAGCGGGAATCTTGCCAAAATTCCCGATACCCTGCCAGGGAAAAGCTGGTGAGTTTCTCCAGGGTCGACGTCCGGATCTGAGAATCCACCAGACTTCCCGGAAGATTGATCGGTTCCCCGACAAAACTGACCAACAGGATGGAAACCAAGGGGAGGATCAGGAAAATTATAAAAAACAGGAGGATGAGTAGTTTCAAAATCCCCAGACCGCTCCATTTTTTAATCTTCTCGCTCACGTTTCCCCCTCTCACAAAACCACCACCTGCTCCGGCTCCAAGGTGACCCAAACCGGATCCCCCTCACCCAGAAGCGTTTTCTCATCGGTGTACACCACATCCACCTTGAAAAGAATTCCTTTTGCATCCACTTCATAGCGAACCTTGGGGCCGAGATAGGTAGAGCGAATCACCTGTGCTGGCCAACAGTTGGGAGACTCCGGTGCCGGGAGCTGCTCCTCCCGTGGAAAAACAGACAGACTTTCCGGTCGGATCAGCACCTCCGCTGTCTCCCCTTCGGGAGTGAGGGCACTTACCAGATCCAGTCCGGGGCCGATGGAGAGAATCCGGCTTTGGTCTGCTTCCTCCATTTTCACTTGGGCCTGAAACAGGTTGGAGGAGCCTACAAAATCAGCTACATAAGTGGTGGCCGGCTGACTATACAGGCGAGAAGGGGTATCCGTCTGTACCACCCTCCCTTCCTTCATGACTGCAATCCGATCCGCCATGCTCATCGCTTCCTCTTGATCATGGGTGACAAAAATCGTCGTAATTCCCAATTTCCTTTGGATATTGCAGATCAGTTTTCGCATGCTCCCCCTCAGCTTCTTATCCAAATTGGACAAGGGTTCATCCATGAGCAACAGAGAAGGTTCCATGATGATGGCTCGAGCCAGTGCCACCCGCTGTTGTTGTCCCCCGGACAATTGATTCGGCAGGCGATCTTGCAGGTGATGCAGTTCTACCATCTCCAGGGTCTCCTCCACTTTTTCGCTGATCTGCGACGGAATCCGTGTCAATCTGCGACTGATCATCCTTGTCAAAATCCGTAGTTTTGTCCAAGGGCCCTCCCGGTAAAATCGCCGCAGATTCAGGGGATAAGCTACATTTTCAAACACGGTTAGATGGGGAAACAAGGCATAGCTCTGAAAAACCATGCCACAGTTCCGCCGATGAGCCGGGACCCCCCGGATATCTTTCCCGCCAATCCAAATCGTTCCGGAAGAAGGTTCTTCAAAACCGGCGATACAACGCATCGTCGTCGTTTTTCCACATCCCGAGGGGCCCAGGAGGGCGAACAACTCGCCTTCCCGGATCTCCAGATTGACATCCTCTAGCGCGTTGACCCCGGTGTAGCTCTTATTTAACTTTTGAATGGACACAAACTCCATGGGGCACCCCTCACTCAAATTTTTTACGCCACTCGTTCCGGATCCGGTCGTAATTCTTCACTGCCCAATCCACATCCAATTTTTGCGCGTGGGGGATCACCTTTTTCAAGGTGAGGGGAGTCTGGGATTTAACATCCTCCCGGATCGGAATATGGTACCATTTAGCAAGCACCTCCTGCCCTTCTTTAGACAAAAGGTAATCGATCATCGCTTTTCCACCCTCGGGATTGGGTCCATCCTTCACCAGGGTGACGGGATTGACCAGAATCGGCGTCTTCTCCGGAACCACAAAATCCACTTTTTCTCCTCGGGCCTTCATTTCATAGGCCATAAAGTCAAAGGCAACTCCGATCTCCGCCTCCCCTTTGGCTACTGCCTGCGAGGGAGCTAAGCCCGAATCAGGAAAAGCGTTGGCCTGATCCACCAATTTATCGAAATATTGCCACCCTTTTTCCTCACCCATTTCCATCATCTGGCTCATCACTGTCAATGTGGCTGTGCCGGAAGCGGCAGGATTAGGCATTTGAAACTTCCCTTTCCAGCGGGGATCCAGCAGGTCATCCCACGTACGGGGAACTTCATCTTTTTTCACCTGATCCGTGTTGTAGATAAATCCCAGAACGAATATCTCAGTACCTACCCATTTCCAATCTTTATCCCGGAGTCTGATACCGTTTTTCTCCACCGGCCAATCCTTGGCGAAGTCGGGTTTGTAAGAGGTGACAATCCCTTTTCCTTTGGCTGTTTCAAAAGGTAGAAATCCCCCCCCGCCGTACCAGAGATCTCCCATGGGACGATCTTTTTCTGCAATGAGCCGGTTTACAATCACATTGGTACCACCGTATTGCACATCCACTTTAGAGCCCGGGTTCGCCTTTTCGTAAGCTTGACCGATCTCCTTGGACATATCCGGCGTCTCTGGAGAATATAAAGTGATCTTCCCCTCAGCTCCTCCAGCTCCTGCTCCTGTATCCCCTGCACATCCCACCAGACTGATGACAGACACCAGGAGCGGGATCCCGACGAGACTCCATCCTCTTCTTTTTTTCATGTGACTGCCCCTCCGTAACCCACTTTTTTCAAGACAAACCGAAGCTTGCCCTTATCTTTATTTGATGATCGACTCCCGTGGTTTATGACTTGCACAGGCACACAAAAAAAGCCGCGGCAGATACCGCGGCGATCTATCAGCTCTTTATTCTTCGTCAGAGGTCGATTCGGTGCAACCCGGACAAGTTCCGTACAGGGTTCCGCTTTTTTCACTATCTACATAGGTGATGATTCCATCACAGGTTTGACATATGATTGCTTCCATCAGATTTGACATCCCCCTTGAAAAGCGGATTCAGCCTGAATTAAAGCGCCTTGGCCTCAAATAATATGTCACATTTATTATATTAGGATATACAATTAACGTCAACCTGTGATCTCTGGTTTCTCTTGGCAATAAAAAAATCCGGCTCCCTCGCCGGCCGATCTCAGTCCTCGCAGTTCATTCCCATAATTCGAAATTTTACATTAAAAGGATCCCTTCTCTGCGCCTTCTCTTGGCAAGGATCAGGAATTACACTCTTCCACCTTGGTTTCTAGGAGAGAAGCAATCTCACAAAAAAGAGCGATATCTTCCTCATCTACACTTCGAACCGACATGCCCACAACAACCAGTTCTCCGATCAGGTGATGCCCCCGATAGAAAGGAACATAAACCTCCACCTGATCTCCCGTCTGTTCACGTACTACACTCCCTCTGGCCGCCGCCACACTGTGGAGGCCGCAACCAAAAGAGACTGCCGGCAGGAGGGAGCAAAAACCAGCACTGTAAAACTCCACGAACCGATATCCGGATACCAGGTATACCCCGGCATAACGATAGGCAGACACCTTTTCATACAGAACCTGCGGTACAAACCGATACAATCGTTCGATGGATCCTCCCAGCCGATCCGATACCACACCGATCTCCGCCCGGATTTCGTCCAGAAGATCTGCTTTCCGCATTTCCGATCCATCCCCCATTATTGGAGTAAACTACAGCTTAGCATAACTGTTTTCCTCACTCAACACACTTTTCTTATCAAAGCATCCCGCTCCGAGATAACATTTCAACGTACCCTCCCCCTTTCCCTCTCTTTTTATATAAATATTTCATATGGAAAAAATATTAAATTCCGTTTGCAAAGGAGCCAATATTTCAATCCTTCTGTCCATTGCTTCTCAAACATGCTAACATATAGGTGTCTCTCTTTTGTCAGAACCTCAATGTATTTTTCAGGAGGGTGAACACTTGAGCAAAAGTGCTTACATCAAGCTGGCCCAACCCGTCAGCCTGAATGAGGTGAAAGAAAAACTGGATCTTCTCATCGATGGCACCTCTCGTACAGGAGAACAACTGGGTTGGGATTATGCTTCCGCCGCCTTCCCCTACTCCGTAGAGGAAAAGACCACTTCCGACGGCAATCACTGGCTTCTGCTGAGAGGAAAGGAGTCCCACTTGTACAAATATCTCTTGATCGGGATAGACCCCGGCAAAGAAGAGGACCCAGCAAGCCCTCCCTCTATTCAGCTGGTGCTTCCCGATGGGGCCACACACGGAGATCACGCCAAAGCCAATGAATTTTGCCGTTTTCTGGCCAAATCATTTGCAGCCGAACTGCAACTGTTCAACGGACGTATCATGTATTCTCATCCACGCAAAACGTAACACCATCCGCAAAGGGATGGTGTTTTCATTTTTTCCCTCTTTTCATTTCAGTCGCGGAAGGATATCCTAAGGATAGGAACACAAGTTCGTGAACTTTTGAATCGCAAGGAGGGATTCAGGTGGGAAAAGGGGAACGAATTGTGCTATTGGCGGACATGAACGCTTTCTATGCCAGTGTGGAACAGGCTCTGGACCCGGCACTGCGGGAGCAGGCGGTTATTGTCTGCGGAGATCCCGAACGTCGCCACGGCATTGTACTAGCCGCTTCTTATGAGGCTAAAGCCCTGGGTGTAAAAACGGGCATGCCGGTCTCCCAGGCAAAAGAACTGTGTCCTACCGCCCGGTGTGTCCGCCCCCAGATGTCCACCTATGTTCAGGTGTCCGTGCGGATCATCGATATTCTGAAACAATTCTCCCCCCAGGTGGAGCCCTTCTCCATCGACGAAGCCTTTGTCGAGATGACCGGTTGCGAAGCCCTCTTCGGGGACGGACTCACAGCCGCCCGGAGAATTCAGCACCGCATCCACTCTGAAACAGGCATCCACTGTTCCATCGGCATCGGCCCCAATAAACTGCTCGCCAAAATGGCTGCCGACCTGAAAAAACCCCGAGGGTTAACCCTGTTAACCCCACAGGATGTTCCCAAACGCCTCTGGCCTCTTCCCGTTATTGAGCTGTTCGGGGTGGGAAGACGGATGGAAAGCCATTTTCACCGGATGGGAATCCGGACCATCGGCGACCTGGCCCGAGCCGACCCCGATCTGCTTCACCATCGGTTCGGTGTGATTGGCCGCGTGCTTCACCAATCCGCCCATGGCATCGATCACAGTCCGGTGGATCCTACCTCCCTCGACGGAAGCAAATCCATCGGGCATCAATTTACTCTCCCCCGAGACTACACGGAAGAAGGGGAACTTCGTCTGGTCCTTCGGGAGCTGGCGGAAGAAGTGGCCGGACGAACCCGAAAAGCCGGATATACAGGAAGAACTCTTTCCTTAACCCTCAAAGGATCCGATTTTCGATCGATTCACCGCTCTCTCACCATGCCCGACCCTTCCAACCTCGGGCGTCCGCTATTCCACACAGCGATGGAGCTCTTCCACCGTCACTGGACCGGACAACCCGTCCGCCTGGTCGGGATCACTCTCAGCAATCTGCTACCCGACCGAGGGATTCAGCTCACTCTGTTCGAAGAGAAGGAAAAAGAGCAACAACTGGCAGAGGCTGTGGACGAGATTCGGGAAAAATTCGGCACTCGCAGTATCTTCCTGGCCCGCTCCCTGTCTGGAGCCAGTGTATTTGCAGATCGTTCCGGCAAGATCGGCGGTCATCTGATGTAGCCCTACCATACAAACAAGTAGTGAGTTCCCATAGCAAACACCGTTCCCAGCCATCCGCCCACGATCACATCCGTCGGATAGTGCAAGCCCAGGTAGATCCGGGACAATCCGACGGCCAGCGCCAAGGGGAAGAGGAGGACGAAAAGCCAGGGAAGATGAAAAATCCAGATCAGCGCAAGGGAAAAAGCCGCCGCAGTATGGCCAGAGGGAAATGAGTAATCTTGCAGAGGATGGGAGACTACTCGGAGGTCAGAGTACTGAAGATAAGGCCGCAACCGTTGCCAGCAATGTTTGCCCACTTGGACTCCCAGGTGGCTGGAAACCAGGGAAACCAGCCCCTCCAATGCCCAATTTCGAACTGGAGGCGTTTGAAAGATGAACCATACTAAGAGGAAGCTCAAGGTGAATCCCGCTCCTCCCAGATGAGTCACCCGAGACATCAGCCAGTCCAAAAATCTGCACTTCCACTGCTGGTTTACATAACAAACAAAACGATGGTCCACACTTTGTAACCGTGCCGCCAGCCGCTTCATAGCTCCTCTCTCTCCCCCACAGATGTTTTCAGGAAAAGAAAAAGAAGAATCTCCCTTTCACCTGTATCCCCCATTTTATCACAGTCCAAAAAAAGCGACACACCAAGCAGGCACGGCTCCCCGTGCCCGCTTGGTGAGTAGTCCAATTAGTGACCTCAGATCACTCCATACCATTTTAGTCCACTGTTCTGTTATGCACTTTATCAAGGGTTAACCACCGCTACCATATGTCCCACTATTCACAAAAAATCCATTCATATTGTTTGCACTTCAGGCGTGTTGATTAGCCATATTTTAGGTAGGGAGATCGTGTTCACCCACGCGACTGTTGCCATCCGGCAAGGAAGTGAAAACTGGCCGCTCCAAATCTTCCGATCGGGCAGGGGCAAAGCCTTACGGAAGCAACACAAGGAAGAGGTTGCCCCTAAACGCCCTCCCTCCAGATTCTCCGCTGGGTAGGATGGCAAAGGTCGCTTTGGCAGCACACGACTCCCTTCCGCTGCCCATTTTCTGGTTAATCAACAGCCCTGTTTGCACTTAGTTATCACTATTCGTTCTCTGACATAACATATGTTGATTCACGCGTGTTGATGAGTATGTGCCAACAACTTTCTCATAGATTAAAGGAGATAGCATTAGCGGTGGCCGATGGAGAATCGATCAAAGGCTGTTCGTTGACAGGAATCGGGACCTCGACTATGATGGAAAAAGATTAATTTCAGCAAAACACATCTATTAACTATGAATTAATAGGAGGAAGTCGGATGAAACGGTGGTTGATCGCAGTACTGTCAGTGATTCCATTGCTGGTGACCGGCGCTTGCAGTAGTGGAGGCGGACAGCAAAACGAGGATGACACAGACCATCTTCTCGCTGATATAAAGAAGCGTGGTGAAATCCGCATCGGAACCGAAGGCAACTACAAGCCCTTCTCCTTTCGGGAAGAGAAGAGTAACAAACTGACCGGCTACGATGTGGATGTGGCCCGGGAAGTGGCCAAACGGATGGGCGTCAAAGCAAAATTCGTGGAAACCTCCTGGGATTCCATGCTGACAGGTCTGTCCACCGGCCGTTTCGATCTGGTGGCCAACGAGGTAGGAATCAAAGAGGAACGGAAGAAAAAGTTTGACTTCAGCCAACCCTATTCCATCTCCTACGCCACGATCGTAGTCCATCAAGACAATAAAGAGATCCGGGACATCGCTGATGTCAAAGGAAAACGGGCCGCCCAGACCCCGACCAGCAACTATGGACAAATGGCTCAGGACGCCGGGGCGGAAATCGTCTCCTACGAGGACATGATGACGGCGATGCGGGATGTGGCCGCCAAACGGGCCGATCTGAGCTTCAATGACCGCCTGGCCATTGCCGAGATGATGAAAACAGTCGACCTGCCGCTGAAAACCGTGGGCAAGCCGATGGAAAAATCGGAAAGTGCCTTCCCGGTGCCCAAGGGGAACAAAGAACTACTCCAGGAAATCGACAAAGCACTGGACGAGATGCGCAAAGACGGCACCCTCACCAAGATCTCCGAAAAATGGTTTGAGGAAGATGTCTCCAGACCGTGAATTGGCAAAAATCCTCCGAAATGGCGGAGGTTTTTTTCGTATAAGGTCCCAGGTGAACAAACTCGACAAGAGGGTCAGATCCCGTCCACATAGGGATTCTCCCATCGATGGCATCGGACCATAGACTTTCTCCATGCAAAATCACACCGGCGAAAGGTTGGAAAGCATCATGACGGATATTGAATGGGATAAACTCTTCAATCCGCAACTGGCAGCGGAATCCTTGCCGTTTGTGCTGGAAGGAATCGGATACACCATTTCCCTCAGTTTCATCACCATGATCATCGGACTGATCCTCGGGCTGATCACCGCCATGGGACGGATGTCAAAGCGGGTGTGGTTCCGGTGGCCGGCCCGGTTCTATATCTCTATCATTCGAGGGACCCCTCTCCTGGTTCAGCTATCCATCTTGTACCTGGGCTTGCCGGTGGTGGGAATCCGGTTGTCCGCCATTACCGCCGCAATCATCGGTCTCTCTCTCAACGTGGGCGGATACTCCGCGGAAACCATCCGTGCCGCGATCCTGTCCATCCCCCGGGGGCAGTGGGAAGCGGCCAAATCGATGAACATGACTCATTGGCAGACGATGCGCCGGATCATCCTCCCCCAATCCGTCCGGGTGGCACTGCCGCCGTTGGCCAACACCTTTCTCAGTTTGGTGAAGGACACGGCCCTGCTCTCGGTGATCACCGTACCGGAGATGATGTACCAAGCGAAGATTGTCGGCGGGCGCAGTTTTGATCCCATGACCATGTATATCCTGGTGGCCGCCATCTATTGGATCATCTGCACCCTGCTCAACGTGTTGCAGGAAAAACTGGAAAAAAGATTCGGCCGTTTTGCCGTCTAAATGGAGGTGAACCCATGATCACCATTCACGATTTGAACAAACAATATGGAGAGTTGCAAGTGTTGAAGGGAATTGATCTACAGGTGGAGACGGGAAAAGTCCTCTGCATCATCGGTCCCAGCGGTTCCGGTAAATCCACCCTTCTCCGCTGCATCAACCTGCTGGAAACCCCCACTTCGGGAACGGTTTCCATCGGGGATACAACCGTCACCTTCGGAGAGAAGAAACCCAGGGAAAAAGAGATCCGTGCCCTACGTGGCAAGACGGGGATGGTCTTCCAAAGTTTCAACCTCTTCCCCCACAAAACCGCACTGGAAAACGTGATGGAGGGACCCCTGGTGGTGAAGAGGGAAGAGAAAGCCCGCACGCGGGAGCGGGGGAGGGAGCTTCTGGCCAAAGTGGGTCTCGCCGACAAGGAAAACACGTATCCCTCCCAACTCTCCGGCGGTCAGCAACAACGGGTCGCCATCGCCCGTGCCCTCGGCATGGCACCGGAGGTGCTCCTCTTCGATGAACCTACTTCCGCCCTCGATCCAGAACTGATTGGTGAAGTCCTGGCCACCATGAAAGAGTTGGCCAGGGAAAACCAGACGATGGTGATCGTCACACACGAGATGGCTTTCGCCCGGGATGTGGCTGATCAAGTGATCTTCATGGATGAAGGCTCCATCGTCGAGTCAGGAGATCCGGCCCAGATCTTCTCCAACCCCAGTCACAAACGGACCCGGCTGTTCCTGGCCAAACTGCTGACCGAGACAAGTTGACCCTGATCATATTTTATAAAAAAGAAGCCTGTTCATCCTCGTTCTGGCTTCTTTTTTGATTTTCGAACAAATAGCCTGTGGCGCATCCTTAATTTCATATTGTAGTGCCCATGGCGCATCCTTAATTTCATATTGTAGTGCCCATGGCGCAAAGGTCGCTTTGGCAGCACACGACTCCCTTCCGCCACCCATTTTCTGGTTAATCAACGAAGATGACCAACGGTTTGTTGGAAGGAATCAATGGACTAGTACAAGCGATAATTGAGAAGGAGGAACCCGAATGAGCGAGGAAATCAAAGGCCTACTGCAGGCAATTCTGAGGCGATTGGACGAACATGGCGCAGAAATAAAGGCTGTACGAGAAGAGGCTCACTCCATCTGAAAGGAAATGGCCGCAAAGGAAGATGTGGCGGAAATCTGAGGAAATATTCACCCCCTGATCGATGAAGTCAGGAAATTGAAACGGAAAGTCGGGGAGGTACAATGAAAGGTTACTCAAAGGAAGACGTGGTCCTTTACACTGGATATCGGAAAGGATGCCCAGGGGAAGCGGAAGCAAAAGACAAAGGGAGGATTTAAGACCAAAAAGGCAGCCGAGGAAGCCTGTACGGAGTTGATCGAGCTGAACAAAGGTGAGTATGTGGTACCTAGCAAATCCACACTGGGTGAATACCTCCAGAAATGGATCAACTCCTCCGCAAAACAAACCATGAGGGATACCTGGATACCCATCAGATTGTGATCGATAAGCACATCAATTTAAGTCAGCTGACAAAAGAGTTTTTTGTGGTCAACGCCCACAAAGACAAAAAAATAAAAACCCTTGAGAATTCAAGGGTTTCAGTGGTGGGCAGTACTGGGATCGAACCAGTGACCTCTACCGTGTCAAGGTAGCGCTCTCCCCCTGAGCTAACTGCCCGAAGAAGTCATGGCTCTGGTGGGCCCAACAGGACTCGAACCTGTGACCGATCGGTTATGAGCCGACTGCTCTACCAGCTGAGCTATAGGCCCTAAAAAAAATAAGATGGCGGAGCTGACGGGACTCGAACCCGCGACCTCCGGCGTGACAGGCCGGCGTGAACTCCAACTTCACCACAGCTCCATAATGGTTGCGGGGGCAGGACTTGAACCTGCGACCTTCGGGTTATGAGCCCGACGAGCTACCGACTGCTCCACCCCGCGGCGACAAATAATACTATACTACATTATAGAAGTCATGGCAAGGGGTTATCCAAAGTTTTTTCAGGAACGTCTCCAAATGTATCGAACTCCATAACGCCCCTTCTTAGATTGAAAGACTTCCACTTCAGCTGGACTGTCATATCCATAGATCCACCAGTCTTCCTGCATCCGTGTAGCCAGACAACGGGCCTGAAAGCGTGTTTCATACAATTTGGCCCAATAAATCCAGCATGTCATGTGGTCAATCCCCCTTATTTCAGTCTCCGCATGGGAAATTGCATCAGGGGATAGTTTGTCTGAAAACCGAGGGATTCATGCTTGGAGGGCAATCGTACATTTTTGCTACCAGCCGATTCCTTCGGTTCCTTCCGGTCATAAAATAAATTGACAATCCCATTGGATTGTCAGTTCAACCATCTGACCTGCTTTGGACAGATGTTCCCTCCTCTGAATGGGGGCTGTTCCCACAGCCCCTTTTTTTTGTCCAAAAACCATCCCCTCCCGAATTCAGACACAGAAGAAAGTTATCTCAGCCAGCATGTTGATTGGGTACATCGGCTTCTCCGGCTTCTGCCGCCTCCTCTTCATCCCGGATCCGGTGAGCTAGACGACTGGAAGCCGATGCAGCGATGCTCGCTACCAGATCATCCAAAAAGGTATGAACGAGACCGTCGTTTTGAGTATCCAAGTTTTTTATAACCCCGATTTTGTGTTTATCCAAATACCCAAAAGTGGTGACAGCAATGCTCCCGTATCCAAACACCGATCCAAGAGCCAGTGTCTCGTCACAGCCGAACAATCCTTCATCCTCTCTCACGATGGACAGGAGGGGTTCGGACAACTGATTTTTCTCTGCTAACTGATCCAGCTCCACTCCGACCAAAATGGCATGCTGAATCTCCCGTTTATCCAAAACAGCAGTTACACTTTCCACACAGCTGTCCATGGTGAGGTGATCGGAATAGGGGGATTGCATTTGATAAACAATCTCGGCGATCCCTTCCAAGGTGACCCCACGGTCCTGCAAGCGTTCCAGTGCAGAATCCTTCACCACTTTACTGTGAACACGCCTATTCATCATCGGTTCCTCCTCTTCCACGTAAAAGCCACCTTTCCATCTTATCACAATTCTTCTTGCAGGTTCTTATCTTTTGACTTTATCGGTTGTTCACTAGAGGGTATAATGAAAGGTAACCCTTTCCACTGCCCAAGGATTGCACTTGGCGAATCGGTTCCGACTACTCTTATTCCCAACAAAGGAGGTAATGCGATGAAATTCGGGATCGCCACTTTTCCGGGAAAAGTGATACAGGACTTCGCAAACTCCTACCGTAAACGGTACGACCCCAACTACACATTGATACCGCCCCATATCACCCTTAAGGAATCCTTTCATTTGGATGAAAAGATGCTCCCCCAAGCCGTGGAGCACCTAGAGCAAGTAGCACAGGAGACAGCCCCCTTCAATATTCATTTTCATAAAATCGGCAGTTTCCACCCCACGAACAACGTCGTGTACATGGCTGTGGAAAATGCGGATGAAATCAACCGCCTTCATGAAAAAATCAATCGCGGCCAACTTCATCACGAAAGCGGATATAAATTCATCCCTCACATCACCATCGGTCAGAAACTTCCCCAAGACGAACTACTGGATGTTTATGGTAGCCTGCGGATGTTATCTGTGGACATGAACAGCTGGATCGATCGTTTTCACTTAATGTATCAGCTGGAAAACGGCTCCTGGACGCTCTATCAATCTTTCCTGCTCCAAGGATAATCCGAACAGTTATCCGGAGGTTTTTCATGAGCTTCGAAATTAAAACGGTTACAAACCAAAACGAACTGGACCAAGTCATGTCCATTCGATTCCAAGTGTTTGTGGAAGAACAAAAGGTCCCCCTTTCCTTGGAAATTGACGATTGGGAGGAGACAGCGACTCATTTTCTGGCTCGATCTGCCGGAAAACCTGCAGGTGCCGCTCGCTTGCGCTTTCTTGCCGATAGCATCGGAAAGGTGGAGCGGGTGGCGGTTCTGCCCTCGCAGCGAAAGACCGGAATGGGTCGTGCTCTGATGCAAGCCATAGAGGAATTCGCCGCCAATCACGGGGTGACCCTGATCCAGCTTCACGCCCAAATCCAAGCTCTTCCTTTTTACTGTAAATTGGGCTACCAAGTGACGGGGGAACCCTTTATGGATGCGGGGATTCAACATCGAAAAATGGAGAAGCCGATCCTTTCCTAGGATCGGCTTCCCTTATGTTCTTGCGGACCTGGCGGCCTTTTCCAAAGCATTGACCGTTTCCCGATCGGTGGTGCAGGTTCCCAAGTCAGCATGATACATGGAACCCTGGCGTTCCCCGTGAAAATCCGACCCGGCAGTCGCCAAGAGCCCACACTGACGGACCATTTCCCTATACCTGATTCTCATCTTCTCATCATGGTCTGGATGGTTCACTTCGATCCCTGCGAGATCATTTTGGGCGAGTTTCCACACTAATTCATCATCGTCGTATAAGCCAGGATGGGCCAAAACAGGGACTCCACCGGCCTGGCGGATTAAGATTAGCGCTTCCTCCGGAGAGATCCGAGGGGTGGTGACATATGCCGCCCCGTCTTTGCCCAGATACTTTGCAAAAGCTTCATTCATGTTCTGAACAACGCCTTTTTCCACCAGCACTTCCGCAATATGCGGGCGACCGATATTTACTTTGTCCGGTTTTCGGGCCTCCACTTCCTCCATGGTAATTTGGATTCCCAGGTTCGTCAGTCTGTCCAGAAGCTGGTGGTTCCGTCTTTTCCTCGCTTCCCGTTGTTCCTGTAGCCTCTCCTGAAACGATTCATCAGTAAGATCCACAAAATATCCGAGTACATGGATATCCTGTCCGTTGGCGACCGTACTGATCTCGACTCCCGGAATTACAACCAGCCCCGATTCTTCCCCGCACTGTCGGGCTTCTTCGACACCGGCCACCGTATCATGATCTGTGATGGCAATTCCCAGGAGTCCCTTCGCTTTCGCCCTTTTGACCACTTCAACCGGTGAAAACATTCCATCGGATGCTGTGGTATGTACATGCAGATCCAAACGACTCAATGGGCTCCACTCCTTTCCCTTCCTTTCAAAGCATACCACACTCTCCAGAAAAGCGAGGAAAACCCGGAATGATTCATACCGTGCCACCCTTCGTTCATAACATGGAAGTATCCCTTTTTCAGAAACACCCTTTGCTTGCGCAATGAAGGATAGGAACGCAAACCATCTTGTGAGGAGGTTTCACTTTGGGCCAAAGGATGAAACGAATCATGGGATTGGTGTACACTCGCGATCAAATTGATCGCACGCTGCGCTCCGGGGGATTTGTCCGGCGTAGCGGACAACCCCCTGTCTATGATCTTCACCTTCGCGATCCACTTTCCGGACAGAAATTTCGCCTCCGGATTCCCACCTATCCTTCTCCAGATCCAGATATTTCTCGACTTCGCCTAGGGAAGCCTGTCATTGATCGATGTAGAGGGTATCCCTCGGTAAAATCAGGCCATTCTCCTATCCCAGACCATGTGGTGAAAGCAGCAGACCATCAACTAGCGGAAGTTTTCTCTTATCTCAATTCCAGCGATCCCGGGAAGGAGGTCTGATCCACCTCTTACTGGGAGCCACGCCTGTGTGACCGTCACCGATCTCATTCCAAAAAAACCTATATCGTTGTGATTCCATCTCTTAGACGCGGCCGGCCGGGGTTGAGTTTTACATTCCGGGGGAGATCGGCTCGACTTGTGTCCTGTGGGTCTGACGCAACACTCTTGCGTTGTCAGCCACACAGGCCTCTTTTTTTCTTTACATGAAACAAAAAGACTGCACACGCCTTAGAAAAAGGTGCGGACACCCACAGGGTGCCCGCCACACTCAACAGTCGTTTCAGGTGCGTTTTTTCAATTCTTTCTTAACTTGTTCACCCAGTTCATTAGCATTTTGCGATGACTGTTTAGTTTCGTCTGTGGAAACACCCAATTCAGACGCCACCTCGTTCATCGTTTCCCGAAGTTTTCGCTCATCGGAGGAAACATCTTTCCGGTCATGCTCTTTTTCCTTGGGTTCTTCTTTATTGAAGTTAAACAAGCCGAACATAGCAAACGCCCCCCTACAAGTGGTTGAGTGCCCTTTTAGTATCACACTTGTCAAAAGGCATTATAATTCCTGTTTATGGTGGTTTAAACGTAGAGTAACTTTTTTATGCAAAAAAGGAGAACAAGGCAGGACTCCTAGATTCCTATGCAGAATAAGACAAACGAACACCCGTACGCTTCAGAATACGAAAAAAAACTCGCCATGGGAAACGGCGAGTCCTTCAAAGCAATTCGGGTTCATAAATCTCCTGAAGGTGTGGATAGACAGATTCCACAGAATGGAAACTACATCTTTCCCCATGAAAAGCAACGGTTCCACGCACCCAGAAACGATGATCCAGCCAAGTCGGAGGAACCCCCCGACCGTTCATATGAAGGGGAAGCCACTGATCCGCAATTCTCAAGCGGGCTTCTGCCCCGGAAACAGCCATTTGAACTGTGCCTGTCAACTGTTTGGAACCAGGGGCTTCGGCCACCCCGTTTTCCCGCAACCAGCGATAGGCCTCATAAGAAAGCGGGAGATTTCGGATCGACTCCCGATACACCGGAGCAAAAGCAGGATACACATCACTGATCGCCTCTTCCTGAATCCAGCGAAACAGTCCCTTTAATGTATTCAGGAAGATTCTTGATTTAATCGGTCCACCTTCGCCGGTATCCACGTACCAGACCCCGAAGAAATGGGACAAGACATCCCCACTCAACATGGGCCAGGTAAACCGCTTGCCAAAATAGGTGGCAACATACTTTTTAAAGAGTTCGAGGGAATGCAGATAGAAACTTTGGGTCTTCTCCTGGAATTTCTCCACATAGTTGGAGAAAAACAAGTTCAACTGCTGTTCCACGATATCGGGAAGACCTATCTCTTCCTCTGGCAAAACCGGTGGGTTGAACCGTTTCTTCTCAACAGGCAGTGCACCCATTTCGGACATTTCCTTCTCTTGTGTTGTTTCTCCCCAACCTTCCTCACTGACGGGATCGGGAAGATCTTCCGCTGCCTTTTCCGACTGTTCCATCTCCCGGGCTCGTTGCATCATCCACCCGAGAACATGCAGTCCATGTTGATGCCAATATTCCCGCTGTAAGCCCTCACTGGGCTGTACTTGATTTTTTAAATACATATCGATCTCCCCCTTCATCTCCACCCCAAAAGATGTATAAGGGCCAAACAGCTCGTACCGATTGACCAAGCGGGAGAGTCGAGCAAACATCAACATGCCTACACGAACCGGCTCCACCAGACGGATAGAAAACTCCTGGTCTTCCGTCAATAACGAACGGAGGATCACCTCCTCACCGTTCACGCGAACCACTTCGTAACAGCACAGATGAACCCCCGCCAATTCTTCGGCGATTCGCTCCGATTGCGATGAGGAACCGACCAAGGTTCTCCTCCAATATTCCACGGGTCTTTCTCCCCGAAAACAAGTCGCATCAAACAGCATCCAAAAACGATAGGTGTAGGCCAACTTGGACGGGATCGGATGTTCTACCGGCAACTGGAGACATTTTTTAAAGGTGACGGACCACTTCTCGTCGATTTCCCTCATACAATTCTCTTGAAACCATTTGTTAAGCCAAGAGACCAACCGGGTTTTCAATTTCCGCTCCCGCTCTTCCCGTAGAAACTCCGCTGACTTGAAAGCCACCACCCGTTCACAGCACTTTTTGTATTTTTTTCCGCTACCACAGGGACAAGGATCATTTCTACCAGCAGTTACAGGCATATTGACACATCCCGTATAATCCTTTTCTCCAGTATATCTCAATTCCCCATCAAAAAACAAAAATATTTGGAAAAGACTGAGCCAATTCCCACTTCGCAACCTACTCTTATCATAAATAGAAAAAACCCGTGGTGTAAAGTACCACGGGGAAAATGATTCCACTTTTATTCGAGGATATAAACGGTTACACCTCTCCGCCCCCACTGAATCGCTTCCTGGCGGGTCTCGAAGAAAAGATCGATGATATTTCCGTTCACGGCCCCACCGGTATCCTGCGCCACAGCCTGACCGTAGCCTGGTATGTAGAGCTTGGTACCGAGTGGGATGACACTAGTATCGACAGCAACGGTTCCTCGATGAGGCATCGCACCTGTCGCAGTAGGACTTCCGGTGTGAGTGTATCCCGTGGCCTGCATGGAGAGGCTTTTTTTGTATTTTAGACCGGCAATTCGGGACCCAGAAGAGGAAGAAGCCAGATCCGTGTCTTCCTTTTCTTCCTCCTTAGTCTCTTCGCCGGAGCCCACCTTCACAATCTCAGCCACAGGTTTAACCTCATCCACTTTCTTCTGATCCGTCACCATGGCCTTTCCATTTTTATACAAGGCGGTCACTTCATAGATGACTTTTCCCTTTTCCCCTTTTTGGGTCACCTTTTTTTCACCCTTGGGCAAATCAGGATCCTTTTCTTTTTTGACTGGATAATCCGTCGTTTCTACCTTTTTCTTGACCTGTTTTTCGATTTTGTCGATCACAATCATCATATCATTGTTAATTTTTTGATCCAATGCGGCATTCATTTGATCGCTTTTTTCCGTTTTCACTTTTTGTTCCTTGAGAAAATCTCCGACAGTGGGTTGCAACGTTCGGGTCTTGACCGGGTCTTTCCCACCCACCTTCAGAGAGACCTTACAATTACAGGTCAGGTGAACTTTGGAATCCTTTTCGATCGGCTGATCCCAGGGGTGATCAGGCTTATATTGCTTTTTGAGTTTGGCGGGATCATAACCTTCATCGGCCAAAGCCTCCGCCAATGTTCCACTGAGGACGTCGGTTTTGATTTTTTTATCCTGGTCACTGAAGGTGACGGTGATCTCTTTGTTCATCATCGCATAACCGACGAACGTACCGGACAACAGCAGGACAGCGGCAACCCCGAGAGAAATGATCAGGGATTTCTTCATTCAATACCTCCTTCCTACTGGTAAAAAGACGGTTATATTATAACAGAGTACCAGGAAATGTCCACAAATCAGGAAATTTCAAAATGTGTCCAATTTGTTAAATGATTCAAACAAAGCCTCCATCTATCTTATGACTTCACTTTCCGGATCTGCCCCATGGACATGAAAGAGGAGAGCGGATTTATTCCACTCTCCCGCCGGCATCCGTCGGCTCCGGATCTCCGGAGATCTGGTCAGGCGGCAACGGCTCTCTTTGAAACTTCTTCACATTTTCATCTAAGGGAAGTTTTTCACTGGGTGTAGGTACTTTTTCTGTCTTGGGCATCGTCTTGGGCGCCTCCCGTGTCGCTTTTGGATGGTGGCGGATTGCGGAGGACCCATAAATATCCACCGTGAGACGACCATTTCGAGCGGTTGCTTGAATCAGAATCGGTCTGTTCAGCTGATTTTGAAACTGAAAATCAGGTCCGCCCCATGAAACTGTCGCATCCCGGCCCGCCGGCACATAAGTCACCTGCTTGCTGTGGCTTACTCGCTGTACCACATGCAAGCCCGCTCTCTCCACGCTGTTAAATAACGTGGACGAAGTTTGACAGATCCCACCACCCACTCCTTCCGTATACTCTCCCCGGACGATGATCTTAGCTGGGCGGTATCCTCGGGAGCCGGAACGAATCCCCACTGTCCGGTTAAAGGAAAACACTTCTCCGACATTGACCACCTGATGGTCGATCGCCCGCACAGACAGTAAGATATTCTGAGATCGATTCGCATTATGCGGATTATATACCGTGGAGTAAGAAGCTAGGTGCTTCTCCTTGATCCTTTTCAAGGTTTCCGTGGTGATGGGCGGGCTCCAGATCTGTACGGGAACTGTCAAAGGGCGGTTAAGATAATGGTGAATCCCGTCCAGCCAATGGTTCACCTCCGCCCGATCCACTTTGCGGCCATTTTGGTGCGGCACCAATTGCCGGTCCCGGAAGTAGGCGGATTTCGGTTCACGGTTAATCTCTTTTTCCACTTGTGAAAACCAATGGTGGAAGGCATCCCGGTCCAAGGTGGTGGGATCGATCCCATCAAATCCCGCTTGACTGAGATCCAATCTCCACTCTTTCCCTTCATACTTCACGATGAAAAGCGATTTGGTCTGATTTCGGGCTTTCACATCTGCATGACCTGGGGCCTCTTCCTTTGGTTTCGAAGCCGGTTTCTGGGACACTTCTCCCGGCACACATCCGCAGATAAACAAGAGTACAGAAAGCCAAAATCCAATCGTCTTCAAGCTCTCACCCCCCGTCTCTAGTCTTTGTCAGGGGGAAGAGGCAACACACTGGGAACTTCAAACAATTATCCAAATAAGCCGACGAGAACAATCCCGGCGATCCCATTCCAAAGGATGAGCAAGGGAACACCGTAGCGAAAAGTAGAGTGCATGGTCTTATGTCGAAATGTTTTCATTCCCACCCAAAGGCCGAGTCCACCGCCCAAAAATCCGCTCATAAACAAACGTCGTTCCGGGATTCGCCACCTGCCTTTCTTGGCCCGGGCTTTATCCGACCCCATCCATGCAAAGGCCACCCCATTGATTACCAACAGATAAATAAGGATCCACATCATAAACTCAGCGTATCCGATCCATTAAAAAATCTCCATACATCTTCTTTCCGATTTTTCATAAGCGTAGTTTTCTATGCCGGGGCCCGACCGGTCGGAATGGTGTTTCACATTCCCCGGAGCTAGAATTCCTGCCATTGTAAGGGAATCATCCGCTACTCCATGGGGCGATGATTTTATGGCAACTATAAGGCAATTTTTCATCCGATTTGTGAGGGATTGGCGAAAAGACCGTTTTGCGAACAAATTCCCATGTACATTCGGGTATGCTACCCTAAAGGGGAAAATCCGCAAATCTGGAGCCTGTTGGGTCATTCTGAGACGATGTGAAAAGAGAGAACCAGTTATGGAGACAACCCCTGGAACGGGAGGCGAATTCGAATGGAACCTACGGTTTTAAGCCGAATCCTGACTGCTGAAACTCTCGCTTTCCATATAATTTGGGCTACGATCGGCGTCGGCGTGCCGATTTTTATCTCCCTGGCGGAAGGCTGGGGAATTTGGAAGAAGGATTCCCATTATATCTTGCTGGCCCGGCGTTGGACGCGGGGATTTGTGATCACGGTCGCTGTCGGGGTAGTGACCGGAACATGTATCGGATTGATGCTCAGTCTTTTGTGGCCCCGCTTTATGCAACTGGCAGGCAATCTGATCAGTCTGCCCTTGTTCCTGGAGACCTTCGCTTTTTTCTTTGAAGCGATTTTCCTCGGTATTTATCTCTATACCTGGGATCGACTCAAACCGGTTCTTCATTGGCTGACCTCGATTCCGATTATCATTGGTTCATCGCTGTCGGCGGTTTTTATCACGACGGTCAATGCATTTATGAACACGCCGGCAGGATTTTCAATCCAACAGGGAAAATTGGTCGATCTCCGTCCCCTGGAAGCTATGTTCAATCCGGCCACCCCAAGCAAAGTGGCTCATGTTCTCTCCTCTGCCTATGTAACCTGCGCCTTCCTGCTCGGTGGAATTGCAGCTTGGTTCCTACTGAAGGGAAGGAACCATATCTACTATAAAAAAGCGTTGAAAATGACCATGATCGCCGGTCTGATCCTTGCCCTGGGCACTGCGGTTGCCGGGGATCTCTCGGGAAAATTCCTTGCCGAGCATGTACCGGAAAAACTAGCCGCAGCGGAGTGGCATTTTGAAACCCAGCGGGAGGCTCCCCTTATCCTGGGAGGATATCTTACTGAAAACCATGAGGTCAAAGGGGCGATTCAGATTCCCTTCGCACTCAGTATCCTTGGGAAAGGTTCCCCTGATGGGGAAATTATCGGGCTGAATGAGTTTCCACCGGATGAGCGTCCACCACTTTATCTTCACTACCTGTTTGACGGAATGGTGGGGATTGGAATCTATCTGATCCTGATCTCCGCCCTGTTCCTGTTCGCTTGGTGGAGAAAGAAAAACCTCTGGAACAGGTGGATTCTCTGGGGAATCGTAGTGGGTGCTCCCCTCTCTTTCCTGGCCATCGAATTGGGTTGGATCTACGCCGAGGTGGGACGTCAACCTTGGATCATCCGAGGGATGATGCGCGTCGATCAGGCCGCTACCACGTCCAATGATGTCGGATGGATCCTAGGCGTGTTTTCCCTGGTGTACGTTGCACTCGGAACCATCGCCTGCACCGTCTTGATTCGCTTGTTCCGACATCACCAACCGGAAAAAGAACTGGAACAGCGCCGGATCATCTTGTGAGAAAGGAGGGATCTCCGTGAGTTTGGAATGGATCGGCATCACGGTTCTCTGGACCTTTCTGTATGGATATCTGATCGTAGCCTCCATCGATTTTGGTGCCGGTTTTTTCTCCTATTACAGCCTATTGACACGGCAGGAACATGTCATCAGCCAGGTGATTGATCGCTATCTCTCTCCAGTTTGGGAAGTGACCAATGTGTTCTTGGTCTTTTTCTTTGTGGGGATTGTCGGATTTTTCCCGGATACGGCCTACTACTTCGGGACGGCTCTGTTGATTCCCGGGGGTATAGCTCTTCTGCTGTTGACCATCCGGGGGTCTTTTTACGCCTTTGCCAATTATGGCGCGCGAAAAAGTCGCATCTACCTGTTCCTCTATGGAATGACGGGCTTGTTTATCCCTGCTGCTCTATCCACGGTCTTGACGATCTCCGAAGGTGGATTTATCCGGGAAACCGCCGCAGGTTATGTGGAATTCCTTCCTCAGGCGTTATTCACCAGTCCTTACTCCTGGGCGGTGGTTTTCCTCGCCTTGGTCAGTGTGCTATACATCAGTGCCAGTTTTCTCGTCTTTTACGCCCGCAAAGCGAAAGATGAAAAAGCATACGAACTGCTGCGAAAGTACTCCCTCTTTTGGAGCGGACCGACGATCCTGGCCAGTCTCTGGGTATTCCTGGCCTTATCCCGTCACAACCTGGTTCATTTTCAAAACATGGTGGACTTGGCCTGGATGTTTTTGCTCTCCTTCGCCTGCTTTCTGGGGGCAGTCTATCTCACTTGGTGGCGAAAAGCCCCTGGTTGGGCATTTATTCTGGTGATGCTACAGTTCGCCTTCGCCTTTTTCGGGTACGGCGCTTCCCATTTACCCTATCTGTTGTATCCTTATATCACTCTGCAGTCCGGCTTGACCCAACCGCAGATGGGCTGGGCGCTGGTGATCTCCTTTATCGCTGGTCTGTTCCTCCTGGTGCCCTCTCTCATCTTGCTGATGCGTCTGTTTCTCTTCAACGCTCGCTACGTCCGTGGAGAAAAATGAAAAACAACTGCACGGTTTACCGTGCAGTTGTTTTATTGCGGGCATGATCCACCAAAGTATGAAACAAACGTCGGGAAACCCTGTCGGTGCGAAACAGGTTTTCCGGATGCCATTGCACTCCCATGACCCAGGTGGGACCGTCTCCCTCAAAGGCCTCAATCACTCCGTCTGGAGCAATCGCCGATGGAATATATCCTTCAGGAAGACGCCGGACCGCTTGGTGATGATAACTGTTGACCCGGATCCGGTCCTCTCCGGCGATTTGTGACAGCCAGGTGCCCTCCTGAATTGAAACACTATGGGACAGGTACCCCCGGGGCCCCCGCTGAACATGCTGAATCGAATCCTTCCGCTGACTGTACAGGTCCTGGTACATATCTCCTCCCAGCGCAATACAGAGGATTTGGCAACCTCTACAAATGGCCAAAACCGGTTTCCCTGCGTGCACCATCTTACGGACGAGAGCGATCTCCATGCGATCCCGTTCCGGCTCCACCTCACCCAAGCCAGGCAACGGTTCTTCGCCAAACAAGGAAGGATCGATGTCGTCTCCCCCAGTCAACAGCAACCCGTCGATCTGTTGAACCATTCCGTCCAAAACATCCGTTTCCGTAGCATAAGGAAGCAAAAACGGGATTCCTCCCGCAGTCAATACCGCGTCGGCGTTATCTCGAGATAATGTTAAACGGTTCTCATTCATGGACAACGTCATCCCAATGACCGGTTTCATGTACCTCCCCCGTTCTTCCTATTCTGAAAAGTGATTCGCCGCTTATTGTATCACAGCACAGAAAAAAGCGTCGGAAGGCTATCTGGAGGATCGCTTTCCGACGCTGCTTAATTCGTTATTTTAGTGGGTATCCCCGGCTGAAACCCGGTCGTTAAACAGAAACCGGATGGAGTAGATCCCCGCCAATCCAACCAAGGAATAGATGACCCGGCTAAATCCGGAGGATTCGCGGGTAGCATCGCCTCCAAAGAGGGCTGATACCAGGTCCCACTGAAACAGACCGACTAACAGCCAGTCTAAAGCTCCGACAATAACCAAGATCAAAGCGAATCGCGAAAAACCACTCATTCTGCACCCCTCCTTCTGATCCTGTCACGGATTCATATGGTATCCTCATTTTGCCGCAAAAGGTTGCTATTTATGAATGAAAGAAACCGGCCCCCTTCCGGAGCCGGTTTACAGATGATACATTAGGCCTGTTGTTTTTCCTTCTCTTGTTTCTGACGATGCTCCTCGGCCAGTTTGTCAATTTCCTTTTTCAATTCTTCCACCATCTGATCTTCTGGTACTTTACGGATGGTCTTCCCATGACGGAACAGAAGTCCTTCTCCCCGTCCCCCGGCAATCCCGATGTCCGCCTCTTTGGCTTCCCCGGGTCCGTTGACGGCACACCCCAGAACAGATACTTTGATCGGCGCCTTGATCTTGGAAATATACTCCTCAACTTCATTGGCGATTTTGATCAGATCAATCTCGATCCGTCCACAAGTGGGACAGGAAATCAGAGTGGCAGCATTATCCGCTAGGCCAAAGTCTTTCAGTAGCTCGCGAGCCACCTTGATTTCCTCCACAGGGTCCGCACTCAGGCTGATCCGCATGGTATTCCCGATTCCCTTGGACAGAATGGCGCCCATCCCAGCGGAGCTTTTGATGGTTCCGGAGAAGAGCGTGCCAGACTCGGTAATCCCCAAGTGGAGGGGGTATTTGATTTGTTCCGCTGCTTTAGTGTAGGCTTCGATGGCCAATGAAACATCCGAAGCTTTCAGAGAGACGACGATATCATGAAAATCGAGGTCCTCCAAGATGCCGATATGGTACAAGGCACTTTCCACCATGCCCTCGGCGGTGGGATAGCCATATTTCTCCAAAATCCGTTTTTCCAGGGAACCCGCATTCACTCCGATCCGAATCGGAATTCCCCGTTCCTTGGCCGCTTTCACCACTGCCTCTACTTTTTCCCGTCGCCCGATGTTACCGGGATTGATCCGGATCTTGTCGATCCCGCCCTCAATCGCCTTCAAAGCGAGACGGTAGTCAAAGTGAATATCGGCTACCAGAGGGACATTCACCTGTTTTTTAATCTCCGGAATCGCTTCCGCTGCACGCATGTCCGGACAGGCAACCCGTACGATCTGGCACCCGGCTTCTTCCAAACGGTCGATTTCATCCACCGTGGCTTTGACATCATGTGTTTTTGTAGTGGTCATGCTCTGGATGACCACCCGATCGTTACCGCCGATCTGGATATCCCCGACTTTCACCGGTCGGGTTTGCGTGCGATGAAACATCTATATCGCCCCTTTGAATACATAAAAACTAAGACTCCGTATATTATATATCATTTCGGAAATGCAAAAAAGGAGCCAAATACACCTTTGACTCCCGAATGGCATTTTTTAAGGAGGGATTTCACCTTGGTAAACCAGTTGTAATCCAGGTTGGACGCTCACACTCTGAACTTTGCAGTGACAGTTATTCTTCTCCATTCTTCACATAAGCGATTAATGCTACCCGATCCTAAAGGAGCCGATTCAGGTTCTCCTCGGCTTCGGTGATATCCTCGATCACATTGGAGCGGTCATCCAGGTGGACCCATTGGTAAGATTTATGCTCCTGTTTCACTGCGATCCGCCCTTGAAACGCTTTTTCTGTTGGCCCACAAACATTTTCATACCAAAAGGGATCATACCAAAGAAGCGGTATGTCCAGTGCATCCGCTGTTCCCGACGGAGGGTGCGGGCTTGACGACGCTCTTCCCTGGGCGTATCCATGTATTTAACCATCTCTTGAACCAGGAATTTCAAATAATCATTTGTCGACACGGTCTGCACCTCCCTGGTTCCAGTTTAACCAGGGAAGAAAGGTTTAAATCCCGGAACCTCCAGCGATCTCTTTCCATCGTTGGATAATTTTTACCACTATCTCTTCTGGAGAGCTCTCTGTAGTATCCAGAAATAAATCTGCAAAATCGTACACCCCCTGCCGTTCCCGCTTCAGATCCCGCACCCATTGTTGGGCGCCTCCTCGCAACAGCGGACGGGATTGATCTGTAGCCAGCCGTCGCACCAGTTCTTCTTCTGAAGCATCTAGGGCCACCACCCATCCATGGGAACGAATCCAGGACACATTTTCAGGATCGAGAACTATCCCGCCACCGGTGGTGATCACCCCCGGTGCTTGCTCTAACACTTGCTTCAACACCTTTTTCTCCCACAGGCGAAAATGGGCCTCTCCTCCTTCATCGAAGAGGTGGGAAATCTTTTTTTCGGAAATTCGCTCCACTTCCGTATCCGTATCCAGCCAGGAGCATGCCAACTTTTCTGCCAGAATTTCTCCGACGGTACTTTTTCCCGTACCCATAAATCCAATCACAATGATGTGCTTATCCATCTTTTCCCTCTCCTCCGCTCCCAGGTTTTCGCCATTATATCACGCCCCGCGGAGGATACGGTGGATGATGATTGTGTGCCAAGGAGTGATCAGAAGTGGTGCCCAATCCGGCCGCTTTTTTTAGAATCCCAGAAGCTTCTGCTTAGATGCTTCAAACTCAGCGGGAGTTATTATTCCGTCGTCACGTAATTTCACAAGTTCCCGGATCTGCCCTGCAGCAGTAAGATTAGTGGATGTGGATAATGTCGGTATTGAATTACTCTCCAGCTCCATTTGGTATTGTTCGATAAGTTGTTTGGCTTTGATAAAGTCATTTTTATGTTTGGCATTCCAAAAACCATAGTGCTATTTTTCTCTGATGTCACAAAGAATTTGGGTATGAGAAAAGCCGCCTGTCATACAGACGGATTCTCCCCACCCTAAGGCCCCCACCGAAGCACTTCACATGTTTTTGGCTCCACCTCCACTCGGATTGTCTGCCGGACTTTTTTACCCTTAGCGACAGAGTGAATTCGCACCCGGTTTCCCCCTGTTCCTTCGATGCGGGTTTCGGTTTTCATGCCGTTCATCGGGGTGGACAGGGATTGGTTCCAAGCAGGATCGTCACACACCTTCTGTTGCATACGGGCAATGCCGCTCTCCGCCGCGTATTGGGCCCGAACTCGCTTCATTTCCATCTGGATCCCTTTGAATGAGTATGTGTAGCTGGTCAAGGCTGCCGTCGTCAGCAAAAAGGCCAGGACCGTCACCGCCAGCACAAAAGGGAGGGCGATCCCCCGCTCATCCTGAATCACTGTGCCAACCTCCCTCGGACAAAAAATGTGGCATCCCAATCCCCATGCCAATTTTGCAGACCCAGATCGATCCGGACCCCGTCTGACCCAGGATCGAATCCGATGAAATAGACATCTTCCAAAAGGATCGTCGTCCCCTGAAAGCGCGAGGCTCCCGGTGGCCGCACACTGCGGATGATCCGGCGCTTCTGATGTTTGTAACGGATCGTCTCCCCTTCCGGCAAATCAAACAACAACCATCCTGTAGAGGTGAGTCGAAAATTTTCCCCTCTGCGCAGATCATTCCGGACATCAGCGATAAAGGTCTCTGCCCCAGAGTGAAGTTGTTGTTCAGCCACCATCTTTTTCAATCCACTCTCCAGTCCCAAACTGACACCCAACACAACCGGAATCAACAGGGCCAGGAGGGACAGCACCACAGCCAGCTCCACATAGGTAAAGCCGCTCTCTTCCCGGATCAGCGCCGGAAGCTTAATCCTTTGAGCGACTCCTTTTGCCGCTTCTGGCTCGCATCCTTCCAGGTAATCTCCACAAACACGCCTGCCAAATGCGGCTCGGCATACTTTTTTTCCCACCGGATCCGATAGTTCACCCCTTTCCCTTTCTTGTTTTTCTCACCTGTCGCCGGAACCGGGACCGCAGAAGATTGTACCCGTTCCATCTCGGATTGGAGGAGAAGATGCGCTTCCATCCGTTGAGCATGGGAATGATGACGGATCTGGAGCTCTCCGAGAATAGGCAGGGCTACAGACACCAGCACCCCGAACACCATCAGGGCGGTGACCGTTTCCGCCAAGGTGAACCCCTCTTCCCCGCGGATCATGGCACCACCTCCACACGAGGTCTACCTGAGGCCACCTGTACCACGATCCGCCCCACTGTCTTCCCATTCTTCTTCAAGCGGAAGGTGCCACCCCGGGCCTGTCCCGAAGGTTGAAAAACCAAACGATGGGACGGATAGTTACTCTCTAGCCGATAACGGGCCGGCACCTTTTCTTCCCGCAACCGTTCCTCTCCCCGGTGGATAGAGTACACTCCCCCTTTTGTATCCACCTGCAAAAATGTCACCTCTTCCCGAACCGACGCCTCTCGCTGAGCCAAGCGGATGTCCTCGGAAAAAAGTTCCATGAACTGTTCCTGCTCCAATCGATCCCCCCACTGGGCAAATGCCGGCAAAGCCAGTGATGTGATCAGTCCCGCCAGGATGAGGGTCAGGGACAGCTCCACCAAACTCCACCCTTCCTCCCCGCGCCATCCCCTTTTAATTCCCATGGATACTACATTTCACCCGCTTTTCCACGCTGGCATTCTTGTGGATCGAATATTTCCCTTTGGCGGGACAGGTGGGAACCGTGCGGAGATACCCTCTTCTCTTCATCTGCCTCACGCTGCTCGGATAACTCCCCAACTCCAGATAATAATTGTCCGCCTGGGAGCCGATCAGCTTGCGATTGGCCTCACAGGCCCGACTCTGGGCCGACTCCCCTGCTGCTTTGAGGTTGGGAAGGGCGATGGCGATGATGACAGCGATCACGAATAACACCACCAACATCTCAATCAGGGTAAACCCCCGCTCATCCCGCTTTAATTTTCGGAAATTCAATTTTCCCACTCCTTTGCTCAAATCGCTTCCACCAGATGCAACATCGGCAAAAACAGAGCTAGAACCGTAGCTGCCATCAGCACTCCGATGATGAATATCAGTATCGGTTCCAAGCTGTGGGTAAACCGGTCCAACCGCTCCTTGATCATCAGCTCAGTCCCTTGAGCCAGACTGAGCAGCGACCGATCCAAAGATCCCGTTTCCTCCCCCAGGGCCACCAACCCCGGCAAAGAGGGCAAAAACAGCTTTTCTTCCCGCTTCAGCGCCTGATGCAGGGATTCCCCGGCCAACAGCTGTTCCCGCACCCGAAAGATCCCCCTGCGAAAAGGATCCCAAGGGGCAAGGGAGTCCATCACTTCCACTGCTTTCAGCAGGGGAAGCCCGGATTTCAATAGCGAACCCAGTTGGATGCCTAGGTAGTGAGTAAACCGCAAGGTGAAAAAAGAACGAACCACCGGCAAGGAATACAGCGGGGAAGTCCACCGTCTCTTTCGTTCAGGGGGCAGCCGCCGGATGTATAGCCAGGCGATGCCAAACAAGGCCAAAGCGGCGATCAAGCCGAAGAAGCCTGTCTGCAGGGACTGATGGATGCGCAAAAAGATCCGGGTATAAAGGGGCAAAGTCAAGCCCATCGTCTCATACATCTCCGAAAAACGAGGCACCACTGTGGTCATCAGGAACAAGAAGGCGAATCCCACCAGGATCAGCACCACCAGAGGATACGTGAGGGCCCGGGTCAATTCCCGGATCAAGCGCCCTCGTTCCCGATAGTACACTTCACACTGTTTCAGACCGAACCCGTAATCTCCATGCTCTTCCGCTGCTCGGATCAGGGAGGTGAACAGCGCAGGCATCCCTTCTGCCTCTAGTGCCGCCGACAAGCTTTTTCCCTGATCCAGTGACCCAAGTATTCGATCTGCTTCCCCAGCCTCAATCACTCCCTGCTCCGACAACAGGCGAATACTGGGTACCAGAGGGAATCCTGCTTCCAACAGATTGGCCAGATGCTGACTAAAGAGAGCCAGTCGATTGGCATTCCACCTACGTTTCCGTTCCTTACTCATGAACATCCACCACCCGGTGGTATTCGGAAATGGTCGTCTCCCCGGTCATCACTTTTTCCAGAGTGGCTTCCGACAGGGAACGCATCCCTGCCGTTCTGAGGTTTTGTCTCAGTCGGGACAGCGGTGCCCGCTCCACAATCAAAGGATGGAAGTCCTCTTCCACCTCCAACACTTCAAACACCCCGGTTCGGTTCCGATACCCCGTCTGACGGCAATCTTCGCATCCTTTTCCCTTACATTCTTGGCAGATCAGGCGAACCAGCCGTTGCGCCACCACCCCGGTCAAAGCGGATGCGATCCGGTATGGGGCGACGCCCATATCCAGCAGTCGCGTCACCGAGCTGCAGGTATCCACCGTATGCAGGGAAGACAACACCAAGTGCCCTGTCAAAGCCGCCCGGATCGCGATGTCTGCAGTCTCTTCGTCCCGTATTTCTCCTACCATGATGATGTTCGGATCCTGGCGGAGCACCGCCCGAAGTCCTCGGGCGAAGGTGAGGCCTGCCTTGGGATTCACTTGAATCTGATTCACCCCGGACAATTGAAATTCAATGGGGTCCTCCAGGGTGACCAGGTTCAACTCTTCCCGGTTCAGATCCTGGAGAATAGCATAGAGAGTCGTCGTCTTGCCTGAACCCGTCGGTCCTGTGACCAGGACCAATCCTCCCGGGCGGCGGATGATCCCCTCTACCCGCTTTTTTTCATCGGCTCCCATTCCCAACTCAGACAAGGTCATCCGCTCCGGCCGGTTGCGTAGTAACCGTAGAACCAGCTTTTCCCCGTGTAGCGTCGGCATGCTGGAGATTCGGACATCTACCCGTTCCCCCTGATGAGTCACGGTCAGTGCTCCATCCTGTGGCAAACGTTTCTCCCCGATATCCAGATGGCCCATTACCTTGATCCGGGAAATCAGCGGATACATCTCCTCCCGGGGCAACGAATCGACGGAAACCAAAAACCCATCCACCCGTTGCCGGATACACAACTCTTCTTCTCGGGGTTCAATATGGATATCCGATGCCCGGCTATCGATGGCCTCCTCCAACAGCCGGGTGGCATACTGAGCCGCATCCATTACCACCACCTCCATTCATTGGAAAATTTTATGACTCCTGACTAGATTTCGACATGGATATCCGAAATCCTTCCTTCTACGACAAAATATCCTTTTTGAATTTTCCAAGCCTCGCCGAAATAAGCACAAAAAAAGAGGCCTTGCAGTCCCCTCTGAAAAGATTGGGATTTAAGCCTTTTTTAGGACTCCTATACAAAAAACGGTCCAGACTATGGGACAGTTTTTTGCACTCATCGGGTAGCCCAGTCTACCTGTGAGTGGGGGCGCTTAATCTTCCTCATCATCATGAAGCATATCAAGTAGCTCGGTAAATGTGTTACAGATCTTCTCAGCATTCCCGCCCTCTACTTCATGATCCCAAAAGATGATCGCGGGGTATCCATCATTCAATTGATTGTAATCAAAACACAAATAGTTTCCTGCTGGATCAGTAGCAAAGATAATCACATTTTCCGACATGCCGATCTCTTCTCGATGGATATCAGTATTAGCTTCCAAAAATTCAAGTTCTTCTTCGCCTTCCATTAACGTAAGCAATTGCCCAAAGCTCATGCTGCAACCATCAAGATAATAGCAAGATGGAAATGGAATCCCTCCATGATTTTCGACAAACACTTTTCTGAAGTCCTCCGGTAGCTGAATACCTAACTTTTGCTCTTTTTCCCTTAGAACCTCCTCGGAAATCGGTGACAAGCTATATTTCCAAATAATTGGTTTTTCCATTTTCGACTACTCCCCTTATTTTCAATTTCTAAATTCACGTCCACCACCCCAGATTTTCTCGTCCACCAGTGTGAATTGTCTTCTCAGATCGCCAGTTAACAGCGATCTCCAAAGCTCACACATTGAAGAGTGTAAGAAGTTGCATGAAGAACCAGACAACAGTGAATGTGACGAGTTTCCCTTTGCCTCCACTTGGGTCTTCAACAGGTGGGGAAGGGAAGTATTCCGTATATATCAGAAAGCAGACGTGTTGATTATCTATATTTTGGGTGGGGGATCGTGTTCACCCACGCGACCGTCGCCATCCAGCAAGGAAGTAATGACTGGCCGCTCCAAATCTGACCATCGGGCAGGGGCAAAGCCTTACGGAAGCAACACAAGGAAGAATGTTGCCCCTAAACGCCCTCTCGTAAGACTTCTCCGCTGGGTAGGATGGCTACCTTGCTATCGAGATTGTAGTGCCCGTGGCGCAAAGGTCGCTTTGGCAGCACACGACTCCCTTCCGCCACCTATTTTCTGGTTAATCAACAGCCCTGCTTCGATCTCTATTTCACCATCCTATAGGGGGCTTTTCTTATTGGGGGGCTTGCTTGGAAAAACGCTGTCGGAGTCTATCTATCTCTAGCCTGTATCTGCTCATATTCCATACATCCGTCCGGTTCCTCTCAGCTTTCACTTTTTAAGGCTGTAACCGGGGCTTTCTGTACATTGGGGGACTTCTCCACAAGGGCGTCTTCATCGCGAAAGCGAAGTGCCACTCCCAGGGCCGCTATTAAAAAGAGGATCGCTCCCAAAATAGCCATCTTATAAGCGTTCAGATTGGAAGCTACGCCCACTCCAGCCAGTATTCCCGTCAGTGACACCATGCCGATCGCGGCTCCCAATCGGTTCTGAACATGGAACAGGGTGGAGGCATGCCCCATGGCAGAGGGGGAAAGCCGGTTGAAAGCGGAAGCCTGCACCACCCCCACCCCATGCCCCAGAAAGAAGCCAGCGAAAAACAACAAGAGGCGAACCATCCAGGGGTTCGTATCTGTCTGCACTATACAGAGTAGCCCGAACATCCCGATGGCACAGATCAGTGCTGTAACCATCAATCTTCGCGGACCCCATCTCTCATACAAGATGGGAACCAACTGGGACGCCGCCATCAGACCGAGAGCTTCCGGAAATGTGGTAAGCCCCGCTTCAAAGGCGGAGGCACCCAGGGCATCCTGATACATGAGCGGAACAATATAGATCATGCCCTGCAACCCTGCCGCAATGAGCAGGGAGATCCATCCCATCTGGCGAAACAGCCGCTCTGAATATAAACGCACATTCAACATCGGTTGATCCCCTCGCAGTTCCCGACGGACAAAGAGGAAACTGAGGAGCAATCCCAGCAGAAGTGTGCCCCCAATCTCCGGGGAACTCCAGCCCCGGGCCGTCCCCTGGGTGAAGGCGTACATCGTCAAAGCCAGTCCCGGCGCAGAGAGTAAAAATCCCGGAAGATCAAAGGAATGGCGATGTTCTTCCCGGTACTCCTGCAGAAAGAGAGAACCCAGGAGCAAGCACAACATACCAACAGGAAGGTTGACATAGAAAATCCAATGCCAAGAGGTAAAGTCCACCAAAAATCCGCCTAGAATCGGCCCCATCGCGGGAGCCAGTGCAATGGGAACCATCAGATAACGAGAAATGCGAATCCGTTCCGCTGGAGAAAACCTTCGGAGCAAAATCGTCAGTCCCAGCGGCGTCAGCAAGCCACCTCCGACCCCCTGAAGTGCCCGAAATAGGTTGAGGGACGTCAAATTTGTGGACATCCCACACAGGGCGGAAGCGACTGTAAATATGCCGATTGCCAACAAAAAGATGCGTTTAGATCCATACCGGTCTCCGAGCCACCCGGAGATCGGGAGACAAGCGGCTAAACTGACCAAATAGGTGATATTGACGCTTCCCATGGCAGAAGGGGGGACCTGCAGATCCTGACTGATCGTCACCATAGCCACGGTCACGATGGTGCCGTCCATTGCAGCCATAAACATCGCCAGCACATAGACCAGACCGACGACCTTCTTCTGTCCATCGGGCGATAACTGGTTCATTCCCTAGGAGTGACTCCTGGAACGGATACTGACGGGACGCATATCCGTCCATTCGGCTTCAATGTAATCCAGCGCGTTCTGCCGTGGAACCGGCCCATACACCCTTGTCCAGCCCTCCGGCACCTGGATGGAATCGAGCCAGAGGGAATACTCTCCCTCTCCATTGATCAGCACTACATACCTCCCCTCCGGATTCTCAAAGGGATTGATCATTCAACATCCTCCTCCCACGGTGCAAACGATTCAGGTTCTCCGCCAGAATCCCGCCGATCTCGGCGATCGGTCCGGGCTGACACATATCCTTGTGGCGACAGTCGATGTGATACTGCTTCATCTCTCCCTCCATATAGGGATTCCACATCTCCGGGGAGATGGGATCCAGCCAGTCGGGAATTACCGTCGACCGGAAAAACAGCAGATCCCCGCGGTAACGTTGGGGAGTCGATTCCCCCAGTAGGCGGACGGAATTGACATACGCTTGCTTCAGGTTCATAATCACCGATTCCTCGAAGCTGGCCAGCGCACTTCCATCCTGACGGAGCAGATCCATCACGTTGTCCAGGGTGAGCGGCTGGTTCTGTAGATTTTCCGGATCATATCCCCCCAATGCCAGCAGAGCAATCAACGCCTCTTGTTCGCCAGGGATCTCCGCGATGGAAAGGAAATGGCTTGGATAGGCGTCGAGTAGGGCAAGCATCGCAACCTCCTCACCCCGCTTCTGTAGTTCGCAGGCGATCGCATGGGCGACATTACCTCCGAGAGACCAACCCAAAAGATAGTAGGGACCCGTCGGTTGAATGCGGCGCATCTGATTCATGTAATCTACAGCCATCTCCGTGTCCCCGGCAAAGGCTCCCTGCGGGCGATTCCTCGAGCCTGCAAACCGTAAATCGGATCTTCTGGACCCAGATGTCGCATTAGACCGGCATAGCACCAGCTGAGCCCTCCTGCCGGGTGGATACAAAACAAAGGAGGACGCGTTCCGTGGGAACGGAGTGGGAGCAACACCTCCAGCGCATTCCCATGGTCTCCCCGTTCCAGACGCTTGGAGAGACCGGCCACAGTGGGGGCTTCAAACAGGGTCCCTACTCCCAAATCCACACCCAGCACTTCCCGGATTCGGCTCACCAACCGGACTGCCAACAGGGAGTGGCCTCCTAACTCGAAAAAGCCGTCGTCGATCCCCACCTGGGAAAGTCCCAACACCTCCGCAAACAGCCCGCACAATACCTCTTCCTGGGCTGTCCGCGGGGAGCGGCTTTTTCCCTCTCCTTCAACAACCGGTGCCGGCAACGCCTTTCGGTCCAACTTGCCATTGGGTGTCAGCGGCATCTCTGGAAGGATGACCACAGCCCCGGGCACCATATAATCAGGCAGACTGCGGGATGCATACTGGCGCAATTCCGCCGGCTCGGGAGTTTTTGTCGCCGTGGGAACCACATAGGCCACCAACCGCGAATCCCCCGGACGGTCTTCCCGGGCCAGTACCGCCACCTGAGCGACTTCAGGGTGCTGAGCCATCACCACTTCAATTTCTAGGAACCCACGCATCTTCACCTGATGGTCCACCCGGCCGATATAATCCAGGGTCCCATCTTTGCGCCACCGGGCCAGGTCGCCGCTACGATACATGCGGCTGCCAGGGGAACCGAAGGGATTCGCCACAAATCGCTCGGCAGTCAGTCCCGGACGGCCATGGTATCCCCGTGCCAGCCCGCCACCTGCAATATACAGCTCCCCGGCCACCCCAGGCGGCACCGGTTGCAGGTGGCGATCCAAGATATACACCTGGGTATTCCAGAGCGGACGTCCAATCGGTGGAGCACCCTCGGTTCCCTCATCCAGGGATTGAAGTGTAGACCAGATGGTGGTTTCCGTGGGGCCATAGAGATTGACCACGGGACAGACCGCCTGTTGCAACTTCTTCAGCAAATCGACAGGCAACGCCTCTCCCCCTACTAACACCCGAAGGCCGCGGATTCTCTCCGGATCCTGTTCCAGAAGGGAGCGCCACAGAGAAGGCGTCGCCTGCATCAAAGTCGCTCCTGTATCGGCGATCTTCTGGATCAACACCGCTGGATCCCGAACGGCCTCCTTCGTGGCAAGGACCAACCCCGCTCCCTCCAGTAGAGGAAGGAAGACTTCCAGAGCAGCGATGTCGAAGGCGATGGTCGTGACAGCCAGCAGTCGATCCTGTGCCGTCAAGGGAAATTGCTCTTGCATCGCAGCCAGGAATTGATTGAGACTGCGGTGGAGAACCACCACTCCCTTGGGCTTGCCAGTGGAACCCGAGGTATAGATGATGTAAGCTGGGTGAAGGGGCGACAGAGGGGCGATCCGATCCGCATCCTCCAGATCCGTAGCCGGATACTCTTTCAACCTCTGGACCACCTCTGGTGCATCTAGCAGGATTCGTGGAATCTCCTCGGTCTCCAGCAGTTGCGACACTGTCGTATGGGTGATCAGACACACGGGGCGAGCGTCTTCCAGCATGTAAGCCAGCCGCTCCGCCGGATAGCCCGGATCCAGCGGGAGATAGGCGGCTCCCGTTTTGAGGGTCGCCAGTAATCCGACGATCATCTCCACTGATCGAGGCAGAGCCAGAGCAACCACCCCTTCGGGTCCCGCCCCCTGGGCGATCAGCTCACGAGCCAACTGGTTGGCCCGTTCATTCAATTCCCAGTAGGTCAGCTCCTGCCCCTCACATACCACTGCGATCGCTTCCGGACTGCGCTCCACCTGTTGTCGTAACCGTTCCGGCAGGCTCGCTTCCGGTTGCCCATGATCCGTACGGTTCCACTCGACGAGGAGACGGGTCCGTTCTTCTGGATCGAGAATCTCCTGGCACCCGATGAGTTCTTGTGGATCCCCATCGGCTGTTCGTTCTAAAAAGCGCAAAAAACGGTTCTGATGTTCCTGCAAATCCTCGGTGGAGTAGACAGCTGGATTGGCATCCATGTCCAGTCGCCACCCTGGGCCATCTGAACGGGGATACATATGAATTGACAGATCCTCCACCGGTCCCGCTGAAAGATGATGCTTGAAGGCGGGATGTCCGGCAAATTCAAACCGCTGCTCAAAAGGCAGAATGTTGATCAGTGGACCGAACAAACGCCGTCCTTCCCCCACCCGATGCAGTTCCCGACGCAACTCTTCATGCCGGTACCGCTGATGGCGGCGCATCGAGGCGATCTCTCTCGCAACCTGATCGATCAGTTCCCTCAGACGCATCTCGGACTGCACCGACAAACGCAAGGGCAATACATTCATCACCATGCCTGGAATTCGTAGCGAAGCCGATCCCAACCGATTCATCATCGGCAACCCGAGAATCACGTCCTCGGCATGGGTTAGCCGGTGGATGTAAGCCGCCGTCGTAGCGACCACAACATCCAACCCACTGGCCCCCACTTCCTCGGCCGCCTCCTGCAGGCGATCCATCGTCGATGCCGAAAGATGGGCTGAGCGGCGATGGAAACTGCGAAAAGCCCGTTGGCTCCGTTCGGCGAGACTGACCACTTCGGGATGATCGGCGAAACGATCCCACCAGTATTTACGGTCCTGCTCCCATGTTTCCGATCGACGATAAGCCTCTTCTTCCTGCAAAATCAGGCGCATCGAACCCCAAGCAGCAGAATTGATCTCCCGGCCTTGGGCCAGGGCCGTGTAGATTTGGGCGACCCGCCCGGCGATGAGGGAAAATCCATAGCCGTCCATCGCGATATGATGGATGCGCTGATACCAGAAAAAACGGTCCTCCGCCACCTGGAACAACGCTTGAGTAAAGAGCGGCCCCTGCCGCGGATCCACAGGTTGAGCGAGATCTGTATTCATCCATGCCTGAGCCGCCTCCCGGGGATTCGTCTCTCCCCGGAAGTCGATGCGGTGCAGGGACCAATCGACTGTGGGCTCCATTACCTGATACGGTCCTCGATCCTCCTCGCCAAAGCGAAGATGCAACGCCTCAGTTTCCATCACCGTCCGGCGCAACGCCCTCTCGAACAACTCCGGGTCGATCTCTCCGTGGATCTCGAGATATTCTGCTGCATTGTATGTCGGATTCTCCGGATCCAGCTGCTGTGCAAACCACATACCGGATTGGGCTCCTGTCAAGGAATAGCGATCAGACATGCCCGTAACCTCCTTTATCAGAATCTGTGTCCGTGAGCTTGCTGATCATCTATCATCTACTGGGGAGAACGGGAAGCGAGGAGTCGCCACCAATCGGCGATCGTCGAACGCTCCGCCAGCTCAACGAAGGTGACTTCCACACCTGATCGGCGAAACTGCTCCACCAATTTCATGATCCGGATCGAATCCAGCCCCCGGTTGATGAGGTCTTCCTCGTTGCCCAAATCCATCGGATCCAAGGTGAGTACATGGGCCACCTGCGCGCGCACCTCTTCCAGGGTCAGAGAGCGACGATCCGAGACCTCCGCCTTTGAATGTGTTTTTTTCAAATCTTCCAGCAACCGGTTGGTCGTCGTCGTGATCCCGCATCGTTCCGCCACATAGGTCAGCGCCATTCGATGATATTTCTCTGAGAAATCAGCCACCGCGTCAGCCACGAAAAAGGGTTGCACATCCTGCATATAGGCTTCACAGGCGGTGAGCAAACATCCGATATGGGCATAAACACCGCAGACGATCAGCTGATCCCGCTGCTGGCGATGCAGGAGTTCCAGCAGATCGGTCCGTTGAAAGGCGCTGTACCGCCATTTCGTCATAACGAGATCGTTGTCACCTGACGCCAGTTCAGCGACCATTTCCGCCTGATCCGGATTCGCCTCCATTCCCGGCCCCCAAAAGTCCACGAGCAATCCTCGCTGTTCCGTACTTTGGTTTCCAGGCTGCGCCGAGTAGATCACTGGAATGCCAACGGCGTCACAATGTTGTTTCAATGATCGAATGTTTCGAATTAATTCTGTTACCGGCGACGTTCCAGCGGCGTAAGGCGCAAGAAAATACTTTTGCATATCATGGATGAGCAGAACCGCCCGTTTGGGATCGGGTATCCACGAAACCCGATTCTGCGGCAGATCTGCCCACTCAGGCATCGGATAGGGGGAAATCGTGGGTAACGACATCACATCACTTCCTTATCCTTTTAATCATCGGTGAGAAATCACCTCAAACCGATTCCATCCCTTTCCGAAGGGCTTCACGCAAATCCTTTTTACTCACCTTGCCCACTCCGGTCTGAGGGAAAGAATCTACAAACTCCACCTGATCCGGAATCTTGTACACAGCTAGCCCCCGTTCCCTGAGGAAGGACTTCAGTTCCCCTGCTGTAGGCGACTTTCTTCGCGGGATGATGTAGGCACAAGATCGCTCACCCAAAAAATCGTCAGGCACGGATACCACCGCCGCATCGAAGACGGCTGGATGCGCGAGAAGATGGTTTTCCACCTCTTCCGACGACACTTTGTCTCCCCCACGGTTAATTTGGTCTTTGATTCGCCCTTCCACGATCAGATGACCGGAGGAAGTGATTCTCACCAAATCACTGGTTCGGTAATAGCCATCGGGAGTAAAGGAACTTGCATGTTGTTCATCGGCTTTGTAATACCTGCGAATGGTGTAGGGACCTCGGGTCAAAAGCTGTCCGACCTCACCTGGTTCCACATCCTGGCCCTGTTCATCCACTACGCGAATCTCATCGTAGGGAGACATCGGCCTTCCCTGGGTATGAATCACAATCTCATCGGGGTCATCCAGCCTCGTGTAATTGACCAGTCCCTCCGCCATGCCGAAAACCTGTTGCAAGGTACAACGGAACACCTCTTTGGCTCTTCGGGCAGCTTCGGGACCCAACTTGGACCCGCCGACCTGCAGCACCTGGAGACTGGACAAATCATTGTCACGGGTGGACACCGCCTCCGTCCACACCAGGGCTAACGGTGGAACCAACCCGGTGATCGTTACCCGTTCCTTTTCGATCAGGGGAAAGGCGTCGTCCGGACTGGGAGTAGGCGAAAGCACCACCCGCCCACCAGCATACAGTGTACCGAGGACCCCTGGCCCTGGTGAACTGAGCGGGTAATTGTGTGACACGGGCAAAACGCAAAGATATACACTGTTTTCATCCAGCTCGCAGATTTCAGCGCTCAACCGCAAGGTGTAAATATAATCGTCATGTGTCCGAGGAATCAGCTTCGGCAACCCCGTACTGCCACCAGATAATTGGAGAAAGGCCACCTCTTCGGAAGAGACGGGAGGTAACGAGATCGGGGGGCGGTACAGTTCTTCCAGAGAGAGAAAGTCCCCCGGTTCCCCCACGACGATCACATGTTGCAGGGTGGTGACTTGCTCTTGAACATGTTTAGCCAATTCCCGATAGTCAAATCCTCCATAAACATCGGGAATAATGTAAGCCGATGCTTCGGCATGCTCACAAAAATATGTGATCTCATTGCTCCGGTGAGCAGGAAGGGAGAAAACCGGCAGCGCACCCAGGCGAAATAAGGCAAAACATACTGTTAAAAACTCAGGGATATTGGGGAGCTGAACCACCACGCGATCCCCTAGCTCAATCCCCAGCTCGGAAAACCCGGCTGCCAACCGATCCGTCTGCCGATCCAGCTCCTGATAACTTAAGCGGATCTCACCGCCGACCACCGCAGTCCGGTTACCGTACCGCTCGGCCCTCTCCCGTAACATCTGACCGAAAGTCTCTCCCCGCCAGCAACCCAACGCCCGGTAACCTTCGGCCAACTCCTCAGGAAAGGGTGTAAACCCAGGCAGCATATTCATTCCCTCCCATCGATTTCAAAGGGTTCTCGATCCATCCCCATCGCACGAAGCATCGTCTGAAACTTAGCCGATGTTTCCGCCAACTCCTCATCTGGAATCGACTCAGGGACAATTCCTGCACCTGCAAAGAGCCGGAGCAAACGTCCCTCCACCTCTGCATACCGAATCGTCACCACCCACTCTCCGTCTCCGGCGGCATCCATCCATCCGACCATGCCTGTATAAAACTCACGGTCAAAGGGTTCCAATGCCCGGATCGACGCCCTGGCTAAATCCGTCGGCGTTCCACAGATCGCCGGTGTTGGGTGCAACGCCGTCGCCAGTTGCAACGACGAAGTGGAGGAATCCTTCAGTTCACCGACCACACGAGTCGAAAGATGCCACATGGTTTCGGTTTGAGCCAGGGAAGGCGCAGCCGGAACCTCCAGTTTCCTACAATAGGGGCGGAGGGCATCGGAGACCGCCTCCACGACGAAGGCATGTTCATAGCGATCCTTAGTAGACTCGAGCAGTTCCGCCGCCTGCCGCCGATCTTCCATAGGATCTTCGCTACGTGGCCGGGATCCGGCCAAGGGATTCGCCGTCACATGGCCCCCTGAACGGGAGACGAGCAGTTCCGGACTGGCCCCGATCAACGTCCGCCGTCCCTCTCCTCTCCCGTCCACTCTGGAGTCTGATAGTGGCAAATCCACAGCAAAGACGTAACCCTTCGATGGATGCCTTACCAGATTACGAAGCAGTGGGAGAATCCTGACGGGTTCTGCTGAGGTGAATTGCATGATCCGGGACAGCACCACTTTTTCCAGTTCCCCTGCCTGCAGCAGATTCAATCCTTGTTCCACAGCGTGCATATAATAGGATGGCGGCGGAACCTCGCGAATCGCCTCGATCGACGCCAATGGCGGTGTATCCGAAGCCGAAGCAAAAAAGTGCTGCGGTTCAGCCCAACGAACCTGTTTTGGCACAACGAGCCGGGCTGGCATCTGCGGATCGAAAGGCACCGCCCCTACGATGACCGAGTCCTCATGTCCAGAAGATCGAGCCTCGTCCAACAGCGTGTCCACTTGGCGAAGAAGGCCATTTCCTTCCTCCATCCCTCCCGAACTCGTCGTTTCGGCGTGGATCCCCTTCGCCAGCAGGGTCCCTTGGGGAGAAGAAAAGAAAAAGGGATCGCCCTCCTGGTAATCCTCCATCAGGAGAGGGTCGGTTTTCGTCATCGCATCCTGATTGTTCATGGGTTCCGACTCCTTTCTGTCAGCCTCAAGCACCCAGGGTAGCTCCCCCGTCTACGCGCAGATCGTGCATGGTAATGTGCCGGGCCTCGTCAGAAGACAAATAAAGAACCGCATGGGCGATATCCTCTGGTTCCGCCAATCTTTGAAGTGGGATGCCCAGCCGATACGTCTCCAAAGAGCCCTCCATGATGGCCTGCGCCCCCTGTTCATCCTTCCACATCGATCGTTGCATCGGCGTATCCGTCGACCCCGGAGAAACCACGTTACAGCGAATGTGATACGGAGCCAGTTCCAATCCCAAACATTGAGTCAACATCGTCGAGCCCGCTTTGGAAGCTGCGTAAGCCGCCATGTCCATCCGTGGAACACTGGCCGCGTTGGACCCTATCGTGACAATCGAACCGGACCGGCGGGGAATCATATGCTTGCTGACCGAGCGGCACAGATGAAAAACACCCGTCAGGTTCACCGCCAGTGTCGTCTCCCAATCCTTATCGCTGTAGCTGGCGACCGCCCCCGTGTGCAATACACCGGCGACATTGACCAGTACGCCGATCGGGCCCATTTCCGCCTCAATGCGATCCACCACCTCGTCCACGGTTGAACTCTCCCGCACATCTGCGGTGAAAGTCCGAACCGAGGAGCCCGCATCGCCTAGCCCGGCCACCATCCGATCCAGTCCCTCTCCATTCTGATCTACGGCAGCGACGACATCTCCTCTTTCGGCAAAGGTCTTGGATACTGCAGCCCCAATCCCCTGGGCAGCCCCTGTCACCAATACAATCCTTCCATCATCCATTGTCGTGTCTCCTTTCATCTCCTGGACGGTGGGCAAATCGGAGCGACCGGCTGACCAAGATCGGCAGCACTGATCCATGGTTTTCCTTGGCAAATACCTCAAACTCCGTGTACACGCCTCGCCGGGAAAAAGCCCCCAGACGCCCGGATAGCTCCTGAGCATTTTCATACATGCGGCTGGGATGATTTTTTTCCAACTCCCCCACCGCGATCAACACCCGCGCTTCGATGGGTTTTCGCTCCAAACGGTCGGCGAATCTTCTTTCCTGCTCCTGCAGTCGTCTCCAATCCCAATGGATGGACGGACTGCCGGCCACATAGGTTCGAAAAGCCTCCGGTCGATTCAAAAGCACCTGCAACACAAAGAGGCCGCCGAGGGAATGGCCGACAATCGCCTGATTCGCTTTATCAATCGGAAGCAGGTCCTCAATTTCCGGTTTCAGCTCTTCCTCGATAAAGGAGAGAAAGTTTTCTGCCCCTCCGCATCGAGGCCATGCTTTCCCCTCTCGAGTCAAGGGTTGTTCCTCTCTAGATATCGGATACGTAAAATCATAGAAACGATCGGGGGAAAAGGGTTGATCCGTCGGATAACCGATCCCGACGATCACCGCTGGAACCGCACCGGTCTTCTCCGAGCGACCGGATTGCACTCGCATCGCCTCTACCATCGTTGCAAAGACTGCGTTGGCGTCCAACAAGTAGAACACTGGATACCCCTCAGGAGGCGGCTCACCCTCTGGGACTGCCACCAGAATGCGATAGGATCGATTTTCGATGTGCGAACACATCAAGCGCCGATGGGTGCGCGGTAAAACCACTCCGCAGCTTTCCGTCAAACTCCACGTTACAGAACATTCCTCTGGAATCATACATCCTTCCTCAACAACACCTAGATGCGTGGTGATTTCCATCTAGCGAGCGGTAGGGATGGAGTTTCACATTCTAGCGCCAAAGTTCTGACGGGCCAAAAATGCTCCAAGTGAACCCCCCCTGTGACGATTTTTTCACCCGATTGCTATGACCCCAGCTTGCGACGGGCGGAAAACAAAAGATAGATAAAGTAGGGAACTCCGATGATGGAAAGAATCACCCCCACCGGGAGCTCCACTGGGGAAAATACCACCTTGGCAATCCAGTCGGAAATCGTCACCAGCAACATTCCAAAAGCTCCGGACACAGGCAATACATAACGATGACGCGGGCCCACCAACCCTTTGGCGATGTGTGGAGCGATCAGTCCGACAAATCCGATGTTTCCCGAAACGGAAACACAGGCGCTGATAATACCGATACTCAACAAAAAGAGCACCTTTTTTTCAGTTTCTGTGGAAACCCCCAACCCCTTGGCAGCCTCGTCCCCGAGTCGGAACAAGTCGATAACCCGTGACCGGTACAAGATCGCTGGCACAAACAGGAGAAGCCATGGAAGCATCGAAGCGATCGATTTCCAATCGGTATTCCAGATGCTGCCCAAAAGCCACACCGTCGCCATCTCGAAATCCTGCGGATTCAACTTCAGGGATAGATAAAGAGATAGTGCTCCCAGTCCTGACCCTGCGGCGATTCCGACTAAAATCAGGCGCTGAGGATCCAACACTCCATTTCGCCAGGAGAAGAAATAGATGAACAAGGCGGTTGCCATCCCACCCACCCGAACAACGGCATCCCCAGAGCCGATAACCAAATGCTTTCAGCCGCCGAACCCCCCATAAAGAACATAAACATCACGATCGCGGTGCCAGCCCCGGCATTAATCCCTAAAATACCGGGATCAGCCAAATCGTTACGGGTTAACCCTTGAATCACTGCACCCCCGATTCCCAATCCGAAACCGACGAGTGCCGCCGCTACAATCCGGGGCAATCGGAATTCAAAAAGAACCAAATGGTGAGCCGGATCCGCCTCGATGCCCAACAGAGTTCGGAAAACATCCATCGCTGACATATCAAACTCACCATAGGTCAGGCTGAGATAGATCGCGGCCCCGATCACCCCCACATGACCCACAAGTACCGACCAAAAACGGCCTGCCGAATCCCTGAACACCTTCTCACCCCCCTTTTTTGTAAATCAGATAAAGAAAGAGTGGACATCACCCAACTCAAGCGGCTCTGTGCCTGACGTGTCATACGCCGCCTCATAGATCCGATCACACCGAAATACCCGATATCCCTGGCGCAGAAAGCAGTATGCCTTACAATACCAGAAACCGTCCTTAGCATAAATGTAGACCGGCTGTATCCGGCGATGATTCACCTCCCCCTCCTTTGACTCATATTTGACAGCAAGCACTTTCCCGTATATAGCGGCGTCGAGGAGCATGACCAGATAGGGGGCATCGCTCCGCCTTGTTGGTGTAATGAAGTCGATCCGATTCCTCATACTATCAATTCGGTCACGGACATCTCCGGACATATGGAGATAGAACTTTCTCAGCGCCGATGCGGACTCCGCTTCAAACGGCAGGGAAGAGTAATGACGCAGGGCGTGCACCGCAAAAAACATCGCCACGGCCTCTTCCTCCGTGAATGCGATTGGAGGCAGCACCCGTTCCCTTATCACCTGATAACCACCATGCGGCCCTACTTCCGAGTAGAGAGGCACCCCCAGTTCACTCAGTTCCCGCAAATCCCTCAGAATCGTGCGCTTGGAGACTCCGAATTCATCTGCAAGCTCCTGAACCTTAAAGCGCCGTTTTCGGTTGACAGTCATCATCAGCTCCATCAGCCGTTTGGATTTAGGCATCACGAACAACCCTTTATTTATGATTTGGTGAAATTATAACATGACAGTACATCCTTGTCGGACAGCTAAATACAGCCTGGAAACGTTGTGTGATCACTCCCATTATCATCAAAGAATCACCGTCCCGGGAGGAGCCGGTGATTTGTGCTTTTGGTTGATGCTTTTACATTCTTGATTACACGAATACTGCTTCGATAGCCGCCTCTTCCCCATCGTTGCCGACCCATGACCGCGACGACCTTTGTGTCAAGCAGTTCTTTATAGACCCTCTTCAGAGTCATGACAGCAAAAAACGGCCCTCCGAAGAGAGCCGTTGAATCTTTCCTTTATACTGTCTCTGCCTGTTCCGAGGCGACTGCTTCTTCTTTTCCTATATCCTCGGTAAAGTGATCCGGTTTGACCCTGGCCTTCAGCTGCATCGCAACCAAGTACACCATGCCCGACGCAATCAGCGATTGAACCGCTGGAATTCCAAGTGTATTCACATACTGCGTCAGATAACCGACAAACGTTCCGACCACGAGTCCAATGGTCGCCATCCAGTTCCAGCCCGGAAGGTCTTTCCATTGACGCCGGCGGATGAAGAAAAAGTCCGCCATCATGACACCGGCGATAGCCGGATAGACAAGCGCCGTCATGTATAAAAAGTCCATGAAGTAATCAAGGATGCCTGCAAGCGCGATGACAATTGCCAGGAGGGTCCCGCCCAGTGTCAGCAACGCGCGTCCCCGGTTCGAGTTGACGTTGCACAGGTTTGCGAGCGCGAGGCCCATGCTGTAGTTATTAACGAGCTGGCTCGTCCATGTCGCGATCCAGAGGATAAGGAAGCCCCACACCGGGAAGCCCAAATTCATCATGACATTGACAATGTCCGCGTCACCGACGCCGACAGACATGATGGCACCAACATAGAAGAGAGGGAAGCCGACTGCAATAATGCCGAGCGGAATGAGCACGTTATCCTTAACTTTTGGCTTCGCATACCGCGTGTAGTCGGATGCGATGACCCACTGGGAGACGTTGATCCCAATGACGAGGGATAGCGCCGCCAGGAATGTTATCTGCGGTTCCGGATTCCAGTCCATGATTGTATCCCAGCCTGTGTTCTTTAATGCATAGTAGATCCCCCCTGCGACGAGCAGCAACCCAGCAGGCACAGCAATATAGTCCGTCCATTTCATCGAGTTGTAGCCGATGATGGAAGGAAGCGCGAATGCCAGCCCCGCAACAATGGTTACAATCGCCCATGGCCAGAACTGGTTTTCATAATCAATACCTAACATGGCTGAAATTGCATTCCCCGTAACCGCCGTCTGCAGAGCCCACCAACCAAGGGAGACGACGAAAATGGTCAGGCCGACAATGAATCTCGCCTGTGCCGCACCAAAACTCGTCCGCGCGATCACCGACGAGGAACGCCCGGTTTTGGCCCCCATGTATCCGGAAATGGTGTTTCCGATCCACTGGATGACAAACAACGAAATCAGAAGCACCCAGAAGAGTTCCGACAAACCGAATGATCCTGCGAGCGTGGCACCGACCATGAGAACCGGGATAGTGAACTCCAGGCCGCCAAATATCATGGCCGGTGTCAGCCAGTGCTGCCGCTTATTTTCCGGGATGGCCGCAAGGGCTTCATCCTTGCCGCCGCTCAACGGTTTGGTATCTTCCATCTCACGATCCCATCACTTTCTCAAGTGTTATCCCACCAGGACGAAGACCAGTTCACAGTCCTCTTCCCCATCGTTTGTCGCCACATGTTCCTCGCCTTTCGGGATGAAGGTGGCATCCCCGGCAGTGACACGGATCTTCTCGTCGCCGATGTCAGTGACGAGGGATCCTTTCAGAATGATGGAGTACTCGTTCTCCCTATGCTTTGAAACCCCTGTAAGTGGAACTGTTTCCCCTGCCCGGATGACGACGCGGCCGACCTTCACACTGGAGTCGCCCACCGCTTCCTGGAATGCCGTCTTCATGGAGTAAGATTCGTTGCCTTCCTCTTGCAGATCCGCGAGCTTCAATACGTCCATTATGCTTCCCTCTTTCCTGTGACGCCTTCGACTTCGTATGTCTCCGGGTTCACCTTCACTCCGTATTTCTCTTCCGCATGTCCGGCGGTCATGTAACCGTTCTTGACATCGCGCGCGACCTGCTCGGCGGGGCGCTTGAGCGGGTCACCGTAGCCACCGCCGGTTGCTGTCATGAGCTTCACGACATCACCTTTATTCAGCGGATAGCGCGGATACATACCGAAGGGCCCGTCCGTCGTGCCGTCCTTCTTCTCGATGATGAATTCGTTCGGAGAACCTTTCTCACCACCGTTAAGCCCCCAGGGATGAAACTTGTTCCGCCCGAATGTCGCCGAAACGGTCTGGCCGTCTGTCATCGCACGGTAGCTGCGGATAACCCCCGCCCCGCCGATGTATTCTCCGGCACCCATGCCGTCAGTCCTCAGGCTGTACTCGTCGATCATGACGCCGTAGCGGGTTTCCGCCACCTCGACCGGGACGTTGTACGTTTCCCCGTCGCCGATGCAGAACTGGCCACGTGCACCGTCTTGTCCGCGTGCCGCGCCCCATCCGCCTGCGGACGGCTCGACGATCAGGAACGGTTCGCCGTTCACATGGTGGTTCCCGGCAAGCGTCACCGCACATACGGACAGGAGCTGTCCGGCGGGAAGCCGGTCCGGAAGATACGGAGCGAGCGCCTGCATGACGACATCCGCGCCGCCCTGCATCGACTCCCAGTAGACCGAAACCGGAGCCGGACGTTCCGCAGACAGGATGGACGCCGGATCCGTGATGATCTCAAGCGGGCGAAACACGCCGTCATTCACGTCCTGGGACGGGTTCGTGATTGCCAGGAAGACTGTCCGGACCGCCGAGACGAGACCAGTGTACGTGACATTGACAGGGCCCGGCACCTGAGGGTGGGTTCCGCGGAAGTCGCAGATGAACTTGTCGTCGGTAATAGTCACCTTGACCCGGACGTTGAACGGTCCGTTGCCGAAACCGTCGTCGTCGATGAAGTCCTCCGCGAAGAATTCGCCCTTTGGCAGCTTCGCGAGCTCCTTTCGCGCCATCTGTTCACCGTGGTCGAGATAGTTTTCGATGGCGGTCTTCACGGTTTCGGTACCGTTCTTCTCACACAATTCCCTAACGCGCTTGTCGCCGGTGCGGATCGCCGCCACCTGCGCCCACAGGTCACCGAGGGAGAGATCCGGGAAGCGGACGTTCGCTTCGATCATGTCGATAACCGCCTGGTTGAGTCTCCCTCACTCATACAACTTGACGCATGGGAGTTGCAGGCCTTCCTGGTAAATCTCCGTCGCGTCATTGCTGAAGGAACCCGGGTCCTTGCCGCCGACATCCGTCCAGTGCGCCTTGTTCGCAGCGAATGCGACCAGCTCACCGTCCGCGAAGATGGGCATGACGAACCCGACATCGGACAGGTGGGAGCCCCCGCCCCCGTACGAGTCATTGATGATGATGATGTCCCCTGGTTGAAGGTCTCCCTCGAATTTCTTCAAGGTTTCCTTAACCATGAACGTCAGCATCCCGATGAAGCCGGTGACCCCGTTGCCCTGTGTCAGCAGCTGGCCTTTCGCATCGGTCAGGCCGCTCGCATAGTCGAGCACTTCATAGATGACCGGGCTCATGGATGTTCTGGCCAGAGTGTGGAACATCTCCTCACCGATCGCCACCAGTGAATCTTTGACAATCTCGAGTGTGAACGGATCTACAGTATATTCTCCCTTGCTTGTTTTCATCTCAGCGCACCTCCGTTTCGATGATCAGGTTCCCGTATTCATCAATCGACGCCTTCTGATCGGGGTAGATGACCGTAACCGCCGCCTGTTCCTCAATGACCGCCGGACCGCTGAACGCCATGCCCGGCTCAAGCTTCGCGCGGTTGTATACGACAGTGTCCACCCAGCCTTCCTGCTCGTAGTAGACAGGCCGCTTTTCCTTGAGCGCATCCGTTGCCGTACCGCCTTTCAACTGGAGCTTCTTCAGGGCAGGCTTCTCGACCGAGCCGAAAGCCGTGAGGTGAAGATTGACGACTTCCATCTCTGCCTCTTCCAGCTTGAACGTGTAGTTCTTCTCGTGGAGCTCGTGAAAGTCGGCGATGAGCTGTGTCAGCGATTCCGGTGTAACCGGACCGGATGCGAGAGGAACCTTCACGGTGTGTTCCTGCCCCGCATAGCGCATGTCTGCATACCGCATAAAGCGGATATTGTCCTTTTCGATGTTCTCTTCCGCGAACTGGGCAACCGCCGTCCGGGCAAGCTCATCCCATTCCTGGTTGAAGCCATCGAGATCAAGTCCGTTCACGCGGGCGATATACGTCTGGATGTAGTCATGCCGAAGGTCCGTCATGAGCATCCCCCAGGCAGAGAATACCGGAGACGCAACCGGAACGACCACTTTTCTGACACCGAGTTCGCGGGCAAGCGCCGGTGCGTGCATCGAGCCGCCGCCGCCGAATGCGACGAGCGTAAAGTCGCGCGGGTCGTAACCTTTCCGAACCGAGATGAGCTTCAATGCGTTCAACATGTTCGAGTTGGCGATCCGGATCATGCCCAGTGCGCCATCCTCCGGCTTCATATCAAACCGGTCGGCCACTTTCGTCTTGATCGCTTCTTCGACCTTGGCCATATCGACGTTGTAGTCAAAGTTTTTCGGAGACAGGCGTCCTGTCAGAAGGTTGGCGTCTGTCGTCGTCGGCTCCGTTCCGCCCTGACCGTAAGCGACAGGACCCGGCACGGATCCTGCGGACTGAGGGCCGACTTTAAGCGCGCCGCCTTCATCGATCCAGGCGATGGAACCGCCACCGTTCCCGATTTCGACGATGTCGACGACCGGAGTCTTGATCGGGTAGCCCGCGTTGTACTCATCCTTCTCGATGTAGTAATCTGTCGAGACCTTCACTTCGCCTTCCACGATGAGTGAGCATTTCGCAGTCGTTCCGCCGATGTCGAAGGCGATGATGTTCTCCTCTCCGAGGATTTCGCCCAAGTAAGCCGCGCCGTAGATGCCGGCGACCGGACCCGACTCGACCATGTTAATCGGGTTTTTTTTCGCTTGCTCAAACGTTGTCGTCCCCCCGTTGGACTGCATGATGTAGCGAAGGTCACCCGTTCCCAGTTGACTGAGGCGACCGTTGAGGCGGTCGATGTACGAAGACGCAATCGGCTTGACATAAGAGTTGAGGACCGCTGTGTTGGTCCGCTCATACTCGCGCCATTCTTTCGTCACTTCATGCGATGCCGTCACAGCCGCTTCCGGCCACAACTCGTTGATCAACTCGACCGTGCGGATTTCGTGTGCCGGGTTCTTGTAGGCATGGAGATAGGCGACCGCGATGGCATCGACTCCTTCTTTCTTAAAATAATCGACCAGTACTTTGATGCGATCCTCATCAAGCGGCACGATCTCTTCGCCCAGCTGGTTCATCCGCTCAGTCACTTCCTGGCGCAGGTAGCGCTCGACGAAGGGCTCAGGCTTCTTATAACGGAGGTTGAACAGATCAGGCCGGTTGCCACGTGCGATTTCCAGGACATCGCGGAAGCCCGCGGTGGTGATCAGGCCGGTCTTGACGCCCTTTCGCTCCGTCAGTGCGTTGATGATGACTGTCGTCCCGTGGATGAACGTCTGGATCGACTTCGGGTTTACCCCACTCTTTTCGATTACGTCGATGACACCCTGCTCAAAGTTCGGAGGGGTTGTTGGGCTCTTGGCCACTCCGACATTCCCTTCTCCGTCCACATATACAAGATCTGTAAATGTTCCACCAATATCAGTTGCTACTCTCATCCGATCCTCCCCCTTATCGTAAAAGTCAGAATACAGCCGGTGTGACAATGCTCAGCAACACGGCTTCCTCGTCAAGGAGATTCTCCCAGCCATGCGGAACGGTCGAAGGGAAATGGATCGTATCCCCCTCGCGCACCACATACTCGCTGTCGCCCACCTTGATGAGTATGGTTCCTTTCAGGACGTAGCAGAATTCCTCGCCCGGATGGGAATCCGGATTCTGCTTCATCTTCGGCGCCAACGTCACCATCATCGGTTCCAGTCCCCTGCCGTCAAACTCGCCGTTCAGCCTTGTGTAGAGGACTGACGAGCCTTCTAACCGGAACGGTTTCTGTTCTTCCTTTTTCAGCATGTAGTTGAAGTTGTTTTCCGCAAGGAAGAACTGCCGGATCGGCACCCCGAATGCGTCGGCGATTTTCTTCAGCGACGTGATGGCCAGGGATGATGTCCCCCGCTCAACCTGTGACAGAAAACTGACTGACAGTTCGGTGCGTTCACTCAAATCTTTAAGCGTGTACCCACGTGACTGCCGGAGACGTCTGATTTCATTGCAGACTTCTTCCATACACTCTCTCCTGTAATTGAATACAATAAATCGCAAAAATGAATCTATACTAGATTATTTTCGATACTACCATAATTCATTCCGTTTTGAAAGAATGTTTTTTGGGGAGCAAACTTTTTTCGGAGTGTCCTTTCAAGACGAAAATACAGGCCGATTCCGCTCTTCAACACGGAACCGGCCTGGTGATGCCAAATTATAACACATTGTTGCTTATTTCTCCCGCAGGTCAGAAAATAACCGGCGTCACGACGCATAGGAATGATGAATCTTCGCTGAGGGGATTCTCCCAGGAGTGCGGAAGATTGGAAGGAAAATGAATCGTATCCCCTTCTCTCATGAAGTATTCCTTTCCATCCACCGTAAACAGGGCCGCTCCCTTCAGGACGTAATAGAATTCTTCTCCCGGATGGGAATCCCGCGCCTGCTTTTCCTTCGGTGCAAGCGTCACAAGAAGCGGCTCCAGACTACGTCCCCCGAATTCCCCGTTCAGCCTCGTATAGACGGCAGACGAGCCTTCCAGCCGGAAAGGCTTCTGTTCTTCTGCTTTTAAAAGATAGTTATGATTGAACTCCGCTTCAAAAAAGCGGGTAATCGGTACGCCGAGAGCATCCGCGATTTTCTTTAACGATGTAATGGCCAGGGATGAACTTCCCCGCTCCACCTGGGAGAGGAAACTGACCGACAGTCCGGTCCGTTCACTCAGTACCTTGAGCGTATAGCCCTGCTCAAGTCGAAGACGCTTAATCTCTTGGTAAATCTCCTCCATAAAAACTGCCCCCATCCCCAATTACATATATGCCGTAAAAATCACCCTGCGATTTAATGATTTCGATAATATCAAAAACTGTCAAGTGGAAAGAGATTTTCTCTATTAATATCTCCCCCTGATCTTCTCAATCCCCGCTTTTCTCCCTGCTTTTCCGAAACCGGCAGCCCAATTCCTGATACACGTAGATCGGCCAGCTGAAAATGGCAACCCCCGCCAATGCGAGGTAGATGAGATTTCCCCCGTAACGCTCCGCCAGAGAGCGGATCTGGTTTGCCAACTCCAGGATTCCCGGGTCTTCCCCGCTTTCCATCATCTCAAAGAATTCAGGTTCAAACCACCGTTTCCAGACGATGGTTCCGATCAACAGATAGAGTGCGGGCAGGATCAGAACTCCATTGAGCATTTCTCTTTGACTCCTTTTCAGTGTTCCTCAAACATCCTATGTAAGTTCGCCTCAGGTGTTTTCCATTCCATTTATCCCTACATTTTGTTCGACCCGGTCCGGGATGATCCTTCCTCAACCCATCAAAAAAAGTTTTCCCCATCCTGAATAATCGGCACGTCCGGGTGTCAGATTAAAGAGTGTCAACAGCGATCGGGGAGACATCTTTCGGACCGGTCCCGGTGATTCCCCGCCTTTTTAAAAAAAACACTTTCATGGGGAGTAGCCAAGCGGTAAGGCAACGGACTTTGACTCCGTGATGCGCAGGTTCGATTCCTGCCTCCCCAGCCACCATCCCCGGAAACCACCGGGGATTTTCCGCGTTTTGCCACTCGACTTTCCACCTGAAATACTGTAAAGTGGTGTACGTAAATCGTCTAAGTGTACAGGTGGCGAGGATATTGATATTTTTATGGATTTTACTCTCATTGATCGGCGTGTTTCTCATCATATGGGCTATTGCCCGTTGGAACACTTTCCGGCCGTTGGTCAAGCGCGTGAAACTTCAAGTTTCTCATCCCCTTGACGAATTGCGGATCTTGCATCTGTCTGACCTGCACATGGAAAAGCTCTCCATCTCTCCGGAATCCCTTCTGCAAGAAGTGAAGGATGAGCCGATTGATCTGATCGCCCTGACTGGAGATTACCTGGATACCCAACCGATGACGAAACGGTTTCTTCAATATATCGACGCACTAAACACCTTAAACCCGCGCTACGGCATGGTTGCTGTTTTCGGTAATCATGATTATTTGATCGCCGAGCATCTGCCCACTCTACAAAAAGAGATGGAAAAACGGGGGTGCGTCGTCCTCAAAAACGAACACATCCAAATTCCCATCGATGGTGACACCTTGAACATCATCGGAATTGATGACCATTACTCTGGACACAGTGATCCGGACCGAGCTTTTTTCGGTGTGGACAAAGGGATTCAACTCGTTCTGACCCACGATCCAAACATCGTGTTGGAGATGGATCACCACTTCGATTATCTCCTGTCCGGTCACTTCCACGGCGGCCAGATCAACTGGCCCAAGCCTTATCATCTCAAGCGGATGGGCAAGCTTCCCAACCAGAATATCATCAGCGGGCTGCATTATCATGAGAAGCGTGCTTTCTATATCAGTGACGGTTTGGGACAGACAGGCTTTAACATGCGTCTGCGTTCTCGACCTGAAATCACTTTCCACAGTATCGGTGGTTTTTAAAATGTTCAACCCCGTCCCACTTTTGGACGGGGTAGTTTGTTACAGATAATCCTGGATGACTTGGGCGGCATCCAGTGAAGAGCGGGGCCGCCCCAATGCCTTGGCGCGCTTTCCCATCTGTCTCCAGCGCTCCGGGTCTTGCAGTAAGGGATGGATATGCCGGGGAATGGACTGGGGATGGTCTTGCCGGAGTGCCACTCTTTCCCGCATCAAAAAACGGCTGTTCCGTTCTTCCTGTCCAGGTATAGGCTGGCAGATCAATATCGGCAGGCCTGTAGCCAGCGCCTCTGAGCTGGTCATTCCCCCCGGCTTAGTCACAATCAAATCGGAAGCTCCCATCCAATCCCGCATCCCATCCACATAACCGAAGAGATAAACTTTCTTGTCGCCGTGGAAGCGGGCCTGCAGGCGGTCATATAGCTCCCGGTTTTTTCCCGTCACCACCACCAACTGGGATTGGGGCAGATCCCGCCGAAACTGAGTGATCGTCTGATCCAGTGGACCCAATCCCATTCCTCCACCCATCAACAACACCGTAAACGCCTTCGGATCGATCCCCATCTGCATCCGCAAATTGGCTTTACATGCCAGGGGCTCTGTAAAGTCCGGAGAGATGGGAATTCCCGTGCGGTAAATCCGTCGGTCCTCCACTCCAAACTCCCGGATCATTTTTTCGGCAACCCGTTCATGTGCGACCAAGTAAAAATCGACTGCGGGATGAATCCAAAACCCGTTGACGTCAAAATCAGTGATTGCTGCCCCCAATCGGAAAGGGCGTCCCATCCGATCCTTCGCCTCCGCCAAAGCCCCGAGGCAAAAAGCATGGGTTGCAATCACCACGTGAGGCTGACGAGTGTTCAAAAGTTCACCCATTTTCCCCGCCAAAACCCGTGCCAAGGAGGTACGGAAGGCTTCACTAAATTCCCGTTCTTTGCTATAGACCGCTCCCCACAACCCGGGAGCATGATGAAGCGTACTCAAATAAACTTTGCGAATCATTCCTTCCAGTTGCCGATTGAAATAGGGGAGTCCACATACAATTTCCACTTTCACTTCCCGATTCACCCGGTTCAATCCTTTGCGGATGGCCTGGGCCGCCTGAAAATGTCCGCTACCTCCGATCGTCTCTGTGAACACCAGTATTCTTTTCTCCATTATTTCATCCCCGCCGAATGATATCGTCGGTTGAATTCTTCCCGTGAAATAAACACCCGTTTAGGGATCAGAGGATGTTTATAATTTCTGAGTCTCCTCCATCCCTGAGGATGGCAACTGACCAAAATCCATTTCAGAAAGAAGGACTTCAACCGCATCCGGATGATGCCCGGGATTTCCCGGGTAGCAAAGCCTAAGTGCTCCGAACCCGAATGTAAAAATGTAGTACCCAGCAACACCTGAATCTGATTACCTCTAGGATGATTTTCCAGAAATTCTGCTAGAGCGGGAAATGAGCTTCGGATCTGGCGCAGGATAAGTAGCTCGATACCGATCTCCGACCTTTTTCCCTGGTGGCGGCGGGTCTCCAGCAGCAACTGAGCAATGCGGAAATTATGGAGATGGAGTTTTGCATACCAATCTCCTTTCTTTAATTGAACTCCATCCCTTGTCATCAGTACTTCCCCTCGATACGGCTTCACCACGACCCGGAACAAATTGTGATGAGTGCGATCCACATACTGTAGACGAGTCACTCCATAATATATTTTATCCATCCATTGCCATGCTACAAGAAAGACCCTGGGAATCATCGGCCCCCTCCTTTCTTTCGTAAACATGGATATTATTTGTCAATCAAGGGCCGACCATACAACCATAAAGCCCGCCGTCATCGTCCTTGGCAGGCTTTTTTCTTCCTATCTTCTGGCAAATATTCCATCAGGAAGGGTTCGACCGATGTTCCTTCCAAAGGTGTCCCACGATCAACACGAGGAAGATCAGAGCCACCGGCGTCAACCAGGATAGAAATTCCACATGTCGGATGAGATGATCGTGGACAATGGGATCCTCCACGATCAATTGTCCCCCTGTGTAGGCCAGAATCCCCGCTCCTACATAAACCAACCAAGGGAGACGGTTGATGATGGAAGCGACCAGTTTGCTCCCCCACATCAGAATGGGAATACTGAGGGCCAAGCCGAACAAGACCAGCCAAAAATTTCCATGCGAAGCACCGGCCACGGCCAGCACATTATCCAGGCTCATCACCACATCCGCAACGATGATGGTTTTGATGGCAGATTTTAATCCGTGACCCATGTTCATATCCGCCTCCCCTCCTTCATCCGCCAACAATTTGAGGGCGATCCAGAGGAGCAGCAGACCCCCGACAGTTTTTAACAGGGGAATCTTCAACAACCATACTGCAATCAGCGTAAGGGCAATCCGGAGAACGACAGCAGCGCCGGTTCCATAAATAATCGCCTGCTTCCGCTGTTTATCGGGCAACCTGCGTGCTGCCATCCCAATAACCACCGCATTGTCCCCACTCAAAACCAGATCGAGAATGATGATGTTGAAGAATCCGATCCATAAGTGTGCATCCATTGCTTCCAACCCAACCTTCCCTTGTCCATTCCTATACCCTCATCCTATCGCTTAAACACCATTAAAATACATTGGAGAGGTGAAAAGAGAAAACTTACCTCAATCCAAATACAGGTCCTTAGGAACTCAACAAGTTTCGGATCACCTGGTAACTCAGGTTGGGGACGATCTCCATGGAATAGGGAATTTCCACTCGTTCCCATTGTTTATGTGCATCCATCCCATAGGGACCGATATTGACCGCCGACACATCCAGCGCCTGGATGGTATCAACATCCATCCGGTGTTTGGTACCCCATGCAGGCATGTTTTTTTCCAGGGAAGTGATTCCTTCCCGGTCGTCACTGATCGCTACAAAACTCATATCGGAGATATAGGGGAAAAAGTTGCGAACCTGAATCGGATGTTCACATCGAGGCTGGATTTGTTGCACCGCCCTCCGCACAGCCTGGATCAATCGTCGATCCCGACTCTCCTTTTCATTCAAGACAATCCGCGGCATATAGATGGAGGCATAAAAAAGGATCACCGCTGGACTTTTTTCCTCCTCCCAAGACCAACACTCCTCCACCATCCTGCGACAATAATCCCGCAGGTCCAGTTCCTCTTCGTTGAGAAGATTCATGACAAAAACCCGCATACTCTCCTCAAACTCACTTCCGTATCGAGCACTGCACTGATCGTACAACTCCTCATAAGTAAACACCCGTGGTTTCCACTCCAAGGAGCGAAGGGGTTCCCCTGTGCGTTGACTATAACGGAGATAGCGGGCTTGATATCGTTTCCAGGCGGCATCCACTGCTTCCCTCGCCACTTCTTTCAGCTTTTCCAACACCTCTTTAGGAGACATGCTGTGGACAAAAAAATTGTAATAAACCAAAGCGGAAATCGGAGTTTGCACATCGTATCGAGATTTGAGATCCGTCTGTTTCAGGGAAACCGGCGGTAGCGTGATTTCCCCGTACATCTCATCACAAAAATCCGGATTGTAGTCCAGATGCCGGGTCAGCTCTGCGGCTACCAGATTGGGGTCAAATCCCTCGAAGGCCTGCCCCACGTGAGTTTCCTTGCCCGCGATAAAAAACGCCGGCAACAGCTTGCCCACGGTTCCCAGATAGACATAACGATGGGGATCCCCTGCAAAGCGGGGGGAAGTGTAATCCCCATTGATGGCAGCGATGTAGGAAAGATTCTCCTCCTCCGCTAGCTGAAAAAGATCGGAGAGGGCAGACAAGATTCCCTGGGAGTTATCTTCTTCGTCACATTCGGAGAGAAACAGGACATTCCCCTGCAATTCTTCCGGATGCTCAGCAAAATAACGGGTCAGCACCATATGGGCGGCTACCCCGGACTTCATGTCCACAGAGCCCCGCCCACAGGCCCAATCGCCACTTTGTAGATTCTGTTGGACCTCTTTAGGGATTTTGGACTTTTTCCATTTCTCCATCAATTCATCAGAGGAGAAGGCAAGCCGTTTCCACTTTCCGTAATCCTCCACCCCCACGGTGTCCATATGGCCCATCAAAATCACCGTTTCAGTAAAAGACGCATTTCCCCCTTTTACCAGAGCAAACACATTGTATCGCTCTCGTTCATCCCGATGGGTCTTCACCATCCGAAGATGTTCCGGATGTTCGCGAAAATAGGGAAGTTCACTAAAGTAATCATAGATGCGATATGCGATATCCCGCTCTCCAATCGTTCCGTTGATGCTAGGGTGGCGTACCAGGTCTTGGGTCAATTCCAATACGCTCTCTTTCCAATTCATTCCGCTCTCCTCCCTATTGGTGAATAATTCAGAAAACAGATTCGACACCCACCCCTTACAGGGTGGGTACCATCAGAAATAAGAAAACTCTTCTTGAGTGGTCTCCCGTTTCAAGGTGACACATTCAGTCGCTGCCACCGCATCCTGAACCAGCCTTTCCACATCCAAGCTGGCCTCCAAGGCCCGGGAACGCTCCACTCCGGGACGGGTAACCGGGTACTTAGGTTGAAACACCGTGCAACAATCCTCATAAGGGAGGATCGATGTTTCATAAGTGCCGATCTTCCGGGAAACCTGCATGATCTCCTGTTTGTCCATCCCGACCAGCGGACGGAGAATCGGCATCCGGGTCACATCATTAATGACGTTCATACTCTCCAGAGTCTGGCTGGCCACCTGCCCCAGACTTTCCCCGGTCACTAGGGCGAGGGCTTGATTGCTCCGGGCCAGCTCCTCGGAGATGCGAACCATAAACCTGCGCATGATCGTGATCATATAGGCAGAAGGACACTTCTCCCGAATCTGTGTCTGAATCTCAGTGAAGGGCACAACATGCAGATGGATCTTGCCCGCATATCGAGTCAGGATCTGCGCTAGATCCTCCACTTTTTTCCGGGCTCGTTCACTGGTGAAGGGATAGCTATGAAAATGGACTGCTTCCAGGGCTGCCCCCCGTTTCAGCACATAATAGGCCGCTACCGGACTATCGATCCCCCCGGACAACATCAACATCACCCGACCGCTACTGCCCACGGGAAGTCCCCCTGGACCCGAGAGATCCCGTCCGTAAAGATAGGTTCCCTCCCGCCGCACTTCCACTCGCAAGGACAGTTCTGGCTGATGGACATCTACTTGAATTCCCTCAGTGTTTTTTAAGATATGGCTCCCCAACAGATGATTGATCTCCTGGGAAGTGTGGGAAAACTCCTTCCAAGCCCGTTTGGCGATCACTTTGAAAGTACGAGGACGGGGATCCAATCCCTGCACCAACTCCAGTGCTGCCGCCTGGATCTGATCTAGGTCGGATTCCACTCGAGTTGCAGGGGAGATGCCAACCACCCCGAACACTTCCCGTAGCTCTTCTACCACCGGATCCATCGGTTGCCCATTCAATTCGACAAACATGCGACCAAAGGTCTTTTTCACCTGAACCCCGGAAAAAGAACTTAATTTTTCCCGGATATTCTGGAGCAACCGATTTTCAAATTGGTTGCGGTTCTTTCCTTTCAAAGCCAATTCCCCATAACGGATCAGAATCAGATCGCTCATTTAGACATCCCTTTCATCACAAGCTTCAATCTCGGAATCACCTCAGTGAGAGCTTCGATGCATTGATGGATCTCTTTTTGGGTGGTGGTCCACCCCATACTGATCCGGATCGCACCCAATGCCACCTCGTCGCTGACTCCCATCGCCTTTAATACGGAACTGGGCTTTTCACCCTTGGAAGAACAGGCCGATTTGCTGGAAACATAGACACCCTTTTCTTCCAAGGCATGGACAATCACTTCCGATTTCAACCCCGGAAAGGAGAGGCTGAGAATGTGTGGAGCTCCTCCCTCCGCCGAAACATCCCCATGAATCCTCAGATCGTCGAGAGAAGAGGTCAGCGCTTCAACCATTTCTCTCTTCCAACGAAGCCAGCGGGAGACTGCTTCCCTGCGTCTCTCCTCGGCCAGGATGGCTGCTTTGGCAAACCCGACAATACCGGGAACATTTTGCGTTCCGGACCGAAACCCCTCCTCCTGTCCGCCTCCCGTCAACAGTGGAGTGAGGGTGACTCCCTTTCGAATGTAAAGAGCGCCCACACCCTTGGGGCCATGGAACTTATGGCCGGAGAAGCTCATCAGATCCACGCCCCACTCCTGGGGTCGCAATTCGCATTTTCCAAAGGCTTGAACTGCATCCACATGAAAAAAGGCCTTCGGATACCGGCTGACGATCCGGCCGATTTCCGGGATCGGTTGGATCGTTCCCACCTCATTGTTCGTATGCATGACGGAGACCAACACCGTCTCCTCTGTCATGGCCGCTTCCACATCTTGCGGTCGGACCCCTCCCGATTCATCCACTGGAAGCCGGGTCACCTTCCATCCCGACATCTCCAGCTGATGGCAGACTTCTAGGACGGCAGCGTGTTCCACTTGGGTGGTGATCAAATGCCGCCCCCGGTTGCGATGTTGCCAGGCCACTCCTTTGATGGCCATGTTGTTGGCTTCCGTTCCTCCCGAAGTAAAGACCAGGCTTCCGGGGGAAACCCCCAGAAGCCGGGCTGTGGCCTCCCTCGACTGCTTGAGAAGCCTCTCCGCTTTTCCCCCCCACCCATGCAGGGAGGAGGGATTTCCATATACATTCTTCATCACGTCGGCCACCACCCGGATCACCTCCGGGTCTGGCTGTGTCGTTGCACTGTTATCCAGATATACCATATCGTTCATCCTTTGATCACACGATTGAGATTCCGACCCTCATCATATCATAGGGTCCTTGTCATATAAAGAAACCATCCGACACACTATCTTCGAAGTATACCCACAATGACCCCAACAAAAAACCGGTTGTCTCCAAGGAGAAAACCGGTTTTTCACCTTGCCTGCACTCGATTGCAAAAAGCCTCGATCTGTGTCAGAGCAGCTTCCCTGCTGTTCGCTTTTTCTGTTCACCCGGCTCCCTCCTGTCAGCGCTGAGAAGATTGGCCCCCTATCAGTTCCGCAGGGAGCAGGATTTCTTTTCCCGGGCGGAATTTCTGATTAACTATAAAGTGGATGAGGGGAACGAAACGATCCTTTCGTTCTTCCCCTTGCCCCCATCGTATGAGAGGAGGGGGCTGGTGGGACGGCTACGATCTCTTGCAAAGAGCGCAAAGGCTCTTCACCCTCCCACCAGCCCGACCTGATTTCCTACCTAAAATAAGCGAATCAACATGCCTGTGGCACCTCGTTCATCCCCCTTCTTTGCTCCGCTCACTGATCCAGTCGCTAACCGTAGTCATGGAAGGGGAACCCCCGCCAGTTTGGCCACACCTTTGATCGTGGCCATGATCATTTGCCCCTCTTTTTCCTGAGATGTCTGGCGTTGCAACATTTTCCGCCTTGATTATATCGGATAATCTATCCGTCTTCCTTCTTCCTCCGCCACTGGGGTATAATAAACGGAAATGTTGTCCCGGAGGTGAGAGCATGAAAGATCGGGATGAGATCCGCTTGACCCAACTTTCGGCCAAAGCGGGTTGAGGCTGCAAAATCGGTCCTTCGGACCTGGCGCAGGTTCTGCGTCATTTACCCCGTGACCAGGAACAACCGGAAGTACTGGTGGGACTGTCGGAGCCCGATGATGCCGGTGTAATCCAGATCGATGAGGAGACGGCTCTGGTGCAGACGGTGGATTTCTTCACTCCTGTCGTGGACGACCCCTACGCCTTCGGACAGATCGCCGCTGCCAACAGCTTAAGCGATGTCTATGCCATGGGGGCACGACCGATCACGGCCCTGAACATCGTGGGATTCTCCCTTTCCCAGCTAGATTCCTCCCTCCTGGCGGATATCCTGCGGGGAGCCTCCGACAAAGTGAAGGAGTCTGGGGCCGCGATCATCGGTGGGCATTCCATCGATGACCCGGAGCCCAAGTTCGGTCTGTCCGTCACCGGAAAGGTTCATCCGGACCGGATCTGGCGTAAGGGCGGCGCTCGCCCCGGTGATCAACTCCTCCTGACCAAGCCTATCGGCGTTGGGATCCACACCACCGGAATCAAACGCAATCAGGTCACCGAGGAAGAGATCCAACGGGTGACTCAGGTGATGGCCACCCTGAATCGGACAGCTGCAGAAACTCTATCCGGCTATGCTGTTCAGGCCTGCACCGACGTGACCGGCTTCGGCCTCTTGGGACATGCTTCGGAGATGAGTCGGGCCGGGTGTGTCGGCTTTGAGATCGAGGCGGAGGCTGTCCCTATCCTCCCTCGCACTGACGAACTGGCCCAACAGGGGATCGTCCCCGGTGGTACTCGGGCCAACACTCGCCATCTGGAGGATGTCCTGCGGCTCGAGGAGACGGTGAGTGACACCCTGCACACCATCCTGTGCGACGCGGTCACCTCCGGCGGCCTCCTCGCCGCCCTTCCGGAGGAACAGGCCAAGGAAGCCCTGGCCGCCCTCCACCGCAACGGCGTAAACGATGCCCGTATCATCGGCCGCGTCACTAAGGAACACCCCGGCAAGATCCGCGTATACTGAGGCAAAGGTGAAGCCCCCGCCGTCGCTGGCCGGGGGCTTCACCTTTGTGGACAATCAGTTCCTCGGTAGGGATCCGATGAATGAGAAGGAAGATTTTGATGCGAAAAAGAAGTGGGTAGGATCAAGATTCCATCTAGTCAGGAGGAAAATAGAATTTGTTACATGATCTAAAACCCGATTCGGATCTGGATCCGGTGATTGAACTTCTTCATGCAACTGAAAAAGATACGTAGAAGCCTTTTCTCCATCGTAGACGGGGTTATCCGGGAAGGTCCTGACGGAAACTTACACGGTGTGGGCCAATTGATCTGTCACCTGGCAGTAGTTGATCTCCACTATGTATATCGGATCAAAGGGGAACCTGTTCCCGAAGAGTTGAAGGATGTGTATGGAACCAAGCTGGACTCCAATGGATAATTCCCGCTGTTTCAGGTGTTCCGTTGAAGGATCTTCTTGAACCTTACGATTAAGTACAACGATAGTTTCGCGTAGAAGAAGTCCACCCTACATCGGGGGATCTGGCACACGGCTGATCACAGCCACTACCACCAGGCCAATATCGTATCGTTGCATAGGATGCATTGAAATCAGCAGTCAATCATTTCTATAACGGTTTTTATTTGCGGAATCCATCATCTATGATGGAAATAACACTGCACCGAGAGGTTGAACCCGATGCCGACCCAACAACAACGAGAAGCCTTACGCCGGTTACCGGCGGTTCATGAACTGCTGAAGCGAGAGGAGCTGGCTCCGTGGCTGGAGCGTCTGCCCCGAGAATGGGTGACCCAGGCGGTGGGGGATGCGATCGCCATGAACAGGCGGGTGATCCTGGAGAATGAAACAATTCAGGGCCCGTCTATGGCTGAACTGGCCGCCCAGGCCGTGGACTCCCTCCATCGCTTGACGGAGCCTCGACTCCGCCCAGTTCTCAATGGAACCGGCGTGGTTCTCCATACCAACCTGGGCCGGGCCGTGCTGAGCGAGGCGGCGACGGAGGCGATCCAGCGAGTAGCCCGATCCGCCAGCAACCTGGAATTCCGGTTAGAGGAAGGAGTCCGGGGCTCCCGTTATGACCACGTGGAGGATCTCCTCCGTCGTCTCACCGGGGCGGAAGCCGCCTTGGTGGTCAACAACAACGCCGCCGCTGTCTTCCACGTACTACAGGTCTTAGCCAAGGGAAAAGAAGTGATCGTCTCCCGGGGGCAGCTAGTCGAGATCGGCGGCTCCTTCCGGGTATCTGAGATTATGCGGGAAAGTGGCGGCCGATTGGTAGAGGTGGGCACCACCAACAAAACCCGGATTCAGGATTACGAACAAGCCCTTACCGATGAGACGGGAATGCTGATGAAAGTACACACTAGCAACTTCCGGATCCTCGGCTTCACCGAGGAAGCCTCCCGGCAACAGCTGGCGACGCTGGCCCAGAAGCGGAACATCCCTTTCTTTGAAGACCTGGGCAGCGGGGTTCTCTATGACTTAAAAACCCGCGGCATCGGAAATGAGCCCACGATCCAGGAGTGTCTGGAAGCCGGGGCCGACCTCCTCAGCTTCAGCGGGGATAAGCTGTTAGGCGGTCCCCAAGCTGGGATCATCGTTGGTAAAAAAAGCTGGATCGATCGATTGAAGAAAAACCAACTGACCCGCTCCCTCCGCGTCGATAAATTCACCTTGGCCGCTTTGGAAGCCACTCTGCGCCACTATCTCAATCCCGAGGAAGCGGTACGGGAGATCCCCACCCTGCGTCAGATTCTGAAGGATGAAGGAGAACTGCAGTCCGCGGCGGAACAGCTGTCCGGAAGGATCCAGGACACAGTCGGGGAGGCCCTTCAAATCGAAATCGTGCCCGCCCGTTCCGAGGTAGGTGGCGGCTCCATGCCTGGGGTGGAGCTTCCCACTCACTGTGTCGCCATCGCTCCCCGGCAAATCTCCCTCACCCAACTGGAGTACCGCCTGCGGCAGGCACCGGTGCCCGTGGTGGGACGGGTCTCCCAAGACCGACTCTTCCTCGACCCCCGCACTCTGGAAATAGACGATTTTCCCCAGGTGGCCGCCAGCTTTCGCTATGCCCTGCAAATATAAAAGGATCTCCATGTGTGGAGATCCTTTTTGCAATTCAATGGATGCGATTCACCTGCTGGGCCCATTCCCTTTCCCGTAATACAAATTTTTGTACTTTTCCCGTAGATGTCTTCGGCAGTTCGCCGAATTTCACCTGATCTGGGCATTTGAAATGAGCCAGTCGGTCGCGGCAGAATTGGATCAGTTCCCGTGCCGTCACTTCTTCTCCCCGTTTCAGGGAGACAAAAGCTTTCGGACGTTCCCCCCATTTTTCATGGGGGATGGCCACTACCGCGACCTCTGAGACCGCCGGGTGCTGGGCGATGACATGTTCCACTTCGATAGAAGAGATATTTTCCCCTCCGGAGATGATCACATCCTTAGACCGGTCTTTCAATTCAATCGATCCGTCAGGATACCAGACACCTAGATCCCCGGAATGGAACCAACCGCCAGCAAAGGCCTTTTCCGTGGCTTCTGGATTGTTGTAGTAGCCCTTGGCCACCAGGTTTCCCTGCATCACCACTTCCCCAATGGTTTGACCGTCTTGTGGCACATCCTGCATTTCATGATCCACCACTCGAACCCCTTTCCCCGTGACATAAGCCTGTCCCTGTCGGGACATCCGCCGCCCCTGCTCATCCACAGGCAAGATATTCCAATGGGACTGCCACCTGCAAATCGTATGGGGGCCGTAAGTCTCTGTCAGACCGTAAACATGAATGGGGTGAATATTCAGTTCCTTCATTTGCCTCAACAGAGTGGGAGACGGCGGTGCTCCGGCTACGGTAGCCGTCACAGCCCGTTCCATAGGTCGAGCTTTCGGGTGATTCACCAACATCCCCTGAACCGTAGGTGCCCCATTATAATGAGTGATCCCTTCCCTTTCAAAGAGATCCCAAATTCGGTCCGCATCCAGTTGACGCAAACAGACATGGGTCCCGCCTACAGCTGTCACCGCCCAGGTAAAGCACCATCCGTTGCAATGAAACATCGGCAAGGTCCACAGATAGACACTTCGGTCATTCAGGCCCGTTTCAATCACTTCTCCGAGAGCATTGAGATAGACTCCGCGATAGGTATACATCACCCCCTTGGGATCTCCTGTCGTCCCTGAGGTGTAGTTGATAGAGATCGTCTCTTCCTCATGCTCCAACTCACTTTCTACAGGTTCGGGAAGACCGCCCGCCAGAAACTGTTCATAAGGATCCTCTGCCTCCCCGGTGTCGTCGATCTGAATTACTTTCACATCCTCCATCTGCAAAGACGAGATGAGAGGAAGTAACTCCGCATCTACAAACAGCCAGGAGGCACCGGAATGCCGCAGGATAAAATCCACCTCCCCTTTCTGAAGGCGAGTGTTGATAGGGACCAGAATACCACCAGCAGCCGGGACAGCATAGTGAGCTTCCAGCAATGCTGGAATATTGGGTGTCAAAAAAGCGACTCGATCACCTTTTTTCAGGCCTTCTCTCTGGAGGCGAGAAGCGAACTGATAAATTCTTCTGGCGAATTCCTGGTAAGTGTACCGACGCTCGCCATGAACCACAGCGGTCTTCTCTGAAAACATCAGCTGCGATCGCTGCAAAAAGCTCAAAGGGGTCAACAACTGGCGATAAACTGCATTCATGAGATCCCACCCTTTCTAAACAAAGGAAGAATGAAAGCGCTCACATAACGCACAATAAAATGATCTGTTTCCGTTATCATACATAAATTCATTGCTTTAATCAAATAAATATTCATTTTATATCATATTTTTCAGGGCTGTTGATAACCAGAAAATGGGTAGCGGAAGGGAGTCGTGTGCTGCCAAAGCGACCTTTGCGCCACAGGCACTACAATCTCGATGGGCTGAAGCCCTGGAATAAAGGTAGCCATCCTA